>JASGFP010000004.1:0-69723 GCA_047605445.1 Rhodoblastus sp.
ACCGAGAAGTCGGTGGCCGAGCATGGCGACAAGGTGTCCGAGGCCGACAAGAGCGTCATCACCGCTGCGATCGACGGTCTGAAGAGCGCGCTCGCCGGGGAGGACGCCGAAGCCATCACGACGAAGACCAACGAGCTGACGCAGGCCGCGATGAAGCTCGGCGAAGCCATGTACAAGGCCCAGCAGGCTGGCGCGGAAGGCGCGGCCGATGGCGGCCAGCCGCACGGCGCGCAGGACGATGTCATCGACGCCGAATTCAAGGATGTCGGCGACGACAAGAAGAAATCGTCCTGATAGAACCCGGGCGCCGCGGCCAGCGGCGCCCTTTTCACATCTGGGAACATTTCGGATGAAACTCGCGTCGAAAGCGATTTTTGCTCTCGCGGGTCTGCTCGCATTCGCCGCCTCGGCGCAGGCGCAGACCACGGCGGCCGTCACCGCCGGCGAACTCAAGCCGCCGCAGAACATCCTGGTCGATTGCGAGAAAGTCGCGCCCAAGGATGCGGTGATGAAGCTGCCGGCTGATCTTGCGGCTTGGGCTGCCGTCTACTGCACCAAGAGCGGCCAGATTTTCAACGCGAACGACAAGTATTTCGGCGCCTTTCCCGACAGCGGCGCGCGCGCCACCTTCGGCGCCGCCGAGATGGACGGCAAGTCGGGGCCGGATCGCGAGAAGGCCTATTTCAAGTCGGTCACCTACAACCAGATGGCGGACGCCGACTATCAGGCGCTGATCAAGGCCGACCCGATCTCCGAGAAAATCCTGAAGGACAAGAAGCTCTACCGGCTCGATCTGGTTTCGGGCGGCGACAATGTCCTCTCGTTTCTTGTCATCCAGCCGCTCGCGAACCCGTTCTGGGTCTTCCCGCTTACCGAAAAGGGTCTCGGCTCGCCGGCCTTCTTCGTGGTGAGCGCCTCCTCGCTCAATCGGCGGTAAAATGTCGAAGCGCGACTATTACGAGATACTGGGCGTCACGCGCACGGTTACGGAAATCGAGCTGAAAACGGCCTTCCGCAAGTCGGCGATGCAGAACCATCCCGACCGCAACCCCGGCGACAAGGCGGCCGAGGCGCGCTTCAAGGAAGTCAACGAAGCCTATCAGGTCCTTTCCGACGGCCAGAAGCGCGCCGCCTATGACCGCTTCGGCCATGCGGCGTTCGAGCAGGGCGGCGGCGGATTCGGCATGGGCGAAGGCTTCGCCTCCTCGATGGCCGATATTTTCGACGATTTGTTCGGCGACGTGATGGGCCGGCGCGGCCAGCGCGGCGGCGGGCGCGAGCGCGGCTCGGACCTGCGCTACAATCTCGAGATCACGCTGGAAGAGGCGTTCGCCGGCAAGACCGCGAATCTCAAGGTGCCGACCTCGGTCACCTGCGAGGCCTGCGCTGGCTCCGGCGCCAAGCCCGGCTCCAAGCCCAAGACCTGCGCCACCTGCGGCGGCCACGGCCGCGTGCGCGCCCAGCAGGGCTTCTTCGCCATCGAGCGCACCTGCCCGGCCTGCCACGGCCGCGGCGAGCGCATCGAGGATCCCTGCGCGAGCTGCGCGGGGGCGGGCCGCGTCACCAAGGAGCGCACGCTCTCGGTCAATATTCCGCAGGGCGTCGAGGACGGCACCCGCATCCGCCTCGCCGGCGAGGGCGAGGCGGGCGTGCGCGGCGGGCCCTCCGGCGATCTCTACATCTTCCTGTCGATCAAGCCGCACGCCATGTTCCATCGCGACGGCGCCGACCTCTACTGCCGCGTTCCCATTTCGATGGTTCAGGCGACGCTCGGCGGGGAGTTCGAGATCGGCACGCTCGACGGCGCCCAGTCCAAGGTGAAAGTGCCGGAGGGCACGCAGACCGGGCGGCAGTTCAAGATACGGGCCAAGGGCATGCCTGTCCTGCGCTCAAAGGATTTCGGCGACCTTTATGTGCAGGCCGTCGTGGAGACGCCGCAGAATCTCACGCGCCGCCAGCGCGAGCTTCTGGCCGAGTTCGACAAGGAATCCTCGCACAGGACCCAGCCGGAATCGGCGGGTTTCTTTGCGAAGATGAAGGATTTTCTGGACGATATTGGCGGCAGGTAGCCGTCCTGCCGCCGATTCGGCCATGTGACGATTTCTTGACGCCGCCGCCGGCTTGCGCGAACGTGGGTTACGAGGAGCCCTGAAACTCTTGAGCGCCAAACCCCTGCGCACGAACGTCCGCCGCGCGCCGAACCGTGTGAAGTTCGAGGAGCGGTTCGCCGACGAGGCGCGCTTCATCAAGTCGTGGTTCGACTCGCCGTTGATCACGGGCGCCGTGACCCCGTCCGGCCGCTTTCTCGCGCGCGCCATGGCGCGCTGCGTCGATCCGCGCGCGGAAGGGCTGATCGTCGAACTGGGACCGGGCACCGGCCCGGTCACAGAGGCGCTGGTGGCGCGCGGCGTGCCGGTCGAAAAGCTGGTGCTCGTCGAATACGACCCCGCCTTCTGCAAGCTGCTCGAGCGCCGCTTTCCCGGCGCGCAGGTGCTGCGCGGCGACGCCTATCGTCTGAGCGATACGCTCAAGCACCTCGAGGGCGCGGCGGTCTCGACCATCGTCTCGAGCCTGCCTTTGCTCAACCGGCCTGAACGCGAGCGCCTGCACCTTCTCGACGAGGCCTTTGCGTTGATGGGCGCGGAAGGATCCTTCGTCCAGTTCACCTACGGCCTGGTGTCGCCCATGCCGCTGAAGACCAGCCGCCGCGCCGCCGCCGATTATCGCGGCGAAGTGTCGAACCCGGTCTGGCTCAACCTGCCCCCGGCGCGCGTCTGGCGCTACACCCGCGCCGACGCGCGCGGCGTGCAGGTCGTCACCCACCTGCGCCGCCATAACGAACTGGCGCCGGCCTTCAAGGCCTTCCGCCAGAAGCAGGTCGAGCCGGCGCTGGCGTTTCTCAAGAAGATCGCCGACGGCCCGCGCGACGGGCGACGCTGAGCCTCACCCCTCGATCTTGTCCGCCCTGGCTTCGGCGACGCCTGCCGCGTGCAGCCTGTCGAGCGTTGCGACGAGCACAGTCGTATCGGGATAAATGCCGAGATAGGTCATGCGGCCCCAGGCCAGCCGTACGACATGGACGCCGGGCGTGTGCGTCCGGACGCCGCCGGCTGAGTTCGTCTCGATCCAGTCAACCGCGATCAGCGTGTTCCATGGAGGTCCGGAAATCCGCATGGTCCGCAAGTCGAAGGCTATGTCCGGCAGGAGCCGGTAGAGCCGTTCGTACCAGGCGCGTGTGGCGGCCAGACTTGTCCGACGGCCGCCGAGCGCGCTCTCCCCGAGAAAGAAATGCTCGAAATGCGGGGCAAGACCGTCGAGCACCGGTTGTGCGTCGCCGGCGCTGACCGCCGCGAACAGCGCCGCTGCCTTGCGGCGAACGATGGCGTGATACATGATGACCTCACAGTTCAATCATTGAACTCGATTTTATCCCGTTAGTTCAATCATGCAACTCGGATGAGGGTCTGCCTTGGAGCGCACGAGTTTCGCCGACATGCCCTGCTCGCTCGCCCGGTCGCTCGAGGCGATCGGCGACTGGTGGTCGCCGCTGATCCTTCGCGACCTCTATCTCGGCGTGCGCCGCTTCGACGAAATCGTCGAAGACATCGGCATATCCCGCAATCTTCTGACGCGCCGGCTCGCCGCGCTGGAAAAGGCCGGCGTCGTGCGGCGTGAGAGGTATGGGGAGCGCCCGGCGCGATACGAATACAGGCTGGCCGAGGCCGGCCTCGAACTCGTGCCGATCCTCATGGCGCTAACGGCGTGGGGCGACCGGTGGAAAGCGCCGCGCAAGGGAGCGCCGCTCGAATTCGTCCACCGCGATTGCGGCCACACGTTCCGTCCGCGCGTGGTCTGCTCGGAATGCGCGGGCGAGGTTTCGCACGACAATGTCATCCCTGTGCCCGGTCCCGGCGCCCGCGTTGCGCGCGGCGCGAAGGTTGTCGCGCGCAAGCTTGCCGCGGCGCGCAGCCTTTGAGGTTGCGGCGGCCCGTCAGATTTGCGATTGCCGCAGCATCTACCTTTCGGGAGCCGCCGCATGTCAGATCCCATCACCCCCCGCGATCGCCTGATCGTCGCGCTCGACGTGCCGGGCGCCGCCGAGGCGCGCGACATGATCGCGAAGCTCGGCGACAGCGTGAGCTTCTACAAGATCGGCATGGAGCTGATTTACGGCGGCGCGGGCTTCGACATCGCCCGCGAACTGATCGCGGCGGGCGCGAAGGTCTTCATCGACCTCAAGCTGCATGACATTCCCAACACGGTCGAGCGCGCGACGCGCCAGCTCGCCGGCCTCGGCGCGACCTTCGCCACCGTCCACGCCTATCCCCAGACGATGGCCGCGGCGAAACGCGGCGCAGCGGGCTCGGGCCTGAAGCTGCTCGCCGTCACCGTCATGACTTCTTACGACGACGCCGATCTCGAAAGCGCCGGCTACGCTTTGGGCGTGCGCGATCTCATCGCCCGCCGCGCGCTGCAGGCGCGCGAGGCCGGCGTCGACGGGCTGATCCTGTCGCCGGAAGAAGCCGAGGCGATGCGGGCGCTGCTCGGGCCCGACATGCTGCTGGTGACGCCGGGCGTCCGGCCAGCCGGCGCCGCGCTCGGCGACCAGAAGCGCGTGATGACGCCGACGCTGGCGCTCGCCGCCGGCGCCGATCATATCGTCGTCGGCCGTCCGGTGACGGAGGCCGCCGACCCGAAAACGGCTGCGCAGGCGATCGTGGCGGAGATAGAGGCGGGGCTCGCGCTGCGCGGCAAGCGCAACCGCGCGTCCTGAGCCCTGAAAAAGCAAAACGCCGGGCGTACATCCGGCCCGGCGCGCAACCCGCTCTCAACGCATACGCATCGAGCGGATGAGAGAGATATAGTGGGCAAAGATGACAAAACAATGAAGGTGGAAACGATGGCTAAGGGATATTGGATAGGGCATGTCGATGTGGCGGACCCGGAGGCCTACAAGGCCTATGTGCAGGCCAACGCCATCGCCTTCTCGAAATACGGCGCGAAATTTCTGGTGCGCGGCGGCCAGTGCGAGGGGCCGGAGGGGAAGCTTCGCTCGCGCCATGTCGTGCTGGAATTCGAATCCTACGAGACGGCGGTCGCCTGCTACAATTCGCCCGAATACCAGGCCGCCATCAAGCTGCGCGCGCCGGTTTCGACCGGCGATATCGTGATCGTCGAGGGATATGCCGGCCCGCAGCCGACTTGAGTCTGGAGGTCGCGAGCAGCGCGGGTCACGGCAGGGTCAGCGTGTAGTTCTTCGCACGATAGTTACCGCGTAGAACAGCGTTGATAATACTGCGACTACGCGTGATTTCATCTGTATAGAAGCCGCGATTGCGACGTTCAGGGGCACTGCGCCTGCGAGATCATCGCCTCGAAATCGGCGATCGAACCCCTCATCTGGCTGATCGCGCCGTCGCGCGCATCGTTCGCCGTGCAGCGCGAAAATACAATGCTCGCTTTCTGCATGACGTCGATGTGACGCCGCCATGCCGAGCATCTTTTCGCGGGGTCTCCGTTGCGCTGCAGATCGAGCATGGCGTCGGCGAAGGATTTGTCGACCGAAGCCAGGTCGCGCGAGCATTGGCTCATCTCGACGGGCTTCGCGATTGTCGCCGCCAGCGCAGGGCTGGCGGCGACAAAAGCGGACGCGAAGATCAAGTTACGCATGGACGAGAGCTCCCCCAAGCTCCGGACAAACCGAACTATTCCATACGAGGGAGCACAGTGATGTGACGCTTCGCACATGGCAATCTCTCAAAAACAACGGATCGCGCGTCGCGCCGGAAAAAGCCCGGCGCCGCGCGACTGAAATAGGACGCCCGTCCTTGAAATGCGCGGACGGGCGATAGCGCTGCCGCGCTCGTCTGATACCAGACGTCAGCCGAGATTCAACTCCTTGAAGAAGTCGTTCCCCTTGTTGTCGACAACGATGAAAGCGGGAAAATCCTCGACCTCGATCTTCCAGATCGCCTCCATGCCGAGCTCGGGATATTCGAGCACTTCGACCTTCTTGATACAGTCCTGCGCGAGCCGCGCCGCAGGCCCGCCGATCGAGCCGAGATAGAAGCCGCCGTGCTTGCCGCAGGCGTTGCGCACCTCGGCCGAACGGTTGCCCTTGGCGAGCATCACCATAGAGCCGCCCGCCGCCTGGAACTGGTCGACGTAAGAGTCCATGCGGCCGGCCGTCGTCGGACCGAACGAGCCGGAAGCGTAGCCCGTCGGCGTCTTGGCGGGGCCGGCGTAATAGACTGGGTGGTTCTTGAAATAATCCGGCATGGGTTCGCCGCGCTCGAGCCGCTCGCGGATCTTCGCATGCGCCAGATCGCGCGCGACGATCATCGGGCCGGTCAGCGACAGCCGCGTCTTGATAGGATATTTGCCGAGCGTTGCGAGAATTTCGCTCATCGGCTGCGTCAGGTCGATCTTCACGACCTCGCCGCCGAGCGTGGCTTCGTCGACATGCGGCATGAAGCGCGCGGGATCGTGCTCCAGCTCCTCGACGAACACGCCCTTCTTGGTGATCTTGCCCTTGGCCTGCCGGTCGGCCGAGCAGGACACGCCGATGCCGATCGGCAATGACGCTCCATGTCGCGGCAGGCGGATGACGCGCACGTCATGGCAGAAATACTTGCCGCCGAATTGCGCGCCGACGCCCATCTGCTGCGTCAGCTTGTGGATTTCCTCTTCCATCGCGATGTCGCGGAAAGCGTGCGCGTCCTCGCCGCCGGTCGTCGGCAGTTCGTCGTAATAGCGCGTCGAGGCCATCTTCACGGTCTTGAGGTTCAGTTCCGCCGACAGGCCGCCGATGACGATGGCCAGGTGATAGGGCGGGCAGGCCGCCGTGCCGAGCGTGAGGATCTTCTCCTTGATGAAGCCGATCAGACGGTCGTGCGTCAGCAGCGAGGGCGTCGCTTGATAGAGGAAGGTCTTGTTGGCCGAACCGCCGCCCTTCACCACGAACAGGAATTTGTAGGCGTCCTCGCCCTCGGCATAGATGTCGATCTGCGCCGGCAGATTGGTCTTGGTGTTCTTTTCCTCGAACATCGAAATCGGCGCGAGCTGCGAATAGCGCAGGTTCTTTTTTTCATAGGCGTCGCGCACGCCCTCGGCGATCGCGCTCTCGTCCTGCCCGTCGGTGAAGACAAAGCGGCCCTTCTTCGCCATCACGATGGCGGTGCCCGTGTCCTGACACATCGGCAGCACGCCGCCGGCCGAAATGTTCGCGTTCTTGAGAAGATCGTAGGCGACGAACTTGTCGTTCGACGTCGCTTCCGGATCGTCGAGGATTTTCGCGAGCTGCTGCAGATGGCCGGGGCGCAGCAGATGGTTGGTGTCGATGGTCGCAGCCTCTGACAGCGCCCGGATCGCCTCGCGGTCGACGACGAGAAACTCATGCGCGCCCATTTTCTCGACCCGCACGCCTTCCGTGGTGACGAGGCGATAGGGCGTCTTGTCTTCGCCGAGCGGGAAGAGGGGTGTGTGCTGATAGGTCATGGGCGCGTCCGCCTGTCTGGAAGAATTTGGAAGCTTTCTAGGCGCGGCGGCAGGCGAAGGAAAGGGGACTTTTGGACCGCGAGCCTTCAGAGTCTGGCCGAAAATTCACCCGGCGGGGAATTTTCATGCCAAGCGCCGTCGCTGCGCTCCTGGCAAAGACGGCGCGTCTGGCTTGGGCTTGCACTTGAATGTGCGCGCCTCAAGGCGCGCGGTCCAATCACGGATGCAGGACAAGCCGCCCGATCGCCTTGCGGTCGGCTATGTCGCGCAAGGCTTGGCCCGCCTCCTCCAGCCGATAGGCCTTGCCGACATGCGGGCGCACGACCTTGGTCAAAGCGTCCATCTCCGGCGTTTCCTTCACGCGCACATCGGGGAAATGCCGGACATATTCGCCGGCGCGGACCCCTATCAGCGTCGCGCATTTGATCAGCACGCGATTGGCCGGATAGTTCGGAATGTCGCCGGCAAAGCCGATCAGCAGGATACGCCCGCCGAAGGCCAGCGCCCGCAGCGCGATCTCGGCGGGCAGGCCGACGGGATCGTAGATGCAATGGACACCCTTGCTGCCGGTCAATTCCTTGGCGGCCTCGTCGATCCGGCGTTCGGAGGAATTGATCGTATGCGCCGCGCCCGCCGCCGCCGCCGCCGCGCATTTTTCCGCTGTCGAACAGACCGCGATGACTTCCGCGCCGATATGCGCCGCCAGTTGCACCGCCGCCATGCCGACGCCGCCGGCAGCGCCCGTGATGAGGACGCGCTCGCCCCTGGAGAGCCGGCCCTGCGTGATCAGCCCGTGATAGGAGGTGACGAGCCCGACCGAATAGGTTGCAGCTTCGTCGTAGCTGTAATGCGCGGGCGCGGCGACGAGTTCGTTCGGCGCGGCCACCGCCTGTTCGGCGAAGCCGCCGGTCTTGCGGCGCAGGATCACGCGGTCGCCGACTTTCACGCGCGCGCCGGGCGCCGTTTCGATCACTTCGCCGGCGGATTCGAAACCGGGCACGAACGGCAGCGGCGGCTTCGTCTGGTATTTGCCCGCGACCATCAGCAGGTCGGGAAAATTCACTCCGCACGAATGCAGCCGCACCCGGGCTTGACCTTCCGCGAGCGGCGGCGCTCCGAGTTCCTCGATGCGCAGGACATCAGGCGGTCCGAGTTCACGACAGACGATGGCGCGGTATTTCAAATCAGCATTCCGTCATTGCGAGGAGCGAAGCGACGAAGCAATCCATCTCCTCATCTGCTTCAAATTCCGGGGATGGATTGCTTCGCTTCGCTCGCAATGACGCCCGGAAAGCTCTATCGCTCAACGACGATCACATCCTGATCGGGTTCAGCCGCATACAGCCGTTCGACCAGCGCATTTCTGCGCTCCAGCGCCGCGCGCTGGTTGATGTAGCCCTTGTCGGTCAGTTCGTTGCCGTCGATCGACGGCGGTTCGGTCATCAGCATCACGCGCGCTATGCGCATCGACGAGCCTTGAGTCTGCGCATTGTGCGCATGCAGGCCCTTGCGCAGATGCTCCTTCACGGCGGGATCGTGGACGATCTCGTCCAAAGGCGCATTCACCTTGCCGGCGACGAGGCGGCAGGCCTCGAGGTTCGGCCACGCCAGCAGCGCGATGTACTCTTTGTCCTGCCCCGCCACCAGCGCGTCCTGCACGATCGGACTCGCCGCGGCTATAGCCGCGACGCGCAGCGATCCTACATGCACGAACGTGCCGGACGTCAGCTTGAAGTCCTCGACCACGCGCCCGGCGAAGATGAGACCCCTGGTGGGGTCGTTTGCATCCACGAACGTCCCGGCGTCGCCGATCTTGTAATAGCCCTCCTCGTCGAAGGCCTTTTCCGTCAGGTCGGGCTGGCGGTAATAGCCGGGCGTCACGATCACCGAGCGGATGCGCATTTCGTATTTCGGCCCGGTGGGCACCATCTTCAGTTCGACGCCGGGATGCGGCAGGCCGATCAGGCCGACGCGCTCGGTCTCCCAATAGGTGGACGTCGCCGTCGGCGCCGTTTCCGTCGAGCCCCAGCCTGTGAAGAACACGATGCGATGGCCCGTGTATTTCACCGCAAGCCGCTGCATGCGGATGTAGAGATCGTCCGGCAGCGTCGCGCCGCCGTAGCCGAGAATGCCGAGATCCTTGAAGAAGGATTTCGCCAGCGAGTCGTCGTTCTCGAGCGCGGTGGCGAGTACGGCGAAACCCGCCGGCACGTTGGTGTAATAGGTCGGCGAAATCTCCTTCAGATTGCGCAGCGTTTCGTCGAACATGCCGGGCACCGGACGCCCGTCGTCGATATAGAGCGTGCCGCCCTCGGCGAGCAGCGCGTGAAAACCGGCGTTGCCGCCCATCGTGTGGTTCCACGGCAGCCAGTCGAGCACGACCATGCGCGGATCGCTCTCGCTGCGCTTGCGCGTCATCTTGCCCATCACGACATTGGCGCACATCATCGCCTGCGTGTTGATGACGGCCTTGGGCATGCCGGTTGAGCCCGACGTGAACAAGAGCTTGCCGACTGTCTCAGGCCCAACGGCGGCGATCGCCTTGTCGACGTCGCCGGTGCGTCTGGTCGCGACAAGTTCGCTCCACGCGCGGCTTTCGATTCCCTCCGGCGCGCGCTCGACATGCACGACGGTGACGCCCGTCAGGTCCAGCGCCTTCAGCGCCTTTCCGAAGGCGACGCCATCCTGCACCATCACCACGCCGGGCTTGATGAGGTCGAAGATGTAGCGCAGCTTCGCGTGGTCCTGGCTCATCAGCGAATAGGCGGGCGAGACGGGCGCGGCGGGCACGCCCGCCTGCATTGCGGCCTGCGTCATCAGCGCATGTTCAATGGAATTGCCCGAAAGGATCGCCACCGGCTGCTCGGGCGTCAGCTTCATGTCGAGCAGCGCCTGCGTGAGCGCGTCGACGTCGCGTTTGGCTTCGGCGTAAGTCACCTTCTTCCACGCGCGCTCCGGCCCGCGGCGCTGGGCGAGCCAGACGTGGTCGGGCCGTTCCTTGGCCCAGCGCTCGAGATAGACGGGAATGCTGCGCTCGTAGGGATCGAGCGGAATGCGCTGACGCAGGATGATCTCGCCATTGGCGCGGCGTTCCGCGTCGATCTCGCGCGGCAGAAATTCGATGTGCTTGAACGGCGCATTGGGCGCCGTCATCTTCGGATGCTCGTTCATCTGGCGTTTCCTGTCCGGGCTTTGCCCTTGATCTGATTTGCCGCGATTTTCAGGCCGCGCGGGCGCCCCCGTCAAGGCGCGGGCTTGCCGTGCGGCGCCAAGCCGCCCTACCTTGCCGGCAGCGCATGGGTGGCCGCCCGCGATTAAATGGAGGCGCAGATGGACGTGCTGGAGAAAATCAAGGGTTACGCCGACCGCATGACCGAAATCCGCCGCGACATTCATGCCCATCCCGAGATCGGCTTCGAGGAGGTGCGCACATCGGGCCTCGTGGCGAAGGAGCTCGAATCCTACGGCGTCGAGGTGCACACCGGCATCGGCAAGACCGGCGTCGTCGGCGTCATCAAGGGCAAGAACGGGACCGGCAAGCGCGTCGGCCTGCGCGCCGACATGGACGCGCTGCCGATGGACGAGCAGACCAACCTGCCGTGGAGTTCGAAAAACCTCGGCAAATTCCACGGCTGCGGCCATGACGGCCACACCACGATGCTGCTCGGCGCCGCGCGCTATCTTGCCGAGACGCGGGATTTTTCAGGCGAGGTGGCGCTGATCTTCCAGCCGGCCGAAGAGGGCCTCGGCGGCGCGCGCGCGATGATCGCCGACGGCCTGTTCAAGCGCTTTCCCTGCGACGAAGTGTTCGCGCTGCATAATTTCCCGGGCTCGCCGCTCGGCCAGATTTCCATGCGCACGGGTCCGGCGATGGCGGGCGCCGATTTCTTCGACATCCACATCACCGGCAAGGGCGCGCACGGCGCCATGCCCGAATATTCCAACGATCCCGTCATGATCGGCGCCGCGCTCGCGCAATCGCTGCAGACCATCGTCAGCCGCAACGCGCCCGCTCTGAAAAGCGCGGTCGTCTCCATCACCAAGTTCAACGCGGGTTCGGCTTACAATGTCATCCCCGAGACCGCGCATCTGGCCGGCACAATCCGCATTTTCGAGGACGAGATGCGCGTGCTGGTGAACAAGCGCATGCGCGAAATCTGCGCGGGCTTTGCGGCGGCCTACAACGCCAAGATCGACGTCGAGATCCGCGACATTTTCTCCGTCATGCGCAATGCGCCGGACCAGACCGACGCGATGGCCGACGTCGCCACCGAATTGTTCGGCGCGGACAAGGTCGTGACCGACGCCGAGCCGAAGATGGGCTCGGAGGATTTCGCCGACATGGCGATGGCCGCGCCCGGCTCCTACGTCTGGCTCGGCATGGGGCCCGGCGCCTCGGTGCACAATCCCGCCTACGTCTTCAACGACGAAATCCTGCCGATCGGCGCCTCTCTGCTCGCGCGCATTGCAGAGAAGCGGCTGGCGTGAATGGACCGCCAGCCTTCAGGCTCGCGGTCCGCCATCCCGCATTCATCTAGAACCCGGCCCAGTCGAACGAATAGGAGACGATGGCGCCGAGCGTGAACTGGTTCCGCGAGCCGAGCGTATCGACGAGCGGGCTTGCGCTCGCCGAGCCCATGAGCCGATTGTAGCGGGCGTAGACCGTCGTGGTCCATTGCTTCGACCATTCGTAGGAAACCGCGGCCGCGACGCCCACGGACTTGGCGCCCCCCTCGGCGCGATAGGCGGGCAGGCGCGGATTCATCAACGCCTCGTAGGCGTTCACGCCGAACAATTTGTCCATGTAGCGCGTGTCGCCGAGCGACATGCGCGGCCCGACCGATACCGTCCACGGTCCGCGGCGCTCGACCCAATCCACCGAGAGATCGACGATATTGCCGTGATGGCCGACGAAACCGTGCCGCGCCTCGATACGCGCGCGCAGCTTTTCCATCGGCCAGAATTCCGCGAACAGGCCTGCCTCGATCGTCCAGTCGATATCGTGCACGCCGCGCAGGTCCGCGTGTTCGGCGGAACGGCGCGGGCCCTTCAGCTTGCCGACGACGCCGGCCTTCAGCCAGTTTTCGTCGTAGAGCGCGAAACCGGCGGAATCGTCGGGCGCGGAAAAGTTGATCGGGCTGCCGGCGCGCCGCACGCTCAGGCCGGGCAGCAGATAAGGGGAGAGGGCGCCCGATCCCTCCCAGGCCGGCGACACGCCGCCATTGGCCTTGAGTGTGATGGTCCAGCCCTGATTGGCCGGTTCGGCGGCGAATGCGGGAGAAATAGCGGCGAGCGCAAGCGCGGTCGCGCCGGCCAGGGATTTGTACGCGGACATTGCAGACTCTCGAACCCGGCCGGGAGCTGCAATCTGCGGTATTAATCCTAACGCCCGGCCAAGGAACGTGGTGAACGATTCCTGAACTCGCGGCTCATCCCGAATAGATCGCCTTGTACGTCTCGCGCAGCACGTTCTTCTGCACCTTGCCCATCGTGTTGCGCGGCAAATCGTCGACGAAGACGATCTTCTTCGGCTGCTTGAATTTCGCGAGCTTGCCCTCGAGCGCCGACGTGATTTCCTTCTCGGTGATCGTGGCGCCCTTGGCGCGCACCACAACCGCCGTCACGCCCTCGCCGAAATCGGCGTGGGGCACGCCTATGACGGCGCTCTCGACGACGCCCGGCATGCCGTCGATCTCCGTCTCGATTTCCTTCGGATAGACGTTGAAGCCGCCGGTGATGACCAGATCCTTGCCGCGCCCGACGATGTGCACGTAGTCGCGCTTGTCGATCATGCCGAGATCGCCGGTGATGAAATAGCCGTCGGAGCGGAATTCGGCGGCGGTCTTTTCAGGCATCCGCCAATAGCCCTTGAACACGTTCGGCCCCTTCACCTCGATCACGCCGATCTCGCCTTTGGGCAGATGCGCGCCGGTCTCGGGATCGGCGATGCGCAGCGCGACGCCAGGCAACGGGAAGCCCACGGTGCCCGGCACGCGATCGCCGTCGTAGGGGTTCGACGTGATCATGTTGGTTTCGGTCATGCCGTAACGCTCGAGAATCTGCTGTCCCGTGCGCGAAAAGAATTCGCGATGCGTTTCGGCAAGCAGCGGCGCCGAGCCCGAAATGAAGAGGCGCATGTGCGCGGTCGCGTCCTTCGTCAGGCCTGCGTGCTGCAAGAGGCGCGTGTAGAAGGTCGGTACGCCCATCAGGCTCGTGGCGCGCGGCAGATAGGACATGACCTGGTCGCCGTCGAATTTCGGCAGAAAGATCATCTTTCCGCCGGCCATCAGCAGGACGTTGATCGCAACGAAAAGCCCATGCGTGTGATAGATCGGCAGCGCGTGGATCAGCGTGTCGTCGCTGGTGAAGCGCCAGGCTTCGACGAGCGAACGCGCGTTGGAGGCGAGGTTCTCCTGCGTGATCATCGCGCCCTTGGAGCGTCCGGTCGTGCCTGACGTGTAGAGGATGCCCGCAAGATCGTCCGGCCCGCGCTCGACATCCGCGAAGGTCGGCGGCATGGACGCCGCGCAGTCGGCGAGCGACCCCTTGCCATGGGCGTCGAGCGTCTCGACATGCGCGACCTTGGCTGCTTTCGCCGCGCCGGCCAGCGCATCCTTGCGTGCGGGATCGCAGACGAAGACGGTCGGCTCGGCGTCGGTCAAAAAATATTCGATCTCGGCCGGGGTATACGCGGTGTTGAGCGGCAGGAAGGCCGCGCCTGCGCGCGCACAGCCGAGATAGAGCAGCACGGCGGCAAGCGATTTTTCCACCTGCACGGCCACGCGGTCGCCGGGTTTCACGCCGAGCGAAACCAGAGCGCCCGCCATGCGCGCGGCGCCGGCGTCGACGTCGGCGTAGCTGTGCAGCGCGCCGTCCTGCGTCTCGAAGGCTATGCGGCTGCGATCGGTCGGAAATCGCGACGAGAGTTCGGCGTAGAGATGCGCGGGCATGGAGCGTGGACCTTCCCTGAGATTTTGCTCAGGGTTTACCGTAGGACGGGGGCGAAGGAAAATGCGTCTGTCGTCCCGGCCGCAGCCCAGCGGAGAGCCGGGATCCAGAGCCGCAGCGTCCCGCGTTGCTTCCCGGATCGGCCTGCGGCCGTTTGGGAGGACGCAATCGACGCTAACCCTGCGCGAAGCTCGGCGCGGGAATGCCGAAAATCTGGCGCTCGCCCTTCAGCATCCGTTTCACGGCGTTCGACGCGATCACCTCGCCCTGATTGGCGAAGGCCTCGTGATTCTTCTCGATCTCGTCGAGATCGTAGAGGTAATTGACCATCACGCCGCCGGATTCCTTCAGGCCCTTGCGCGAGAGATCGCCCATCCAGTTGATACGCTCCAGCCGCGCGCCATTGCCGAGGTGGAATCGCGCGACGGGATCGACGACGCGTCCGTTCGGCAGGCGCGCTTTCAGGAAATAATGCGCCGCAAGCGGCTCGACGATCTTGCGCAGCCGCTCCGCCTTTTCGGGATCGCTCGTCCATTCGGGTGCGTCGATCTCGGCCAGCAGCGTGCGCGCGTCGTCGTCGATCGGCGCGTCCTCGGCCTTGGCGAGCCAGGCGCGGAAGCCGGGAACAGGCGACAGTGTGACGAAGGTTTCGACGCGCGGCAGTTCGCGGCGCAATTCCTCGACAACCTGCTTGATGAGGAAATTGCCGAAAGTGACGCCGGCAAGCCCCTTCTGGCAGTTGGAGATCGAATAGAACACGGCCGTGCGCGCGCGCTCTGGCGCCACCGCTGCGCGGTCGTGCGCGAGCAGCGGCGCGATGGCTCCGGGAATTTGCTCGACAAGCGCCACTTCCACGAAAATCAGCGGTTCGTCGATCAGCGCGGGATGGAAGAAGGCGTAGCAGCGCCGGTCGGGCGGGTCGATGCGGCGGCGCAGATCGTTCCAGTCGTGGATTTCATGCACCGCCTCGTAGCGGATGATGCGCTCGAGCACGCTCGCCGGCGTCGACCAGTCGATGCGGCGCAGCACGAGAAAGCCGCGATTGAACCATGAGGCGAAGAGATGCGTGAAATCCTTGTCGATCGGCGCCAGCGCCTTGTCGGCGCGCATTTCGACGAGAAGATCGGAGCGCATGTCGACCAGCGCCGCCGTGCCGCCGGGCGCGCGGTTGAGGCGGCGGAACAGTTCGAGCCGGCTGGGCTCGGATGCGTAATGCAGGTCGGCCGCCGTGCGATCGTTGGCGTCGGCCTTCCATTTTTCGATCGCTTTGGCGAGCCGCTCGTGGTCCGGCCCGAAGGCATCCGCGAGCGCAACGAAAAACCCGCGCCGCGCATCGGCGTCGAGCGTCCTGTAGCGGTCGAGCACTTCCGCAGCTATGGCGACGCCCGTCGCCTCGCCGCGACCGGTCAGCAGGGCGCGGCACATGTCGATCAGGCTGCCGGCCTGGCCGGCGGCGTCGGCCGGCCATGTTTTCAGGCGCAGCAGCGTGCGCCCGCGCTCGGCGATGGAGGAGACAAGATCGGAGAAGAAGGCGTTGGGCATGGCGCTATTATACCGACGATTGCGGCAATGCCGCGAACATCGAAAGAGCAATATGTCTTCGCCGCGCCGGCCCGTCAGGCGTCGGTCATTCGCTCGACAGGATCGCGTTGCGCACGAGCGGATAGATCTGGCCTTCCCACTTCTTGCCGGAGAAGACGCCGTAATGGCCGACGCCCGGTTGCAGGTGATGGCGCTTGCGGAACGGCTTGAGGCTCGAACAGAGATCGTGCGCGGCCAGCGTCTGGCCGACGGAACAGATGTCGTCGCGTTCGCCTTCGACCGTCAGCAGCGTCGTCTTCTTGATCGCTTTCGGATTGACCGTGCGGCCCTTGTACTGCAATTGCCCTTTGGCCAGCGCGTAATCCTGGAAAACCAGCTTGACCGTCTCGATGTAGAATTCCGCGGTCAGGTCGAGGACGGCGAAATATTCGTCGTAGAAGGTCTTGGTCTGCTGCGCTTTCTCCATCTCGCCGGCGGCGAGCGAATTGTAGAGTTCCACATGAGCCTTCACATGCCGGTCCATGTTCATGGACATGAAGGCGGTGAGCTGCATGAAGCCGGGATAGACGAGCCGTCCCGCGCCCTTGAACCGGCCGGGCACCAGCGCGATCAGGTTCTTCTCGAACCATTCGATCGGCTTGGTCGTCGCCAGCTCGTTGACCTTGGTCGGGTTGAGCCGGCAGTCGATCGGGCCCGCCATCAGCGTCAGGCTCGCGGGCGTCGCCGGATTGTCGGATTCCGCCATGATGGCGGTCGCGGCGAGCGCCTGAACGCAAGGCTGGCAGACGGCCACGACATGCGCGGGCGGACCGAGTTTTTCGAGGAACTCGATCACGTGGCCGATGTAGCCGTCCATGCCGAATTCGCCGGCCGACAGCGGGACGTCGCGGGCGTTGTGCCAGTCCGTAATATAGACGTCATTGTCCGCGAGCAGAACTTGCACGGTGTTGCGCAGCAGGGTCGCAAAATGGCCCGAAAGCGGCGCGACAAGGAGCACCTTGGGTTGTGGAACGTCGATGTCCTTGCGGAAGCGCAACAGCGAGCCGAAAGGCGTCGAATAGACAACTTCCTCGGTGACGGTGGCTTGGCGATTGCCGACCTTGACCTTGTCGATGCGATAGGGCGGGCGATGATGCGTGAGACGTGCGCGCGTCATCAGTTCGTAGGCGGCCGAGACATTGCCGAGAAACGGGATGCCGGATCTGCTCAGCCATGAATGCTCGATCACATCCAGCGCCGACTGGGCGAACACGCGGAATGGATCGATCAGGTCGTCCTGCGCCTGATAGGCGTAATACATCATGCGTTGCAACATGAACCCCGCGTTCGACCCCGCGCCTCAGCCATCCCATCGGAGCGCGCTGGCATGCTGCCATGCCAAGTTGGTGCAATGCAACGGGCGATATGACTTTCGGGACGCCCACGCTTATGATTTGGGACAATGCGGACAACGGGCGGTAAAGACACAACACTTGCCCGAGGATAGGGCTGATTGCCCGCAACACGGGCAAGACGCGGCGCCGAAGTCCATACCGCGCTGCGAAAGCGCGTGCTAGGCTGGCGCAGTTGGAGGAATGCGATGCCAAAAGGCGTTTTGACGATCACGAGCCGCAATTATTCGTCCTGGTCGCTGCGCGGCTGGCTGATCTGCAAGGGCGCGGGCATCGATTTCGACGTCAAGACGGTCGGTTCCGACGATCCGGACGCGCGCGCCGAGCTGCTGCACCTCTCCCCGTCCTTCCTGACGCCGAAGCTGGAATATGACGGCGTGGAAGTCTGGGACGTGCTGGCGATCGCCGAATTCCTCAACGAAATCAAGCCGAAGGCCAAACTCCTGCCGACCGACCGCGCCACCCGCGCCCATTGCCGGGCGATCTGCGGCGAGATGCACCAGGGCTTCATCAACCTGCGCTCCGCGCTGCCGATGAACATCAAGGGCAATTATCCGGGCTTCAAGGTCTGGCAGGGCGCCCAGCACGACATCGACCGCGTCCTGTCTATCTGGCGCGGCTGCTTCACGGCCTACAAGGGCCCGTTCCTGTTCGGCGAGGCCGCGACGCTGGCCGACGCCATGTTCGCCCCGGTCTGCTCGCGCTTCAAGACCTACGACGTCAAGCTCGACGCCCAGTGCGCCGCCTACCGGGACATGATCCTGGAGCGCAAGTCCATGCAGGAATGGATCGC
Organism: Rhodoblastus sp.; assembly: GCA_047605445.1. GTDB lineage: Bacteria > Pseudomonadota > Alphaproteobacteria > Rhizobiales > Beijerinckiaceae > JAJXWB01. The sequence goes on from JASGFP010000004.1 coordinate 18,172, forward strand.
TGCGGCTCTGGAAGAGCCGGACGAGCTGGAAGAGCTGGACGTGGAATTTTAGGCGACAGCCCCGCTGTCATCCCGGACGGCCGCAGGCCGATCCGGGATCCAGCCGGCGATTTCGGCGCTCTGGATCCCGGCTCGCCGCTTCGCTCCGGCCGGGATGCCAGGTCGGCCGATCACCACCCGACCGCCGCCGTCCCCCTCTGCCGGCTGTCGCTCGCCCCCATCATCAGCCCATCCAGCACCTGGATCGTCGCGACCGACCCCAGCGTCCCGCCGACGACCACGTTCTGCCCCTTCTCCCGCAACAGCCGGATCGTATCGAGCGACAGGCCGCGTTCGACGCGCAACTCGTCCGGCAGCCATTGATGGTGGAAGCGCGGGGCTTCCATGGCCTCAGCCGCGTTCATGCCGTGGTCGACCAGGTTGGAAATCTGCTCCAGCACCGTCGTGATGATGCGCGGCCCGCCGGGCGAGCCCGTCACGATTTCCACCTTGCCGTCCTTCAGCACGATGGTCGGCGTCATCGAAGACAGCGGGCGTTTTTTCGGCCCCGGCGCATTGGCGGGTCCGCCCACCAGCCCGAAGGCGTTTGGGCTGCCTGGCTTTGCGGCGAAATCGTCGAGCTCGTTGTTGAGCAGCACGCCGGTGCCCTCCGCCACCAGCCCCAGCCCGTAGGAAAAATTCAGCGTGTAGGTATTGGCGACCGCATTGCCCTCGCGGTCCACGACGGAAAAATGCGTGGTCTGGTCGCCCTCGAACGGCGCGGGATCGACATGCTTGATTTCGACGGAAGGCCGCGCCTTCTCCGTCGAGATTTCCTCCGCCAGCTTCGCCGCATATTTCTTGGACAACAGTCCCGACAGCGGGATTTTCACGAAATCCGGATCGGCCAGCCATTCCGCGCGGTCGGCGAAGGCGAGCTTCATCGCTTCCGTCATGACGTGGACGGTCGCCGCCGTCTGCGGCCCGCTTTCCCGGATTGGGAAATGCTCGAGAATGTTCAGAAGCTCGATCAGATGCACGCCGCCGGAAGAGGGCGGCGGCATGGAGACGATGTCGTGGCCGCGATAGGTTCCGCGCACGACAGGCCGCTCCATGGGCGCGTAGCCTTTCAGGTCGTCGGCCGTCATCAGCCCGCCCGCGCCGCGCACGGCGGCGACGATTTTTTCCGCGGTCTCGCCCTCGTAGAAGGCGCGGTGCCCGCCGGTCGCTATCCGTTCCAGCGTGGCGGCGAGATCGGCCTGCGCCAGCGTGTCGCCTGGCCCGAGCGTACTTCCATCGGGCTTGAAAAAAATCGCCCGGCTCGAGGGCCAGCGCCCGAGCCGGCGGGCGGCTTGCGGCAGGGAATCGGCGAGATCGTCCTCGATCGGGACGCCCTCGCGCGCCAGCCGGATCGCCGGCGCCAGCAGGTCGGCGAGCGAGAACTTGCCCGAGCCCCATTTGTCCCGCGCATGGGCGAGCCCCGCCACCGTGCCGGGAACGCCGACGCCGAGCCCGCTGTCGCGCGATTTTTTCGGATCCGCGGCGCCGGCTGTGTCCAGGAATACGTCTGAACTGGTCGCCGCCGGCGCAATTTCGCGGTAGTCGAGCGCGACGTCGCGGTTCTCTTTCGCCAGATGCACGACCATGAACCCGCCGCCGCCGAGATTGCCCGCGCGGGGTAGCGTCACCGCCAGGGCGAAGCCGGTCGCCACCGCCGCATCCACCGCATTGCCGCCTTGCTTCAAAATGTCGAGCCCGACCCGCGCGGCGATCTTTTCCTGCGCCACGACCATGCCATTGCGCGCCAGCACGGGCAGGTTGCGCGCAATCCCCGCGATAATCGGCGGCCCGGCCTCGGCCCGCGCCGGCTGCGCGCCGTTGGGGAAGGCAAGAAAAAGGAGAGCGAGCGCAGCAACATGCCCCATTCCCGCCCGCCTCGTTTGCAAATTCTTTGTCACTGGGTGGCATCCTGCGCGATCACGGATTTGGAATGCTACACGCAGCACACGCAATTGGCGCGGTCGATGAACCAGCCTGACGATCTCCTGGCCGCAGCCCGGGCCGCGCGCGCGCATGCTCACGCGCCCTATTCGGGCTTTGCGGTGGGCGCGGCCGTGCGCGGCGCGTCAGGGCGGGTCTACGCCGGCTGCAATGTCGAGAACGCCGCCTATCCCGAAGGCCTCTGCGCAGAGGCCGTCGCCATTGGCGCCTGCGTGGCGGCGGGCGAAACGAAAATCGTCGAGGCGCTCGTCGTCGCCGATTCGCCGGGCCCGACGACGCCCTGCGGCGCCTGCCGCCAGCGGCTCCGCGAATTCGCCGCCGACGAAACGCCGGTCCATGCGGCCGGCGCGGCTGGCGTCGTGGCCACCTATTCGCTCGGCGCGCTGCTGCCGCATTCGTTCGGTCCGGGCCATCTCGTCCTCCAGAGTCGGAAAGCGTCGACATGACCGATGTCGTTGATCAGGCCGTCGCGATCATCAACGCGCGCGACGTTCCCATCGTGGATACGGCGATCGTGCTCGGCGCGGGGCTTGGCGCCGTCGCCGAGGGCTTCGACGATGCGATCACCATTCCCTACGCCGACCTGCCGGGCTTCCCGCAGGGACAGGCGGAGCCGGATGGGGCGCTCGTCATCGCCACGCATGATGGCATGACGGTCGCCTACATGCGCGGGCGGGCCAAATTTCACGAGGCCGGCGATGCGGCCGCGATGGCGGCGCCGCTCGAGACTCTCGCCATGCTCGGCGCCACCAATTTCATTCTGGCGGGCGGCGTCGGCTCGGTGCGCGGCGACATGCATCCGGGCAATCTCGTGCTCATCACCGATCACATAAATCTCGGCGGCATCAATCCGCTGATCGGCATGTCGTCGGACGGCGGTCTCATCAGCCTGACGGAAGCCTACGATCCCAAACTCTTTCGCCGTCTCAAGCGCGCGACGATCCATTGCGGCGTTCAGACGCACGAGGGCGTGATGATGTGGTTCTCCGGACCGACCTTCGAGACGCCCGCCGAAATCCGCATGGCGCGCGCGCTCGGCGCGGATGTGGTCAGCATGTCCATGGCGCCGGAAGTGATTCTCGCGCGACGTCTCGGCGTCAATGTCGCCGCCATCGGCGCAGTCACTTACTATGGCGCGGGTTTCCAGGGCGGCGCGCCAAGTCACGACCAGACGCTGCGGCAGGCGCACGCCGCCGCCATCGGCCTGAAGCGACTGTTGCGCGCCTTCCCGAAGACTCGCGAAATGACGCCGGCCTGATGGCCGAACGCCTCGCGCCCGAAATCATCCGCGCCAAGCGCGACGGGCGCACGCTCGAGCGCGCCGACATCGACTTCTTCATTCAGGGTCTCGTCTCCGGCGCCGTCGGCGCCGATCAGGCGGCGGCCTTCGCCATGGCCGTCTTTTTTCGTGGCATGGATGCGCGCGAATGCGCCGATCTCACGGCTGCGATGACTGCGTCCGGAACGCGGCTCGATTGGCGCGCGCTCGATCTCGGCGGTCCCGTTCTGGACAAGCATTCGACCGGCGGCGTCGGCGACGTCGTGAGCCTCATGCTCGCGCCGATGGTTGCAGCCTGCGGCGGCTTCGTGCCGATGATCGCCGGCCGTGGCCTCGGCCATACCGGCGGCACTGTCGACAAGCTCGAATCGATTCCCGGCTACCGTACCTCGCCCGATCTCGCGGCGATGCAGCGTGTGATACGCGCGGCCGGCTGCGCCATCGTCGGCCAGTCCGACGATCTCGCGCCCGCCGACCGCCGTCTTTACGCGATCCGCGACGTGACGGCGACGGTCGAATCCATTCCGCTCATCACCGCGTCGATCCTGTCCAAGAAACTCGCCGCCGGCCTTGACGCGCTGGTCATGGACGTGAAGACCGGCGCCGGCGCCTTCATGGTCGCGCTGGAGCAATCGCGCGCGCTGGCGCAATCGCTCGTGGCGACTGGCGGCGCGGCGGGCCTGCCGACGCGCGCGCTCATCACCGACATGAACGAGGCGCTCGCGCCTTGCGCCGGCAATGCGATCGAAGTCGCCTGCGCCATCGACTATCTGACCGGCGCGCGCCGAGACGCGCGCCTGCACGAGGTCGTGCTGGCGCTCGGCGCGGAAATGCTGACGCTCGGGAGCCTTGCGTCCTCGCGGGAAGAGGCCTGCGAAAAGTTGGAGCGCGCATTGGCGAGCGGCGCCGCCGCCGACCGTTTTGCGCGTATGGTGGCGGGGCTCGGCGGCCCGTCCGATCTCGTCGAGGCGTCGACGCGCTATCTCGCCCAGGCGCCCGTGATTGTCGAGGCGCGTTCCCCGCTTTCGGGATTCATTACGGCGGTCGACGTTCGCGCGCTCGGCCTCGCCGTCGTCGGGCTCGGCGGTGGGCGTCGGCGCGCGGGCGACAGGATTGATCCGTCGGTCGGCCTGTCCGAAATCGCGCCGCTCGGCGCGGATGTTGCGCAGCAGCCCCTCGCCCGCGTTCATGCGCGCGACGCGACGGCGGCGAAGGCCGCCGTCGCGGTCGTCCAGCGCGCCTTTGCAATTGGCGACAATGCGGCGTCGCCAGAACCGCTCGTTGTCGAACGTATCGGCTGACGCGGCGTTGCGCCGATAGCGTCGAACGGCGTCAGGCGATGGGCGTCAGCCGCCTGATTGCAGTGATCGCGCCGAACGAATTGCGCGCAATCCGCTCGCGCGCGCCTTTCAATGCTTCGCTCGCAACCAGCATGTGATGGCCGTTGGCGTGCAAGAGCGTGTCGGCGTCGCGCATGATACCGACGTGCCCTTTCCAGAAGATCAGGTCGCCGCGATGCAAATGCGTGAGTTCGTCGGTGATCGTCAGCGGCTGGCCCAGCGCCTTCGCCTGCATGTCGGTGTCGCGCGGCGCGGCGATTCCGCAGGCCGCGAGCGACGATTGCACGAGCCCCGAGCAATCGACGCCCGCAGGCGTCTTGCCGCCCCACAGATAGGGCGCGCCGCTCATGCTTTCGGCGACCGCGACAAAATCGGATTCGTAGGCTTGGACCGGCGCAAGATGGCGGGCGAAAACGAAACCGCCCCGCGCAAGACGCGCGAAATCACCGGATGCGTCGATGACTGCGACCTGCGCGCCGAACGGCAACGTTTCCACTATCGGCGCTTTCATGTTCGCGGCTGGATAGACGAAGGTCGCGCGCGCCGTGACGCGATGCGTCGGCGCGACGACATCCGGCGCAAGCGCAAGTTCGGAGAGATAGCCGACATACGAATCGCGCGCGAGCTGAACCCAGGCCCAGCCCTCCTCGCGCTCGAAAACCGTGACGGTTTCGCCCGCGAGCGCCTGTGTGTCGAGGCTGGCCTCGGGCGATGGCGCGCTCTTGAGATCGGCGACAGGCGCGACGACCTGCATACGCACGCCTTCGACGAAGCGCGTGGCCTCCACCTGTCCCTTCAGATATGCGGCGGCGAGGTCGGGCCGCGCCGGCGTCAGACGCTTGTCGAACGTCACGAGGCAAGCTCCTTCGCCTTGTCCACCACGAGGTCGCCGAGCTGCTCGACGAACAGTGCGCCCTTGACGGTGCGCTGCACGATCACGTTGCGGCGGTCGGCCTCGTCGCGCCGCCGCGTCACGAGCTCAAGCGCGCCGAGCGAATCGAGCGCGCGGGTGACGACCGGCTTGGTCACGTCGAGGCGCGCGGCGATGCCGCGCACCGTATGCGGCGGCTTTTCGAGATAGATGGTGAGCAGGATCGATAATTGCCGGAAGGTGAAATCGGGATGATCGCGCGGCCCCTTTTCGCGCACCACATCGAGCGCGACATCGGACAAGAGACGCAGCGCCTGCTGCGGAGAAAGGACGATGGTCATGATCGCGCTCCGTCTCCGCAGATTATTTCGCAGGCGTATTAAAGTCCCGTTCCGCTTCAGTCGGCGCCCACGCGCCGGCGAATGAGCTCGAACACAAGCCGCGCCGCCTGGATTTCGCCGCCTTCCGGCCGGCCGGGCTTGGCGGACGACGACCAGTTGTAGACGTCGAAATGCGCCCAGGCGGTGGTCTTGGGCACGAATCGCTTGAGAAACATCGCCGCGACGATGGCGCCGGCGAAAGGCCCGCTCGACACGTTGTTGAGGTCGGCCGTCTTGCTGTCGAGCAGCGCGCCGTAGGGCGCCCATAGCGGCAGGCGCCAGACGGGATCGGCGGCTGATTCGCCCGCAGCGGCTATGTCGGCAGCGAGTTTCTCGTCATTGGTGAAACAGGCCGGCAGATCCGGCCCGAGCGCCACGCGGGCCGCCCCGGTCAGCGTTGCGAAATCGAGCAGCATGTCCGGCTCGTCCTCGTCGGCCAGCGCCAGCGCGTCGGCGAGAATGAGGCGGCCCTCGGCGTCCGTATTGCCGATCTCGACGGTGAGCCCGGCGCGGCTCGGATAGATATCGCCCGGCCGGAAGGAGTGCGCGGAGACCGAATTTTCCACGATGGGGACGATCACGCGCAGCCGCACCGGCAGGTTCGCGCGCATGATCATCGCCGCCGCCGCCAGCGCGGTCGCCGCGCCGCCCATGTCTTTCTTCATCAGCAGCATGGACGCGCCGGGCTTGATGTCGAGGCCGCCGGTGTCGAAGCACACGCCCTTGCCGACCAGCGTGATCTTGGGCCCGCCCTTGCGCGCGCCCCAGGAGAAATCGACCAGCCGCGGCCCCTCCGCCGCGCCCTTGCCCACAGCGTGGATGAGCGGAAAGCCGTTCTTCAATTGTGCGCCGCTGACGACCTTGGCGCGGGCCTTGAATCGCGCGGCGAGGGCAAGCGCGGCTTCTTCCAGCGCGTCCGGCCCCATGTCATTGGCGGGCGTATTGATGAGGTCGCGCCCAAGCTCGACTGCGCCGGCGATCGCCTCGATGCGCTCCCGCTTCGCGCCGCGCGGCGCCTCGAGCACCACATCATTGGTCTTTGGCTTGCGGTAGCGGGCGAACCTGTACGCTGACAGCAGGAAAGCGAGTTCCGCGTGCTCGGGCGCCTCCGCGCTTTCCGCCATCCGGTAGCGACCGGGCGGCAGAACTGTCGCAAGCCGTCCGAACGCCATCGGGTCGGCGCGATCGGCGCCGGCGTCGGCAAGCCCGAACAGGACGGCGGCGATCGCGCCCTTGGCCGTCGGCACAATCAGATGCGCGCCCGCAGCGCCGTCATAGCCGACCGCGGCGGCATAGGCGCGGGCTTCCGCCGGTAGAGCTTCCAGCGTCGCGCGAAGTCGGGCGCGGCTCGTCGGGACGATGGGAATCGAATTGCGCGTGGGGTCGCCGAGGACGAGAGGCATCAAGCGCTCCGTTGGTTCGTTAACTCTCGATTAGGGTTAACGCTTTATTGCTGCGAGGACCGTCACCGCAAGCCCGGATTGAGACACGTGCCCGCATTTTCCGTCCGCACCCGCGCCCGTCCCCTCGCCGCCATCTCGATCGTCGCCCTCGCCCTGGCGCTGGGCGGCTGCAATCGCCCCTCGATGAGCGACGTGACCGGTTCCATCGGCGGCAGCGATTCGATGCCGGAGTCGGACGCCGCGCTTCGGCAATATTCGGAGGAATGGGGCCGGCGCTACGATTCAAACCAGACCGACAGGCGCACGGCGATGAACTATGCCCGTTCGCTGCGGGCGTTGGGGCAGCATTCGCAGGCGGTCGCCGTGCTGCGCGGCCTGGCGATCACTCACCCGCGCGACATGGAAGTGCTGGGCGCCTACGGCAAGGCGCTCGCCGACGACGGCAAGCTGGAGGAAGCCTCCAAGGTGCTGGCCAATGCGCATACGCCGGAAAGGCCGAACTGGTCGGTGCTGTCGGCGCAAGGCTCGGTCGCCGACCAGATGGGCGATCACGACCGTGCACGCGAATACTACAATTCGGCCTTGAAGATGCGGCCGGACGATCCGGGCGTGCTCTCCAATCTCGGCCTGTCCTATGCGTTGTCGCGCAATCTGCCGATGGCGGAAACGACCCTGCGGACGGCCGTCGCGCAACCTGGCGCAGACATGCGCGTCCGCCAGAATCTCGCGCTCGTTCTTGCCCTGCAAGGCAAGTTCGCGGAGGCGGAGGGTGTGTCGCGCAAAGATCTTTCGCCGTCCGATGCGGCGGCCAATGTCGGCGAGATCCGCCGCATGATCTCGCAATCCAACACCTGGAGCGCCATCCGTCAGGTCGACGGCAAGACGTCCGACGGCAAAATGCGTGGCGGCAAGGGCAAGAGTGCGGCCACAAAGGCCGACACGCCCGAAGGCTGACATCGCCGCCCAAACCCGAAGCCTCGGCATGGGCCGGAAACGAAAAATGCGCGCCGCCGCGGCGCGCATTTCTTTTTTCCCACTCGAGCCGACGAACGCCGCCTACATCAGCTTTTCGGACATCTGGATCATCGCCGGCGTCAGGATGACGGCGAACAGAACCGGCAGGAAGAAGACGATCATCGGCACGGTCAGCTTCGGCGGCAGCGCGGCCGCCTTGCGTTCGGCTTCCAGAAGCCGCGCGTCGCGGCCTTCCTGTGCGACCACGCGCAGCGCCTGACCGAGCGGCGTACCGTATTTCTCCGCCTGGATGAGCACGGTGGAGACCTGCTTGAGGCCCTCGACCCCGGTGCGAAGCGCGAGATTTTCATAGGCCTGCCGTCTGTCCGGCAGATAGGAGAGTTCCGCCGTGGTAAGCGCGAATTCTTCCGCCATCTCGATCGACTGGATGCCGATCTCGCTCGCGACTTTGCGAAAGGCGTGCTCGATCGACATGCCCGATTCCACGCATATCAGGATCAAATCCATCGAATCCGGAAAGGCGCGGCGCATCGACAGCTGCCGCTTGGAAATCTTGTTCTTCAGAAACAGTTCGGGCGTCTTGAGGCCAAGATAGGCGCCGGCCATCGCCGCGCCGAGCTTGGTGATGATCGGCATGTCGGAACCGAAGAACAGCAGCATGTAGATGAAAACGGCGAAGAACAGGCCGATCGGCGCAATGGCGCGGAAGAACAGGAAGGCGACCTCGGCCTGGCGTCCGCGGAAGCCGGCCATGGTCAGTTGGGACTTGGCTTCTTCGGTGCCGAGCCATTTCTCGAGACTGAAATTTTCGACCAATTGGCGCATGTAGGCCTTGGGCTGCATGCGTAGCGCCGGCGCCTTGTCGCGCGCGGCCAGGCGTTCGCGTTCTCGCGCTCTGATCTTCTCGCGTTCGCTGGCGACCGACTTCATGCGTTTTGCGAGCGAATCAGAATCCAGCAGCGGCATCGCGATGGTCAGGATCGTGGCGATGACGGCGATCGCCACCAGAAGCGCCACCACCGTCGACGGATCGCTCAGCTTGTCGTAGATCTGCTTGAACATCGTATCGCCTCGGCCGCAGGGCCGTCAGATTGGAAACGTCAGAAATCGAACTGGATCATTTTGCGCATCACGGCGATCCCGATCACCATCCAGCAGGCGCTGACCGCCAGAACGATGCGTCCCGTCGTATGGGTGAATAGCAGCGACAGATATTCCGGCGACGAAAGATAGACGAGGCCGCAGACCAGAAAGGGAAGGGCGCCGATAATGCCGGCCGAAGCCTTGGCTTCCGCCGACATCGCGTTCACCTTGAGCCGCATTTTCTTGCGGTCGCGCAGCACACGCGACAGATTTCCGAGCGCTTCGGACAGATTGCCGCCCGACATCTGCTGAAGATTGACGACGATCGAGAAGAAGTTGGCTTCGGCGACGGGCATGCTTTCAGCCATGCGGTCGCACGATTCGCCGATCGAGAGGCCGATCGATTGCGCCTCGAGAATACGACGGAATTCACTGCGGATCGGCTCCGGCGATTCGCCGGCGATGATGGCGACGCATTGCGTAAGCGGCAGACCGGCCTTGACGCCGCGGATGATGATGTCCACTGCGCCGGGAAACTCGTGCAGGAATCTCTTGAAGCGGCGCTTGATCAGGAAGTTGACCACCCAGCGCGGAAAACCGAAACCGCCGGCGACGCCGGCGCCGATGGCGACCAGAAGATTGCCGTTCATGATGAAGGTGACAAAAGCGAAACCCAGTCCGACGCCCGCCGAGACCATGTAGAACTTGTTGATGTCGATCGACAGGCCGGCTTGCAGGAGTTTGGCCGGAAGCTTGTTCTTCTTTTTGCGCGTTTCGTTCTCGACTTCGCGCACGCTTTCCAGAATCTGCTGGCGACGCTTGCTCGGATCCACCTGCCGCTCGCGCTTGCCCTTGGCGCCCGCGGGCGCCTGGAATTGCGCGCGGCGCTTTTCGGCCGCGGCTTCGCCGGACAGATAGGGATAGACGAAGACATAGAACAGCCCGCCCGCGGCGAACATCATCAAGGCGGTGAAGATGAGCGATTGCTGGTCCATACCCGTGCCGTCCAACTAGTCGTTGCTCGTTTCGTCCGCATCGAGCGCAGCTCCGAGCCGCTCTTCCTCGCCGTAATATTTAGCGCGCTCCCAGAAGCGTGGCTTGCCGACGCCGGTCGAACGATGCCTTCCGATCAGACGGCCGTTGGCGTCTTCGCCTACGATGTCATAGACGAGCAGATCCTGGGTGATGATGACGTCGCCTTCGAGGCCCATCACTTCCGTCACATGCGTGATGCGGCGCGAGCCGTCGCGCAGACGCGCGGCCTGCACGATGACGTCGACGGACGACACGATCATCTCGCGGATCGTGCGCGACGGCAGCGAGAAGCCGCCCATGGTGATCATCGATTCAAGACGGCTCAGAGCCTCGCGCGGCGAGTTGGCGTGAAGCGTGCCCATCGAACCGTCGTGGCCCGTGTTCATCGCCTGCAACAGGTCGAACGCCTCGGGTCCGCGGACTTCGCCGACGATAATCCGTTCAGGGCGCATACGCAGGCAGTTCTTGACCAGATCGCGCATCGTCACCTGGCCAGTGCCCTCGAGGTTGGGCGGGCGCGTTTCCAGGCGCACTACATGCGATTGCTGCAATTGCAGTTCGGCGGCGTCTTCGCAGGTGATGACGCGCTCGTCGCCGTCTATGTAATTGGTCAGGCAGTTGAGCAGCGTCGTCTTGCCGGAGCCGGTGCCGCCGGAAATCAGCGTGTTGCACCGAACGCGCCCGATGATCTTCAGTATCTCCGCGCCCGCTTCGGATATCGCGCCGAAACGCTGGAGCTGATCGAGGGTGAGCTTGTCCTTGCGGAATTTTCGGATGGTGAGCGCTGGTCCGTCGATCGACAGGGGCGGCGCGATCACGTTGACGCGGGAGCCGTCGGCAAGGCGCGCGTCGCATATCGGCGAGGCTTCGTCGACGCGGCGGCCGACCTGGCTCACGATACGCTGGCAGATGTTCATCAATTGCGCATTGTCGCGAAAGCGAATGCTGGTCAGCTGAATCTTGCCGGCGACTTCGATGTAGGTCCGCAGCGCACCGTTGACCATGATGTCGGCGATGTCGTCTCGCGCCAGAAGCGGCTCCAGAGGACCGTAGCCGAGCACGTCGTTGCAGATGTCTTCGAGCAGCTCTTCCTGCTCGGAGATCGACATGACGACATTCTTGATCGAAATGATCTCGTTGACGATGTCGCGAATTTCCTCGCGCGCCGCGTCCGGGTCGAGCTTGGACAATTGCGCCAGATCGATCGCTTCGATCAGCGCGCCGAAGATCATGCTCTTGGTAATGTAATATTCGTCGGACCGGCGCGTCTCGGTCGGAATAGGCGCGGAAGGCGGCGGAGACGCGGCAGCCGGCTTCGACCCCTGCTGCGAGGTTGCGCGGGACTCGCCTGGCCCTGCCGAAGCAGCCGGCTTCTGCTGGGCGCCGCCGCCGAAAGTCGGTCGCTTACCGAACATGCCTCAATCTCCCGCCGTCGCGCAATCTCGCCCTTGCCATTCGTTCACGACGCCTTGCGCTTCAGAATGCGGGCCATGATGGGGTCGAGCAGCGTCTTCTTCTGTTTGCGGACTTCGGCGCGACCCATGACCACACGCCCGATCTCCGAGAGGATTTCGCCTGTCTTGTTGGCGGGGTCGACTTCCACGATCATCTGCCCGTTGTTCGTGGCGGTCCCGAATAGCTTCGCATCGAACGGAATGACGCCGATCGCGTCCGTCTCGACGGCCTTGGCGAAATCTTTCAGCTCGATCTCGGGCCGCTTGAGAACGCCGACATTGTTCATGACGAGGCGCGGTTTATGGTCGTTCGGCCGCGACGCCCGCAGATTGTCGAGCAGACTTTTTGCGTTGCGCAGGTTGGCGAGGTCGGGCGAGGCGACGACGACGACGTCGTCAGCCGCCGTCAGAACGCGCTTTGACCAGGACGTCCAGACATGCGGCACATCGACAATGATGCACGGCACGCTCGCGCGCAGGATGTCGAAAATCGCGTCGAACGCGGTGTCCTCGAAATCGTATACACGATCGAGCGTCGCGGACGCCGCCAGCAAGCTCAGATGGTCCGAGCATTTCGACAGCAGGCGATCGATCATGTTCGCGTCGATGCGATCCGGCGCGAAGACGGCGTCGGCGATGCCTTGCGGCGGGTCCTGATTGAAATCGAGACCCGCTGTGCCGTAGGCGAGATCCATGTCGACGATCACGGTCTCGACTTCGAGATCGCGGGCAATCGACCAGCCGACGTTGTGCGCGACAGTCGATGAGCCGACGCCGCCCTTGGCGCCGACGAAGGCGATGACGCGTCCGAGGGGGTCGGCGCCCTCCCCGGCGTAGAGCCCCGAGACAGCCCGGATGAAGTCCAGAACGTTCAGCGGCGTCACCAGATAGTCGCTGATCCCGCGGGCCATCAGCTCCCGATAGAGCGCGATGTCGTTCGTGCGGCCGACGATCACCACCTTGGTGCCCGCGTCGCAGAATTGTGCGAGTTCGTCGAGGTCGGCGTGCAGCTTGGACCGGTCGGGCCCGAACTCGAGCACGATGAGGTTCGGAGTCGGGGCCGTGCGATAGGCCTCGATCGCGGCAGGCGCGCCGCCCATGTGGACCTTGACGTGCGCCTTGTCCATCCGTCGGTCGCCGGCGGCGTCCGAGATCACGGTGGCGAGCTCGGACGTCTCGCAGAACGCCTGCATCGAGATTCGCGGCACGGCCGCGATCTGCTCGTGCTCGGGCGCGCGCGGGGAGGCGGGCGGGAGTTCGTCGTCGATCATGCGCGTCAGCCTCCGACCGAACCGATGTTGCTGTTCTTGGTCGTCCAGTTCGTCGCCGGGTCGGTCCCCTTGCGCACGTTTCCGATGGCGCGCATCCGCATGCTCGGATCGGCCGGCGTCTCGCCGCGCGGCTCGGCGAGGTCGCGCGGATCGGCGACCTGGGTCGCGAGCATATTCTGGCTTGCGCAGCCGAAGTTCCAGTAGTTCCGATTCTGCCATCCCTCGACCGACGAAGCAGAAGCGAGATCTTCCGGCCAGTCGCCGCACTTATGGACGACCTTGGCCTTCAGGCCTTCGAAGGCGATGCGAACCGGCGCCGCGAGCGAAGGATTCTGAACCGGATAATGGCTGACGGCCACGGGCGTGACGGCGCCGGCGCTGGCGAGCTCGCGGCGGATCGCATCCAGCGAGTGGACGCCTGCCTGCGCGCCCGGTCCGCTTTGCGGGATGACGATCGAGATCGGACCGGAGCCGATGTCGCGATAGCGGCGCGCGAAGGCGATGATCTGCTCCTGCGTGCGGACGTCGAGGCGCCCGGGGCCGGAACTCGGAAACACGTCGATCGCGTAGGGCTGGTTCACCAGCGCGATCGGATGCCGCATGCGCGGGTCCATGCCGTTCTCGTTATCGACTTTGATTCGGTTGACGCCGCAACCCGCCAGCGGCGCGGCCAGCGCTAGCGCCAGCAACGCGGCGAAGGGTCTCGCCGGTGATCCGAAATTGAAGCTCAGCGCGCTACGCGACCGACTTGCCATCTGGGGAGTCCTCTTGCGCTCAATCCTGGATGAACCCGAAGCGACCCTTCCAGTTCTGGGCGGCGCGCGGGTTGGATTTGGTGGAGTAAAGACGGTTGACGCGGCCGAGCAGCCAGGCCTGGGGATCGCTGGCGTCGGTAAAGCCGTCGTCGGGACGCTGGATTTCGTTGGGCGCGACCGAGCGGGCGATATAGGGGGTCACGATGATCATCAGCTCCGTCTCCTGGCGCTGATAGTCGCGCGAGCGGAACAGCGCGCCGAGGATGGGTAGATTGAGGAGACCTGGCAGCCCGGTTATCGAATGACGCGAATTGTTGGTGATGAGGCCGGCGGTGGCCAGCGAGCCGCCCGACGGAAGTTCAACCGACGTCTCGTGCTTTCGGGTGCGGAAGCCCGGCACCGAGATCGAGTTGATGGTCAGGGTCTGCGTTGTGTCGACTTCGGTCACTTCCGTCGCGATGCGCAGCAGAATGCGTCCGTCGCCGACGACGACCGGCGTCATGTTCAGCGTGATGCCGTAGGGCTTGAAGGTGACGGTGTTCTGGCAGGTGGTGATGCCGAAGCTGGTGGTGCAAGCCGAGTTGGACGGCACCGGGAGTTCGCCGCCGACCGTGAATTTCGCGCTTTCGCCGGACACCGAGGTTACGGTCGGCTCCGCCAGGATACGGGAGACGCCCCAGCGCTCGAAAGCCGACATGGTCGCGCTGAGCCCGTTGCCGAGCGGAACGGTCAGGCCGCTGTTGCTCAGAGAGCCGTTGAGGCCATAGGCGTTCTGCTGCGTCAGCGTCGCCCACGCGGTCTTGAGAATCGTGTCGCCGGTCGAGGAGGTCGAAACGCCGAGCTGCTTGAGCGCGGTCCGCTGCACTTCGGCGATGGTGAGCTTGACCATGACCTGATCCTGCCCGCGTATCGAGATGGCGTTGACGACCGTATTTTCGGGCGAGGCCGCGCCGCCCGCCGCGGCGCCGCCGACCCGCGCGATGAAGGCCTTCGCAACGTCGACTGCGGTCGCAGCTTCGCCCGCCGACTGCGCCTCGCCGGTCAGAACGATGGAATCGTTGACCTGCTTGACGACGATGCGGCTACGCGGCAGCGCGGTGTGCAGCAGCTTGTCGAGCTCGTCGAGATCCCGCCCGACGTTCATCTCGATATTGGCGATCTGCCGTCCGTCGCCGGACATGGCCAGAATCGTCGTCTGCCCGGTGCCAAGGCCCATCACATAAAGCTTGCGAGTCGAGCGGACGACGGCATTGGCGACCTTGGGATCGCCGACGACGATCTCGGATGCGTCGGCGGGAAGATCGATGATGATCGTGCGGCCGACGCCGAGCGTGATTCGTTTGGAATACATGGCGGCAGCGGCCGATTCGACGCCGACGCGATGCTGCGCGAAAGCCACGCTCGGCGCAGCTGTCGCCGCCAGCGCCAAAGCGAGCGCGCCTGCCGCCAATCCTGACGCGGCCCGCCGCGAGGGAACGCCCATGATCGTCCTTTCGGTCTGTGCTGCGCGGGATTGCCTGTCGGATCCGTTCCGCATCGTTTCGCTCGTCATCGCGTTCGCCGCCATTGCCTTCGTCGCCATCACTTCGGCCTTGCGCTGGTGCTGACGCCGTAGCGAATAATCGTCAGCGACTTGTCGTCGGGTTTCGTATCGACCGGCTCCACCGGCTTGGCGTCTGCGACGGTGTCGAGAAGGCTGCGCAGCGCGAGGGACAACTGGCCGGTGCGTTGCGCCAGCGTAATCGTCTCTGTCTGTTTCGGATCGAGTTCGAGCGTCGCGTTCGAGCCGACGATCACCGTCTTGCCGTTCTCGGTCTGGACGTTCGGGCCGATCGCCAGAACCTTGACGTTGCGCAGCAGGGTCTCGGTCACGAAGGCGTCGGGCGAGCCGGCTTTGGCGGCCTCCTCGTCGCGATAGGTGCGCAGGATGTCGACGCGGTCGTTCGGCAGCACGAAGCCGCCCGCCGAAGTAGCGCCGCTCGCGTCGATATTGATGGCGATGGCCCGCTTGCCCTGGGCGACCAGCGTCGCCATCAGGCCGGCGGTCGGCCCGTTGACGAGGCGGTCCTTCCGCATCGGCTCCTCGGCCATGAAATTGCCGCGCACGATCCAGCCCTTCAGATCCTGAATTGCGTTGGGCTGCGCGCTCTTGCGAATGACGCCCTGGATCGGGCTGCTCTTCGGCCATGCCTGCCAGCGCATCATGGTTTCGTCGAGCGTCTTGCCGTAGTCGAGAGGCGAGGAGGCGACGAGCACATCGTCATTGTCGATGACCGGCGTCACCTGTTGAACGACCTGAACCTGCTGGGGCTGCTGGGAAGGCATGAGCAGGTAGGCCGCTACGCCTGCCGTCAACGCTACGCCCAAGACGGCGATCTGAGCTCTTTTCATTGTTGCCAAACCCGAAGCTGCGACCCATGTCGTTGCCTGGATTTGAGCAGTGAAACGTCAAATTAAGGTTAACCGATCCTATCCAATGCGACCGATATTAATCGTCTCGGCGACGATGACGCGGCGTGGCGGTCAGGAGGAACGCGCAGCGATCCAGAGAGCGGTTTCGGGGTAGACCATCAGGCCGGCGGCGGCGAGCGCAATGCCATAGGGTATGCCGCCGTTCTTTTCGCGCAGACGCGCAAGCCACGGCGTCTCGGAAAGGGGTCCGTCCATCGCCATGCGGCGGAGCTGCAGGATGGCGAGCGTCAGAACGCCGCCGAAAATCGATGCGAACACGCCGTAGTTGGGAAGGAGCCCGAAGCCGAGCCAGAGCGCGGTCGCAGCGGCCAGCTTTGCATCGCCGCCGCCGATCCACCCGACATTGAACATGATGAAACAGACGATCAACATCAGCACGGCTGCAAGCGCATGACCGCCGATGATCGACCATTGCATGCCCATGGCCGCCGCCAGGACGAAGAAGCTGACGACGAGCACCAGGGAGACGGCGTTCGGAATCTTCATCGTCAGCATGTCGGAAATCGCGGCAAACACCATCACGCCGGGGAAGATGGCGAGAATTGCGAAATCGAGCATGCCTGGCTCCGTGAATTCAATAAGTGTCGTCGTACTTGTAATCGCGACGCGTTGACTCATTCTTAACGAACGGACCAAGGCCAAAAAGAAAGCGGCCCCGGAAGCCGGGGCCGCTCGAGACTCTGTCCTGTCGGACGAGCGACTAGGTCAGGTTGTTCGCGATGCCCGAGAACTTGGCCGACATGGTCGTGCCGAGCATGCGGACGGCGGAGATGACGGCGACGCCGATGAGGGCGGCGATCAGCGAGTATTCGATCGCCGTGGCGCCCGACTCGTCCTTCAGAAAGCGAGAGAAAACGGTCTTCATGATTGGCTCCAATATACGTTCCAGCACATTTGTGGCTCATCGCTGGAATGCCTTCGTTATAGTCGCCGACCGTTGCGAGACCGTTAATCCGAACGTCAGTTTGCCTCGGCCGGAATCTCCCGGCGTTCTTGGTTAAATTCGCTGTAATGGCATATGGCCGTTTTCACGCGTGCCGAGGCTGTCGAAAGCCGCCGCGCACGTTGCGGCATGGGCGCTGCGTCGCTGACGACCGGCGCCGCGTATATAGAAGAGCATATTTCCTCCAGGCGGTCGCGGCTTCTCGCCGGCCTTATGCTTTCGTTCACCTT
The DNA here is from genome assembly GCA_047605445.1 of Rhodoblastus sp. Taxonomy (GTDB): domain Bacteria; phylum Pseudomonadota; class Alphaproteobacteria; order Rhizobiales; family Beijerinckiaceae; genus JAJXWB01. Next base: position 35,643 of record JASGFP010000004.1, read on the forward strand.
TTCATGTTGTCTTAAGGATGCGGTTTGTCGCGCGGAGCACACGAATGTCGAGGTCTGTCCGGATGCCTTTGCGCGCCCTTGCGGGAGGTCTGGCCCTTGCGATCCTGGGTTCGGTCGCTGCTTTGGCGGACGCCGGGGGCATTGTCGTCTCGCTCGACCGCGCACGAATCGTCAAGGTCCCGAACGGCACGCAGACGCTGATCATCGGCAATCCACTCGTCGCGGATGTGACGATGCTGAAGGGCAACGGCTCGATGGTCGTCAGCGGCCGCAGCTTCGGCACCACCAATCTCATTTCGCTCGATTCGTCGGGCAACGCGATCGACGAAACGACCATCAAGGTTATTCCCGGCACCCAATCGCTTGTCGTGCTGCGCGGCGCAGCGCAGGAATCCTATTCCTGCAATCCGCGCTGCTCGCCGACGATCGCGCTGGGCGACGACGCCAAATACATGGCGGACGGCATCGGCAACGTGAAGACGCGAACCGGCGCCGCGTTGACTGGCGGCAAGTAGCCGCTCGCAAGCTGTTTCCACGCTCTCTTAACGTTTTGGGTGTCTTCTGACAGAGGGCGAATCTCGCCCCGCGTCGGAGCCGTGTCGTATGATAGTCAGCCGTCTTCTCGTTGTTCTCGGCAGGAGAGCGCTGGCCGCCCGAAACCGCGGCAAAGACTTCGCGGAAGACGCGCAGGGCGCGACCGCAGTCGAATTCGCGATCGTTTCCATCCCCTTCTTCATGATCCTGTGCGCGATCTTCGAAGCCGCTTTTCTGCTGTTCAATCAGAGCAATCTGGAAAACGCGACCTACGAGGCCTCCCGCCAGCTTCTCACCGGCCAAATCCAGTCGAACGGACAATCGAACTCGCAGCAGCTCACCACCTTCACCAATCTGGTTTGCAACAAGCTCTGGAGCAATTTCGCCTGCGGCAACGTCAAGGTCGACGTGCGCTCCGCCAGCGACTACACGGGCAGCTTCGACACGACCAAAACGATCTGCGGGAACGGCCAGACCGCGAGTTATACGCCGGGTTCCTCCGGCGACGTCATCGTCGTTCGCGTTTGTTATCCCTATCCGCTTTATTTCAATCGGTTCAGCGGATTTAGCAGTTCGACCGTGACTCTCATGGCGACGACCGTTTTCAAGTCGGAGAATTATTGATGGCCGAGTCCTCGCATCATCGCTGGCTGCGGAAACTGCCGGCGCGCTGGCGCGACGATCGCGGCGTTGCGGCCGTGGAATTTGCGATCATCCTGCCGGTCATGCTCGGCCTCTATCTGTCGACCGCCATAACCACCAAGGCCTATATGGCCACGCGAAAAGTGGCGCTGGTCGCACGCGCTCTGGCGGATATAGCTTCGCGGCAGACCGCTGCGACGGGAAACCCGACTGTCAGCGATACGGACATGACCAACTTCTTCGCCGCCGCGGCGACGATCATGGCGCCCTATTCATCCTCGACATTGAAGATGACGCTGTCGCGCATCGATGTCATCCAGGATAGCTCCAGCAATCTGTGGGCTTTCACTAACTGGTCCGTCATCAACAACGGCGGCGTGGCGCGGCCCTGCAACGGCACGAATTCGGGCTTCGTCTACGCTCGGGCCAACTGGGCGACGAATTCGACCACCTATCCGCTCCTGACCGGCGACGTCGGCGTGACGACGTCCGGCTACCAGAGATATCTGCCGCCGGAATATACGCAGGCCGGCGCGCCGACAGGCTTCCTGATCGTCGCCGACGTCGCCTACACCTACAGCCCCGGCTTCAGCTTCAAAATCTTCAACTGGTCGAACCTGACGTCGATCAATACCGGCTGGACGCAGGCATTCTGGTCGCGCACGGGCCTCCCGATCATCGGGTCGAGCCTCTCAACCAACGCGACCGTCTGCACGCAGAATAATCCGAGCAACCGGACGTCTTGAGCGCGAAGGACGGCGGCGCAGGCGCCGCCGTTCGTCTCATATCGTCTGATTGTAGGCGCCTACTTCCGGGCTCTCGCGCAGAACGCCGTCGACCGCCGCGAACATCGCGCGCAGATTGGCCTCCGACGCCGGGCTCTCCACGACGACGACCAACTCGGGCTTGTTGGAAGACGCGCGCACCAGACCCCAGGTGCCGTCCTCCACCGTCACACGTATGCCGTTGACGGTGACGAGATCGCGAATCTTCTGGCCGATCAGCGTCTCGCCCTTCGCCTGCATGTCCTGGAAGCGCTGAGTCACGCGCTCGACGACGCCATACTTCTTCTCGTCGTCGCAATGCGGCGACATGGTCGGCGAGCCCCAGGTCTTCGGCAGATCGGCATAGAGATCGGCCATCGACTTATCCGGATTGCGGTCGAGCATTTCCAGCACATGCACGCCCGTCAGCAGACCGTCGTCATAGCCGCGTCCCACTGGCGCGTTGAAGAAGAAATGGCCTGACTTCTCGAAGCCCGCGAGCGCCTTGAGATCGGTCACGCGGCGCTTGATGTAGGAATGGCCGGTCTTCCAGTAATCCGTCTTTGCCCCGGTCGCGAGCAGCTGCGCGTCGGTGGCGTAGAGGCCGGTCGATTTCACGTCCACGACGAAGGTCGAGTTCGGATGGAGCTTGCCGAGATCGCGCGCCAGCATCACGCCGATCTTGTCGGCGAAAATCTCGTCGCCGTTGTTGTCCACCACGCCGCACCGGTCGCCGTCGCCGTCGAAGCCGAGCGCGACGTCGGCGCCGGTCTCCTTCACCTTTGCCGCCATGGCATGGAGCATTTCCATGTCTTCGGGGTTCGGATTGTATTTCGGGAAATTCCAGTCGAGTTCGACATCCATCGGGATAACCTCGACGCCGAGCCGCTCCAGCAGTTTCGGCGCGAAGGCGCCGGCCGTGCCGTTGCCGCAGGCCGCGACCACTTTCAGCTTGCGTTTGATTTTCGGCCGGTCGGCGAGGTCGGCGAGATAGATCTCCGGGAAATTCTCGATGAATTCGTAGCCGCCGCCGCTGGCGTAGCGGAACCTGCCCTCGAGCACGATGTCGCGCAGCCGGCCCATCTCGTCGGGTCCGAAGGTGACGGGGCGCTGCGCCCCCATCTTCACGCCGGTCCAGCCATTGTCGTTGTGCGAGGCGGTCACCATCGCCACCGCCGGCGTATCCAGCGCGAATTGCGCGAAATAGGCCATGGGCGAAAGCGCGAGGCCGATGTCCTTCACCTTCACGCCCGCCGCCATCAGGCCGGTCACCATCGCGTATTTGATCGAGGCGGAATAAGAGCGGAAATCGTGGCCGGTCGCCAGTTCCGGTTTCACGCCCATCTCGTGCAGCAGGGTGCCGAGGCCCAGGCCCAGCGCCTGCACCCCCATCAGGTTGATCTCTTTCTCGAACAGCCAGCGCGCATCGTATTCGCGAAAGCCCGTCGGCTTCACCATCGGCGCGGATTCGTAGGCGTAGGTGTTGGTCTTCAAGAACGGCGACGGCTTGGGAAACATGCTCGGCTCTGTGCTGGACGGACGGGAAGGAAATTCGACGGGGCGGCGCAGACGCGCCGCAGCGGCCGCACCATAATTGTCTCGCCTGAAAAAGTCGTCACCGCCTAGGTCCCGCGCGGCTTTGCCCGGGTCGTCGGCGCGGCGGTGGCCGGATCGTCGGGCCAGACGTGCCTGGGGTAACGGCCCTTCATGTCCTTCTTGACGTCGCTCCACGCGCCGGCCCAGAAGCGCGGCAGGTCGCCGGTCGTCTGGATCGGGCGATGGGCGGGCGAAAGCAGGTGGAAGACCGGTTTGACCCGCCCGCCGGCCAGCGCCGGATGGCTTTTCAACCCATAGAGTTCCTGCACCCGCACATGGATCGCGGGGCCGCCCTCGGCCTCGTAGTCGATGGCGATGCGCGAGCCGGCCGGCGTCTCGAAATGCGTCGGCGCCTCGGCGTCGAGCCTGTGGCGCAGGTCCCACGGGACGAGCGCGTCCAGCGCCTCGGACAGATTCGATTCCGAAACATCGGACAGTCCGCGCGCGCGCTCGATGAACGGCGCAAGCCAGTCCGACGCAGACGCGGCCAGCGCGGCGTCGGAAAGGTCAGGCCATTCCTCACCTTCGGCCTTGCGCAGGAAGGCAATGCGCGCCCGCGTCTGCTGCAGGCGGGGGCTCCAGGGCAGCCGATCGACGCCCAGGCCCCCAAGCGCTTCGGCCAGCGCCCGCGCCGTCTCTGGCCCGGGTTCGAGCGGCAGGTTGCGGGCTTCCAGCGTCAACGCGCCCAGCCTGCGCGTTTCACGGGCGCGCAGCGTCGAACGCTCCTTGTCGAACGTGATTTCGCGGCGCCTCTCGATCCGGTCGGCGAACAGGCTTTCGATTTCGACAAGCTCGATTCGCGTTGCGGCGAGGATGCGCGACTGCGCCGCGCGGCCAGTCGCCTCCGCTACCGCCAGAAAATCGGCGCCGGCCAGCCTGTCGTGCGGCTCGACGGCGGCCGCGCGGCCGTTGGCCATCAGAAACTCGCCGGGCTTGCCGCGACGCTGCGCGACCCGCTCGGGAAAAGCCAGCGCGACAAGCGCGCCCGTGGAAAGGTCTTCCCCGGCGACGATTCCTGCTTCCAGCCGCGCCGGCCGGGCTTGCGGCTGCGCCGCCTTGGCCCAGCCGCGCGCCATTCCGCGCGCCGCCTCCGCCCGCTGGCCTCTCTCGCGCCGGAATCGATCGAGCCGGTCTTCCAGATCGGACGACGGTCCGCCGAGCCCGCGCTCGGACAGGAGCACGGCGACTTCGCTCGCCTCGAGGCCCGCGCCGGCGCGGGCGGCGTCGACGACCATCCGGGCGAGGCGCGGCGGCAGCGGCAGGTCGCGGATCGCCCGCCCCTCATCCGTGATCGCCCCGTCTGCATCGAGCGCGCCGAGCGATTGCAGGAGCTTGATGGCCTCGCTCCAAGCCGGCGCCGGCGGCGGATCGAGAAACGCGAGCCCGGTCCTCTCCCGCACCCCCCAGAATGCGAGGTCGAGCGCAACGCCGGCGAGGTCCGCGCTCAGGATTTCCGGCTGCGCGTAGGCGGGAAGCGCGCCGGTCGCGGCCTCCTCCCACAGGCGATAGCAGACCCCGGGTTCCGTGCGGCCGGCGCGGCCGCGTCGCTGGTCGATCGAGGCGCGGGCTGCGCGCACGGTCTCCAGCCGTGTGAGGCCAAGGTCGGGCTCGTAGCGGGGAATACGGGCAAGGCCGCTGTCGACGACGACGCGCACGCCCTCGATGGTGAGCGAGGTTTCGGCGACGGACGTCGCCAGAACAATCTTTCGCGTTCCCGGTCTTGCGGGCAGCACTGCGCGATCCTGCTCGCGCCGGTCGAGCGCGCCATAGAGCGGCGCCACAAGGACGTTCGGATCGCGGATGCGCTCGGCAAGATCGCGAGCGACCCGTTCGATTTCGCCCTGTCCGGGCAGGAAGGCCAGGATCGAGCCCGTCTCCGATTCCAGCGCGCGCAGGATCGCCCGCGTCATCGCCGGTTCGATCCGCTCGCCAGGATCGCGTCCGAGATAGACCGTCTCGACCGGATAGGCGCGGCCCTGGCTCTCGATGACCGGCGCGTCGCGCATCAGCCCCGCGACCCTGGCCCCATCCAGCGTCGCCGACATCGCGAGAAGCCGCAGATCGTCCCGCAATCCTGCCTGCGCATCCAGCGCCAGCGCGAGCCCGAGATCGGCGTCGAGCGAACGTTCGTGAAACTCGTCGAACAGGACCGCGGCGACGTCCTCCAGCGCCGGATCGTCCAGAATCATGCGCGTGAAAACGCCCTCGGTGACGACGAGAATACGTGTGCGCGGCGATACGCGCGATTCCATGCGGATGCGCAGGCCGATTGTCTCGCCGACTTTCTCGCCGAGCGTATCCGCCATGCGTTGCGCCGCCGCGCGCGCGGCCAGTCGGCGCGGTTCGAGCAGCACGATGCGTTTTCCCGTCGCCCACGGCTCGTCCAGCAGCGCAAGCGGCGCGCGCGTCGTCTTGCCTGCGCCCGGCGGCGCGACAAGGACGAGGCTTGACCGTGCTGCGAGACTTTCGCGCACCGATCCGAGAACGTCGTCGATCGGCAGGCTGTCGGGAAACGAAAGCATGAGCGTTTCTTGGCAGGAACAACCCGCAACCGCAACGCTGCCGCCGCGTTTGTCTTTCGCATTGCGTCGCCAATCCAGGATGGCGGATCGCGGGTTGCGCGGCTAACGATTGGGACTTTTCTGTGATAGGGAAACAGCGTATATCGCCGCGCCCGCCGGTTGCAGCCGGCGGTGGGGCTTCTCCCCGAGCTAGCGAATGACGCAGTCAGGTTCGAACGGCGACAGCGCCGCTGCTCAGCAGACGATGGGAAGCGCCACGCTTGAGCCAAATCCAGAGGCGCGCGCCGCCGGCGATCCGGGCCATGGCCAGGGCTTCTGGGCGATGGCGCTCGGCTCCGTCGGCGTCGTCTATGGCGACATCGGCACGAGTCCTCTCTACGCGCTCAAGGCCTCTCTCGAACATACCAAGCAGGCCGGCACCCATGCGGCTGAGATCATCGGCATTGTTTCCCTGCTGATCTGGGCGCTGATTTTCATCGTCACGGTCAAGTATGTGCTGTTCATCATGCGCGCGGACAACAAGGGCGAAGGCGGCACGCTTTCGCTCATGGCGCTCGCCCAGCATGCGGTCGGCAAGCGGACCATGCCGATCTTCCTGCTGGGCGTCGCCGGCGCGGCGCTCTTTTCCGGCGACGCCATCATCACGCCCGCCATTTCGGTTCTCTCGGCGATCGAGGGCCTGAAACTCCCGGCGGTGCGCCAGTACATAGATTTTTCGCCCTACATTCTGCCGATCACCATAGCCATTCTCATCACGCTGTTCATCGTGCAGAGCCGCGGCACGGCCAAGGTCGCGGCCTTTTTCGGGCCTATCATGGTCCTGTTCTTCGGAACTCTGGCCGTGCTCGGCGCGATCCATATTTCAGACGAACCCGGCATTCTGCACGCGATCAATCCGATCAACGGGCTGGTGTTCCTTTTCTCGAACGGCGCCAAGAGTTTTACGACGCTCGGCCTCGTCTTCCTCGCCGTGACAGGCGCAGAAGCGCTCTACGCCGATATGGGCCATTTCGGCCGCAAGCCGATCCAGCTCGCCTGGGTCTTCTTCGTGCTGCCCTCGCTGATCCTCAACTATCTCGGGCAGGGCGCCTTCATCATGAGCCATCCCGCGGTGGTCATGTATGAAGACTTCAGCCCCTTCTATCAGCTCGCGCCGGACTGGGGCCTCATCCCCCTCATCATCCTCTCCACGCTGGCGACCATCATCGCCAGCCAGGCGGTAATCACAGGCGCCTTTTCCATCGTCCGCCAGGCGATCCAGCTCGGCCTGCTGCCGCGCATGGAAATCCGTCACACGTCGGAGACGGCGGAAGGCCAGATCTTCGTGCCGCGTGTCAACCGGCTGTTGCTGATCGGCGTCGTCATTCTCGTCATCCTGTTCAAGACGTCCGATTCGCTGGCCAACGCCTACGGCATCGCCGTCACCGCCTCCATGGCCGTCGACACGGCGCTGGCGGCCATCGTCGTCCGCAAGCTCTGGGGCTGGCCGATCTGGGGCGTCATACTCTTTGTCGGCTTCTTCTTGTCGATCGACCTGTCGTTCCTCTCCGCCAATCTCGTGAAAGTGCTCGATGGCGGCTGGGTGCCGATCCTGCTCGGCGCGTCGGCGATGGTGACCATGTGGACATGGTCGCGCGGCACCGCGCAACTCGCCGAGAAGAGCAAGCGCGATTCGATTCCAACGACGGATCTGCTTCGCATGCTCGCGAAATCCAAGCCGACGCGGGTGCCGGGAACGGCCGTGTTTCTGACCGGCTCTCCGGACGTCGCGCCGCCTGCGCTGATGCACAATCTCAAGCACAACAAGATTTTGCACGAGCGCGTGGTGCTTATGTCCGTCGTCACCGAAGACATTCCGCGCGTCGATCCGGCCAACCGATTCGAGACGCGCAAGCTGTCGGATGATTTCATGGCCGTGACGCTGCATTTCGGCTTCATGGAAAGCCCGCGCATTCCCACGGCGATCGCAGTGCTTCGCAAGGCCGGCTACAAGTTCGACATCATGACGACATCCTTCTTCCTCGGACGCCGTTCGCTGAAACCCAGTCCCAATTCGGGCATGCCGTTGTGGCAGGACAAGCTGTTCATCAGCCTGTCGAAACAGGCGACGACCGCTACGGACTTCTTTGCAATCCCCTCCGATCGCGTGGTCGAACTCGGCGCGCAGGTGACGATCTGAACCAGACGTCGCTGTCGAAGTTCAGATTGCTTCCAGAGCGGCGCGCATTGCGACGTCCGATATCTCCTCGAGATGCGGCGTCTGCGTCCAGAGAATGAAAGCGCGCACATTTCTGTCCGGATAGAGTTCGCGCAGCGCAGCGCGATAGAGCGCGAGCTGCGCGACGTAGGCTTGCGGGATTTCGTCCGGACGCGCGCCAGTCTTGAAATCCGTAAACCACACTTCATCGTCGACTTCCGCCAGCCGGTCGATGCGGCCGGCTATGTCGATCGGCGGGCCGCCTCCGCGCGAAATGCGCGCGGCGATCGCCGCCTCCGCGCGCGAAGCCGCGCCGAAGAGCGGGGCTGCTTCGGCAAGCGACAGTGCGCGCAGTGCTTCGCCGACGAGATATTCGGCCGCTTCGCTCGTCAAGCCTGGCGCCTGCGCGCGCACATAGCGCAATGCCGAGACGGCGCGCAGATCCGGGGCGAGCATCGGCAGGCTTTGCAGGAGTTGATGGATGAGAACGCCGCGCTGCACGCTGCTTGCGCGAGTTGCGGCCGCTGTCTCCGGCGCATCCAGCACATCCGCGCCGGCCAGCGCGCTGGAAGGCCGTAGCGGCGGCGGAGCTTCATGTTCGTCTGCAGCGGCCGCAAAAAGCCACGCCGGGGCGACCGCTTCCGTGCCGGCAGGCGGTTGCGCGCGATCGTCGCCGAGCGCGGGCGATCCGAAACGCCGAACAGCGCCGCCGGGCGCAAAATCGTCGGAATGCGTTTCGAGCATGTCCGCGAGTCCGGCAAGCACGAGATCGTACCAGCATCCCGCCGGCTTCTTCGTCAGGCCGATATGCCCGCAGATGTAGAGACGCTCCTCGGCGCGCGTCAGGGCGACATAGAGCAGGCGGCGATATTCGTTCTCGACTTCCGCCTGGGCTTCCGCGCGGCGCTGTGCGACGGCGGCGGGATCCTCGGCCTTGCGCGGCGACCAGACCAGGGCGGGCCCCTGCGTCGTGGCGAGCGCAAACAGCGGTCGCTTCGACGCCGGCGGCAGCGCGCATGTGTCCGGCAAAAAGACGATCTTGCCTTCCAGGCCCTTGGCGGCGTGCGCGGTCATCACGCGCACGAGATCGTCGGCGCCTTCCATATCGCGCTTGACTGTCAGCTCGAGCGTCGCGACGTCATGGACGAAGGCCGCGAGCGAGGGCGCCTGCGTGCGCTCGTGTTCGAGCGCGAGCGCCAGAAATTCGTCGAGCGCATCGCCGGCCTCTGCGCCGAGCCGCGCGAGAAACGCCCGCCGTCCGCGGTCCGCGCCGAGGATCGCGCTGAAAAAGTCGAACGGCCCGGCGCCATGCGCGCGCTCGCGCCACAGTGCGATGCGGGCGGCAGCCTCCTGGTGCGATTGCAGGGACGATTCCCGCAGCGCGGTTTCGAGGCTTCCGGAGCGGCGCGGCGCGAGCGCGATCAGATCGTCGTCGTCGAGACCGATGAGCGGCGACTTCAGCACGCAGGCGAGCGAATAATCGTCGTCCGGCGCCAGCGCTGCGCGGGCCACAGCAAGAAGGTCTTCGACTGCGATATGGCCTGCGACATCCAGCCGGTCGGCGCCGGCGACGGGAACGCCGGCCGCCTTCAGCGCGCGCACCATGGATTCGAAGAAAGCGTCGCGCCGGCGCACCAGGATCATCACGTCGCCGGGCCGCACCGGTCGAAGCGCGCCGCTCTGCGAATCGTGAACGCGATTGCGCGAGCCAGGCGCGAGAAAATCCTTGATCCTGGCGGCGATCCGTCGTGCGAGTTCGACGGGCGGCGACGTTTCGCTCGGCAGGTCGAGCGGCGCTGTCCACTCGGCCGGGTCAGGCGCGCGCGTTCCCGCGATCGGCTCCCAGATTTCGACCATGCCGGGAATTTTGTGCTTCAACGCGGTATGCGTCGGCGGCGCCTCCGTCAGATCGAACTGGATCCCGCGTCGCGCCTCGGCCTGCGCGAACACCAGATCGACGGCCTCCAGTATCAGCTTCGCCGACCGAAAGGACAGATTGAGCGGAACGGAATCAAAAATCTGTCCGGCTTTCTCCACGCGCCGCAAAAAAATCTCGCGCATGCGCGCGAAGGCTTGTGGCGAAGCGCCCTGAAACGAGAAGATCGACTGCTTTTCGTCGCCGACCGCAAAGAAGGTGCGCACTTGCGGACGAGCGCCTGCGCCGGCGGTGAACTCTGCGGCGAGCGCTTCGAGAATCGCCCATTGCGCCTCGCTCGTGTCCTGGGCTTCGTCGACAAGAATGTGGTCTACGCCATTGTCGAGCTTGTAAAGCGCCCAGGCCGCCGCGCCCTCGCGCGTGAACAGAGCGCGCGTGCGCTCGATCATGTCGTCGAAATCGAGCACGCCGCGCGCACGTTTGAGCGCGTCGAACTGTTCGAGGCATGCAGCGGCCAGACGCAGCAGCGAGGTCGAACGTTCCAGCGCCGCAAGCGCGAGAAATTTGTCATGCAATCCGGAGAGACGTTGCGCTTCCACCAGCAGGCGCGCCGGCAGGCCGCCTTCGAGATCATCGATCTTCTTCGTCGCGATTCTCGCGCGCGGATTCATATCCGTCGTCTTCAGGAAGACAGTCAGGTAAGGGTCCAGACATTCCTCACCCGGCGCCAATGCCGCGGCGCGCCTCAGAAGTTCCGCCTGCTTCCGGTCGCTATCCGAGCCTTGGTCCAGGACGTCGGCAAGCCCGCCCCATGTCGTCCAGTGGAAGCCATCCTCGATCATGACGCGGCGGACGGAAGCTTCGTCGTCGCCGGGCGCAAGACGCAGCGCCGCCGGCAGGCGCGCGATCATACGTTCGACATCCTCCAGCGCTTCGCGCTCCGACAGAGCCGCATCGAGGATGGCGCCGAAACCGTCCTCCGAGCTTTCCTCCGCAACGCGCGCCAGCGCCGCGCCGAGAACAGGATCGCTTGCCGCCATCTCAAAGACGCGCCGCTGCGCGAGCGCCAGAAGCTCCGCACGTTCGAGATCTTCGGCCGCGCGAAACTCGGCAGGCACATTGGCCTCGAAAGGAAAGAGATGCAGCACGCGTTCGCAGAAAGCGTGGATCGTCTGGATTTTCAGTCCGCCGGGCGTTTCCACTGCGGCCGCGAACAGTTTTCGCGCGATGTCGAGATCACGCGGCGGCTCGGCGCCGGTCGCCTCGATCTTTTCGCGCAGCGTATCGTCGTCGGCGAGCGTCCAGTCGGCAAGCGTCCTGAACACGCGCGCCGACATGTTCGCCGCCGCCGCCTTGGTGAAGGTCAGGCAGATCAGGCGCGATGGCGGAACGCCAGCGAGCAGCAGTCGCACGACGCGCTGCGTCAGAACGTGGGTCTTGCCAGAGCCCGCATGCGCGGACACCCAGGCGGAAACGTGCGGATCGGACGCGCGCCGCTGGCTTTCCTTCGTATGCGCGGGGATCGGATATTTCATCCCTCGCCCTCCGCGCCGCCGCCGCCGGAAGCCGACCATTCCTTCACTCGCGCGAGATGATCGAAAGCGCCTGCATGCGAAATGAACTGCGCAAGGGCGCGCGAGGGATAGCCGCGCGCTGGATCGCGATAGGAGGACAGGAGCTTTTGCAACTTGCCGAGGTGTTCTTCGGCGAGGGCGACGAAATCGTCGCCATGCGCGGGCGCCTCGACAATCTTTCCGCCGTCCCTGCCGCCGAGCTTGATGTAGAGGCCGGAATCCGGCGCGATCGCGCCGATCTTCTCGAAAGCCCCGCGCCGCGCCATGGCGCCTTGCAGCGTGAGTTGTGCGGCGAGCCCGATCTCGATCAGCCGCGCCGATGGCGGCTGTCCGGTCTTGTAGTCGACGATGCGCGCCCGGCCTGCCGTGTCGATCTCGATCCGGTCGGCCTCGGCGGACAGAACGAACAGGCTGCCATCGTCCAGGCCGACCTCGAGTTGTCCGCGAATCTCGCCGGCGATCCGCGTCAGCGCCGGCCGGCGCTCTGCTTCGTAGTGCAGCAGATAGTCGAGACCTTCCTGCAGCGCGCGCCAGCGAAAGGCGCGCCAGGCCGGATCGGCGAAGAACGGCGCGAGTTCCTCGCGCGCCGCGTTCATCAGAAAATCGCGCGCTTCGGCAGGCAAGGCGCCGCTCGGCCATTTCTCGATGAATGCCGCGAGCGCGGCGTGCACGGCTGTCCCCTGTTCCGACGCGCCGATGGCGAAGTCGAGCGGTTCCAGCGGCTGGAGTTCGAGAATGCGTTCGGCATGGATCGCGTAGGGATCGCGGCGCAGCGTCTCGATCCGCGTGACGCTGAGTCTGTCGGGGCGCAGGTCGAGCGGCGGCTTCGGCGCCGGGCGCATGAGGGGCGGGCATGGCGGGGCGGCGTCGATCAGTCGCGCGAGCGCCACCCAGTGTTCGCCGCGCGCGCGCATGGATTTGAGGCCGGCGTCCTCCGCTAGCGCGCCGATCCGCTGCAGAAACCGTGATGCGACGGTCGGCGCGCGGCCGCGTTTGAGGGCGCGGACGAGCACGACGTCGCGCGCGCCCATGGCCATCGCAAAATCGTGCGCGCTCTGGCCGATCCGTCGTTCCGGCGGCGTCAGGCCGATCTGCGCGCGCATCGGCCGGTTGAGAAATGCGTCGGTTTTCGGTTGCGGCGGCCAGATCGTTTCGTCCAGACCTGCGAGCACGACGAGATCGGCGTCGAGCAGGCGCGCCTCGAGCAGGCCGAGGATTTTCAGGCGTGGATGCGCTCGCTGCGGCCCGCGCACCGTCGCGCCCGACACCAGCCGGTCGAACAGCGCGCAATAATCGTCGAGATCGAGCCGAAGGCCCCGCTGCGTGTCGTCGCCGAGCGCGCCCACTTCGTCGAACAGACGCTCGAGCGCCTGGTCGCCTTCTTCAAAGGCTGTATCGGCGTGAGCGCCGAGCGCGCCAAGCGCGGCGCGATGCAAGGCGCTCCATGCGGCGACCGGCAGATGTCCAGCCGCGCGCAGCGGGGCGAGCGCCGCTTCGATCGCGTGCGCTGTCGCTTCCATGTCTGTCCAGTCCGCCGCGGCGATGCGGACGGCGGCGCGGTTGGCGTGACGGCCTTTCGCAGCCTGTCGCGCAGCGGCAAAGCGGGCGGACCAGTCGGGATCGTGGGGCGTCGCGCGCAAGACGCCGATCTCGATCTCTTGCGCAAGCGTACGCGTGCGGGCGCGGTCGTGGACGGGCGCGACAGTCCCATGTCCGAGCAGCGCGAGAAACGCGACGTCCGACTGTTCCGCAGCAAAGGTCAACGCAGCGCGCGCGAATGCGCCGGCGCGCGCCGTCGCCAGCGGCTGGCCGCCGGAATCGTCGACATCCAGTCCCCAGCGCGCGAGTTCCGCGCGCACGCGGCGCGCGATCGCGCGGTCGGGCGTCACCAGCGCTGCGGTCGCATGCGGCGTCTCCAGCAAAGCGCGCAGGCGGATGGCGATGGCGAGCGCCTCTTCGCGCTCGTCGGAGGCCTCGATCAGGCTGACGCCGGCCAGCGCCTCGGCGCGTTCGTCGCCGTGGCGCGCGACATAGGCGCGCCAGTTCGGCGTCGATTCGCTGGGCGCCATGGCTTGCGACATGAAACGGCGGCGCTTTTCAAACGCGCCTTGGGGCTGTCCCAGCGCGCGCACGTCCTCGCGCACCGCGTCGAGACGCGCGAGCAGTCGCGCGAGCGCCGCCTGCGGATGGCCGTGAGCCGGTTCTGTCTCGTCATCCTTGCCCGCGACAATGCGCCAGTCTTTTTCCGGCATCATGTCGTCGAGGCCGGGCAGCACAACCGCCCCACGCGGCATGCGCGCAATGGCGCGCATGAGGTCCGCCGTCGCGCGATTGGTGCCGGTCGAGCCGAGCACGATTGTCGGTTCGTCTGTCCGCGAAAGCCGTTCGATCTCGCGCCGGATCAACCGCGCGCGACGTGTCGCCGCATCGACCGCGCCGCGATCTGCAAGCATCGCCGGCCAGTTCTCGATGGCGATCTGCAGAAAGCGCGCGGTAATGCCCCAATAGCGATCGTAATCCTCGGCTTCCAGAGCCTTGATCGCCGACCAATCCGCACCCTCGACGATGAATTCGTCGATGAGGCCGGCGAGTTCCCCGGCAAGCGCCAGCGCATCCGCAGGGGTCGAACCGACGACGAGCGCCTGCGACGGATCGGAGGCGATTTCACCGTTGCCGCCGACGCCGACGATTGCGCCCTTGAGGCCGCTCAGCCACGCGGAGACGAGGTTTGCGAGCATGAAGCGCCGTTCGATTTCACCGATCGCCGGCGGGATTGTGGGATCGAGCGAAACGAAAGCCTCGTCCGGCTCGCCGAACAGCGCTGCCTCTTCATCGACGGCGCCGAGCGGCCGGATCTTCGGCAGCAGCGTCGCGCCGCCTTCCGCTTGCGCTGCGAATTCCGCGATCAGGGCGCGCGTCGCACGCCGCGTTGGCGCGTAGATTGTGAGTTCGGCCAGAGCCAGCGGCCCCGAGGCGCGCGAGAGAGCTGGAATGACCTCGCCGGAAAGCAGCGCACGAACGAATGTCGCGAGGAAGGGAACGCCCGGCGGAATCGTGAGGAGGCGCGGGCGCGCCATGGTCAGGCGGCAGGCCGCGCGTAGGCGCGTTCGGCGTCCTCGATCGCCTCGGGCGTGCCGACATGCAGCCACAGGCCGTTCAGCCGCATTCCATACAGGCGGCCTGCTTCGGCGGCGCGGAAGAAATAGGGGGCGAGACGAAAGACCTCGTCCTTCGCATCCTCGAACAGGCTTGCCTTGATGATGCCGACGCCGGCGTAGACGAACGCTGACACATCGCGCTCGCCGCGTTTCATCAGCCGACCGTCCGGCGCCATATGGAAATCGCCCGGCCAGTCGACGCCGACCGCGCCCGATGTCGCGGCGACCAGCAGCAGAACGTCCATCTCGTCAGGCCGCCACGCCTGACGCATCGCTGCTATCGTCGATTGCGGGCCTTCGAGCCACACGGCGTCCGTGTTGCAGATGAAGAAATCAGCGTCGCCGATCAGCGGCAGAACCTTCCTGATGCCGCCGCCCTGGTCGAGCAGCTTCTCGCGCTCATCGGAGATGATGATCTCGGGCCGCTTGCGGCGCTGCAGATGCGTCTCGATCTGGTCGGGCAGATGATGAACATTGACGATGGCGCGCGTCACGCCGCCGTCGGCCAGACGGTCGAGCATGTGGTCGAGCATCGTCTTGCCGCCAATCGTCACCAGCGGTTTGGGGATACGCTCGGTGATCGGCCGCATGCGCGTGCCGAGGCCCGCAGCGAAAACCATGGCCGTATCGAGCGGCGCGCGCGCGTCGGATTTTGTCGTCAATCAGGCGTCCTCGACCGTCTTCGGCAGATTGGCGACGTGCCAGTCGCGTAGCGCCGCCAGCGCGGGATGCGCGAGGTTCTTGCGCAGATAGCGTGTTACGCGGGGAATATGGCCGAGATATTGCGGCTTACGATCTCGCTTGTCGAGACGCGCGAAAATGCCGAGAATCTTAGTCGCGCGCTGGGCGCCGAGTATGGCGTAGGCGCGCGCGAAACCCGCCATGTCGAAGGCGTCGGTCGCGCTGCGGCGCAATTGCGCGTAATGGCCGAGCAGGCGCAGCTCCATCTCGTCCGGGACGGTCACGCGCGCGTCCTGCAGCAGTGACACGACATCATAGGCCGGATGGCCCATCACGCAATCCTGGAAGTCGATGACGCCGACGCGCCTGATCCCCTCGCGTTCGGGAAGCCAGATCAGATTGGGCGAATGATAGTCGCGCAAGGTCCATGTTGGCGGCGCGTTGACGATCTCGGCGGCGATCTGGCGCCACAGGTTGACGAAAGTCGCGCGCTGGCCCGAGGACAAATGCGCGCCCGCGACATGCGGCCCATACCAGTCGACCAGCAGTTCGATCTCGATCATCAGCGCATCGAGATCGTAGGGCGGGATGCGGTAGGCGGCGCCGTCGTCCATCGCCACCGTGTCGGGGCGCGGCTGCGCATGAATATGCGCGAGCGCCGCTGCTGCTTCCGCGTAGCGTTCGCGGATCGGGCCTTGCTCGTCGACCACGCCCTGTGCGCCGAGATCTTCGAGAACGGCGTAGCCGCTGTCGAGATCGGCGGCGTAGATTTTAGGCGCGGAGAGGCCTGCGTCGTTGAGCGCCTGATCGATGGCGACGAACGGACGGATGCTTTCGGCCAGCCGTGCGATGGCGCTGTAGGGCTTGCCGTAGCGAACCGGCGGACCGTCGGGTCGCGGCGGCGAGATCATCAGGATCGCCTGTGCGCCATCGGGTTTCGTCAGCCGCTCGTAGGCGCGCGTCGAGGCGTCGCCGAGCATGAAGGCGCGCGTCGCATCCTGCCAGCCTGCGGCGCGCAATATTTCCATCGCGCCCTTGGCGCGGGCGACGCGCGTGGCGAAGCCGCCGAAGCCGGTCAGCTCGATGACCCGTTTCTCGCCGCCCTCCGGCGGAATGGTCAGGCGGACGTCGAGACGTTCTTCCGGCAGCGCGCCGCCGGCGCGATCGGCCCATTCGACCAGAACGAGCGCGCTGTCCGTCGCCTCTTCCCAGCCGAGTTCGGCAAGTTCGGCCGGATTGCCGATACGGTAGAGATCGGCGTGCACGATCGGAAACTCACCGGCTTCGTACACCTGCATCAGCGTGAATGTGGGGCTTGGAACCTCGAGATCGGCGTCGCCGGAAAGCCTGCGGACGAGCGCGCGCGCAAAAGCTGTCTTGCCGGCGCCGAGATCGCCGGAAAGCGTCACGAGATCGCCCGGCCTGACGAGGCCTGACACGTCGTCGGCGATCTGGCGCGTGCCTGCTTCGTCGGCGACGTCGATCCGCCAGGTGGTCGGATGGTTTCCGTTCATGACGGCGTCCGCCTGTCTTCTGTGCCTTCGGCCGCGACGATGCTGAGCTGTGGCTTGATGAAGCGCGCCGGAAAGATGCACGTCACCGCTGTGCCCTCGCCGGGCGCGGAATCGATATGAATCTTGCCGCCGTGCAGTTCGACCAGGGCCTTCACGATGGACAGACCGAGCCCGACGCCGCGATGGCGCGTTCCGATTGTGTGGCTCTTGAAGCGGTCGAACACCTTGTCGAGCACATCGGGCGGTATGCCGCGGCCATTGTCGGTCACCTTGAATGCAATCTCGTCGCCGCGTCGCAGCGCCGCCAGCGTCACGGTCTGGCCGGGCTCGGAAAAGCCGATCGCGTTCGACAGCAGATTGAAGAGAATCTGCCGCAGCCGCTTGGCGTCCGCGTGGAACGAACCGACGTCGTCGCGCGCTACGATCGACAGGTTGATGCCCGACTCGGACAAGCGGTCCTGAATGCCCGCGGCTGCGGCGCGCATCGTTTCGGCTACGTCCACGTCCTCCAGTTCGAGCTGCATCCCGTCCTTGTCGATCGTTGCGAGGTCGAGAATGTCGTTGATGATGGCGAGCAGCGCCGACGATGATTTCATCACATAGCCGACATACTCGCGCTGGCGCGCGTTGAGCGGGCCGACGCTCTCGTCGTCGAGCAGCTGGATGAAGCCGATGATGTTGGTCAGCGGCGAACGCAATTCGTAGGAAATGTGGTGGACGAAATCGTTGCGCAGGTTCTCCGCATCGATCAGCGCCTGGTTGCGATCGGTGAGCGCGCGTTCGACGCTGACTTGCGCGGTCGCGTCGATGAAGGTGACCAGCGTGGCGCCGTCCGGCAGCGGCTGGGCGCCGCAATCGAGCACCAGCCCATCGGCGCGGGTCATGCGGAATGAATGGCCCATGCGCTGTTCGTGCAGACCGGTCACGACTTCCCGAAGTTTGCCGAAGCCGCCTCCCGGGCCCGCCAGCGGCGCGCATTGCTGGGCGATGGCGTCGAAATGCGGGTGGGAGACGAGGGCGGCGCCGTCGAGCCGCCACATCCGCGCGAAGGCGGGATTGTGCAGTTTGAGTTTGCCGTCCGTCCCAAACACGGCGACGCCCTCCTGCAGCGTGTCGAGCGTCTCGTTCTGCACGCTCATCATCTGCTTGAAGCGCGATTCGATCTCGAAGCGTTCGCTCACGTCGTCGTAGAGATAGGTGACGCCGCCGTGCGGGCTCGGATTGGAGACGACGCGGAAGGTGCGGCCGCCCGGCACATACCACAGGTGTTCGCGCGTCTCCTGCGATTGGTAGGCCGACATCAGGCCGGCCTTCCACGACCGGAAGTCGGCCTGTTCCGGCAGACGGCGTTCGGCGCGCAGCCGGTCGAGAATCTCCGGGTCGCTCGGGCTCTGGGCGAGGAAGTCCTGCGGCAGCTGCCAGAGTTGGCGATAGGCGGCATTGTGAAAGACGAGCCGCTTGCGTCCGTCGAAGATCGCCACCGCCGTGGGCAATTGGTCGAGCGTGCGTGTATGCGACTCCATCTGCTGTTCGAGATTGTCGCGCACGGCTTCCAGCTCGCTCAGATCCTGCGCGTAGCCGACCGAACCGCCGCGCGTCGGCACGTCGACGATGTCGAGCAGGCGCCGCGCGCCCGAAACCAGCCCCGGCTGGCGCGCGCGCCATGTCTCGCCGGCGCTCGTCGCGCGGCGGCTCGCTTCGCGCGAATCGCGGTCCAGCAGTTCCACGCTCTTGGCCACGGCTTCGGCGGGATCGTGCGCCTCGACAGCGCGCGCGTAGGCGGCGTTCACCCACGACAATTTGCCTTCGTCGTCGCGGGTCCATACCGGCGCGGCGATGGAATCGAGCATGGCGCGAAGCGCGTCGGTCTGCGCGCCGAGTTCGGCGTGGCGCTGGCGCAGCGACAGCAGTTCGAGCCGGTCGCCGGAGACGTCGCGGATGCGCAGGACAGCGCGGCCGGCGATGGCGCGGCCGTCGGCTTCGAGATGGCGGCCGGCGAGCGACACCAGCGACATGCGAAAGCCCTCGCCGCGCCGGCGCAGGCGTTCCACGCAATCGTCCAGCCGTTGCGCCAGCGCCGGCTCGAGCCAGGCGCCGAAGCCGAGCACACGGCGCGGTACGGGCGCATCGGTCACAAGGCCGATCTCGCCCTCGATCTCCGGTTCGCCCGAGGCCGAGCCCCAGGCGACGATGATCTGCGGCTCGGCGGAGAGGAACACATGCGCTCGCTCGAGTTTCGCGCGCGCGGCCTCGAGCTCGGCCACCAGCGCGCTTTCACGCTGCGTCCATTGCTTGCGACCGGTCAGATGCAGCAGGGCGGTGATAGTCGCGAAAATGACGAGGCCGACGACCAGCGACACGCCCACGACATTGGATTCGTGCAACGGCTGATCGATCGCCTGCGCCAGCGCAGGCGCGGCCGTGGCGAGCGCAAGCCAGGAGGCGGTGGCGCACAGCGCGGAAGCGCGCCTGGCGAACGCTGCGCCGATGCGGCGAAAACATGCGAGAAAAGGCCTTTGCGGCGGGCTCTCGTCGGGCGGGCGCCTCAGCGCAATCACGAGGTGATCCTGCCGCCGCCGCCCCATTGCCATCCCCTGTTCGAGGCGCAAGCGAGCGCCGGCCGGTTCGCCGACAGCAAGAGCCTCCAGTCCGGCAGCGTCCGCCTCGCTGCCCGAATCAGTCCAATTTAGCCTTAGGCGAGGGTCCTGAGAAAGTGGTTAACGAGAGGGAAATTCGCCGTCTCCGCGGTCCCGGCATGTGGCCATCCAACTACGCCTGTCGGCATGGCTTCCGTTGTTTGACAGTATACAGATTATATGGTCACCTTGCTTCCCACAGGATCGCGCCGCTACGGGACTGCATCTGTCGCCGCAGCGGCTTCGCGCGTAACATCCGAAACGGCTTCTGGAAGGACTGCGCGCCCGCGCCGCGGTCGGCGCGCGTTCAAACGGCAAGTGGATTAAAGCGTCGCCAAGGCCCTGCAACAGGCTCTGGAACAACAGTCGCAGCAGGAGGGAACTGGTATGTCGAAGCTCGGCACGCTCGAGGAGCTTCCGCTCGAATATCGCAACGGCCTGACGTCGCGGAATCTTGTGCCGCTCTGGCCAAATCTCCGCGCGGCGCTGCCTTACGATATTCCCTCGCGCCGCACCAAGCCGATGGTCTGGCGCTACGCCGACATCCGTCCGGAACTGCTCAAGGCCGGCGATCTCACGCCGATCGAGAAGGCCGAGCGCCGCGTGCTTGTGCTCGCCAACCCCGGCCTCGGGCTGGAGAACATGCAGGCGACGCCCTCGATCTACATCGGCATGCAACTCATCCTGCCGCGCGAGACCGCGCCCAATCACAAGCACACGCCGAGCGCCGTGCGCTTCGTCGTGGAAGGCGAGGGTGGTTTCACTGTCGTCGAAGGCGAAAAAATGCCGATGGAAAAGGGCGACCTCATCCTGACGCCCTCGGGCCTGTGGCACGAGCACGGCCACGAGGGAGCCGGCCCCGTCGTCTGGCTCGACGCGCTCGACCTGCCTATGGTCTTCGCGCTCGAAGCCTCCTATGCGCTCGACGGCGAACCGCAGACGGTGCGCAACCAGCCTGATTCCTCGCAGAGCCGTTACCGGCGCGCAGGCCTCGTGCCCTACGCCTCGCTGCGCGCACAGCGCCCGCGCTATCCGCTCTGCCGCTTCCCCTGGAAAGATACGCGCGCTGCATTGCAGGACCTCGCCACCGTGACGGACAAAGGCGAGCCCGTGCAGATCGCCTATGTGAACCCGGAAACCGGCGGCGAGTGCCTGCCGATCCTCGGATTCTCCGCGATCATGCTGCGCCCGGGCGAAACCATCCGCCCCGTCCGCCGCTCGGCCTCGGCGGTTCTGCATGTGGTGGAAGGCGAGGGGCAGGCGAAGATCGACGGCGTCGAACTGGATTGGGGCGGGCAGGACACGATGGCTGTGCCGACGCATGCGCGCGTCGAAATCACGAACCGGTCTCCATCGAAGCCCGCGTATCTATTCCAGGTGGACGATGCGCCGATGCAGAAGAAGCTTGGGTTCTTCGAGGAGTTTGGGTGAGCAGCTCCACTTCATGGCCGGGCTTGACCCGGCCATCCACGCGTTGCGGCTCTATCGTAGTCCGAGGAAGAAGCCTGCCCCATCCGCGTGGCGTGGATGCCCGGGACAAGCCCGGCCATGACGGCTTAGTGCGTCAAATCGTCTTCTCCGAACTCGTGCACAAATCCGCGATCACGCAACGCGCGCATTCCGGTTTGCGCGCCTTGCACACATAGCGGCCGTGCAGGATCAGCCAGTGATGGGCATGCAGCAGAAATTCCTGCGGGATGATTTTCAATAGGCCGAGCTCCACTTCGAGCGGCGTCTTGCCGCGCGCCAGCGGAATGCGGTTCGAGACGCGGAACAGATGCGTGTCGATGGCGATGGTCGGCTCGCCGAAGGCGATGTTGCGCACGACGTTGGCGGTCTTGCGCCCCACGCCCGGCAACGCCTCCAGCGAGGCCGCGTCGCGCGGAACCTGCCCCCCGTGGCTGTCCACCAATATCTGCGACAGCGCGATCACATTTTTCGCCTTGCCGCGAAAGAGCCCGATGGTCTTGATGAAGTCGCGCACGTTTTCTTCGCCGAGCGCCAGCATTTTCTGCGGCGTGTCGGCGGCGGCGAACAGCCCGCGCGTCGCCTTGTTGACGCCGGCGTCGGTTGCCTGCGCCGACAGAACCACCGCCACGAGCAGTGTATAGGGGTTCACATATTCCAGTTCGCCCTTCGGCTCCGGGTTCGCCGCGCGCAGGCGCGTAAAAATCTCGCGGACGGTCGCCGGGTCGGCGTATTTCCGCCATGCCGGCTTTTTCGGCGCCGGCGGCTTTTTTGCGCGGGACGGCGTGGCCGTCGGCCTCTTCTTTTCCAGCATGACGTTTTATATTGTCGGGGTCGCGTTCCCGCAAAGCAGTCCCATGGCCGAAGCCTACGACAAGCCGATCTACGCCGTGCGGCTGCGTCCGCACCGCTCGCTGACGCGCGAGCAGGCGAATATGCTCGTCTTCGTCGTCAGCGCGGCGATCTGCGTCATCAGCCTGCCTTTCTTCTTTCTGGGCGCCTGGCCGATCATCGGTTTTCTCGGGCTGGATGCAGTTGGAATCTGGCTCGCCTTCACGCTCTCGTTTCGCGCCGCCCGCGCCTACGAGGATTTGCGCCTCACCTCGCTCGAACTGGCGCTCGACAAGGTTCCCGTGCGCGGCAAAACGCGCGAATTCCGCTTCAATCCGTTCTGGGTGCGGCTCGACCGCGCCGAGCACGAGGAATTTGGCCTGCAGCGTCTGACGCTCGTCTCGCATGGCCGCAGCATCGAGTTTGGCGGTTTCTTGGGGCCTGAGCAGAAGGCCGAGGTCGCCGGGGATTTGTCGCTGGCGCTGGCGCGCGCCCGGCGGGGGCCTGACCTGTCGTAGGAATCGGGTGGCGACCGTCGCCCCGAACCGTCAGAATCGGACGAAATGAGACGGAACCACGCCATGCTGCAACGCGCGAACCCCGAAACCTTCGCTCCTCTCGATCTCGCCGACGATTACGAGCGCGTGCGCGCTGCGATCGAATTCATGACCAAGGCCTCCCGTCGGCAGCCGGAAGTCGAGGAGATCGCCGCTCATGTCGGCCTGTCCGGCTCGCATTTCCATCATCTGTTCAAGCGCTGGGCCGGGCTGACGCCGAAGGCCTTCCTGCAGGCCGTCACCATCGACCACGCCCGCGCTCTGTTGCGCGACAGCGCCAGCGTGCTCGACGCCTCCTATGAGGTCGGCTTGTCCGGTCCGGGCCGCCTGCACGATTTGTTCGTGGCGCACGAGGCGATGACTCCGGGCGACTTCAAGCGCGGCGGCGAGGGACTCGTCCTGCGCTACGGCTACCATCCCTCGCCCTTCGGCGAAGCCATCGCCGTCATCGCGCCGAAAGGTTTGGCGGGACTTGGCTGGGTCGACGCGGGTGACCGCAAGGCGGCGCTTGACGACATGATCCGACGCTGGCCCAACGCCCAATTCGTGGAAGACGACGAAGTGACCGAGCCCTATGTGCGGCGCGCCTTCGACGCCAGCGAATGGCGCCCGGACCGGCCGCTGCGTCTCGTGCTCATCGGCACGGATTTCGAACTGCGCGTCTGGGAGACGCTGCTTTCGATCCCGATGGGTCGTGCGACCACCTATTCCGATATCGCGCGCAAGCTCGGCAAGCCGCAGGCGGCGCGCGCGGTCGGCGCGGCTGTCGGCAAGAACCCGATCTCTTTCGTGGTGCCCTGCCATCGCGTGCTCGGCCGTTCCGGCGCCGTCACGGGCTACCACTGGGGCCTTGCCCGCAAACAGGCGATCATCGGCTGGGAGGCCGGCAAGAGCGCCTGATCAGAGGCCGGCCAGCGCCTTGGCGATGCCGAACAGCGCACCGACGAACAGCACGCCGGCGGCCGCCGCCTGGATCGCGAAACCGCGCCCGCGTTTCGCGGCGTCCTGCGAATAGGTGAGAATGTAGAGCGCGCGGCCGCCGATCCACACGAGGCCGATCAGCGCGGCCCAGCGGTCCGACAGGTAGAGCGCGAACAGCCACAGCGACGGCAGGAAGATCGGCATCCATTCCATCATGTTCTGATGGGCGCGGAAGATGCGCTCGAAATTCGGATCGCCGGTAATCGCCGGCGCCTTGATCTTGTAGGCGCCGCGCGCCTTGCCGACGTTGAAGTCGGCCCAGAAGTAGACGGCGATGGAAAGAAGCGTGACGAGCGCGGTCCAGTGCGGCATGGCTATGTCCGTTTCCTCGTTGAAAATCTCGCGAACCCTTCGGCGCGCAGCCTGCACGCAGGACATTGCCCGCAGCCGCGTCCCCACTCATACAGTGCGCCGCGTTCGCCGAGATAGCAGGTGTGCGTGTCGGCGACGATCGTCTCGACCAGCGCCGCGCCGCCGATCTCCTGCGCCAGCGCCCATGTCTCCGCCTTGTCAATCCACATCAGCGGCGTCTCCAGCACGAAGCGGGAGTCCATGCCAATGTTGAGCGCGACCTGCATCGCCTTGATCGCATCGTCGCGGCAATCGGGATAGCCGGAGAAATCCGTCTCGCACATGCCGCCGACGATGTGCTGCAGACCGCGCCGGTAGGCGAGCGCGGCGGCGAAGGCGAGAAAGATGAGATTGCGGCCGGGCACGAACGTGTTGGGCAGGCCCTTCGCATCCGATTGAATCGCGATCTCGCGCGTCATCGCGGTGTCTGAGATCGCGCCGAGGGCGGAAAGGTCGAGCGTGTGATCCTCGCCGAGCCGTTCGCGCCACTTCGCTTTCAGGCTCACGAATTTATCGCGCACGATTCCGCGTTGTGCGAGCTCGATCGCATGGCGCTGGCCATAAGCGAAGCCGACCGTCTCGACGCGCTGGTAGCGTTCCAGCGCCCAGGCGAGACAGGTGGCCGAATCCTGTCCGCCGGAGAAAAGGACGAGGGCGGAGGTCATGGGCGCGCCCCCTTCCGCCGCCGCGCAGAAGAAGGCGTCATGCGCAGCATGACGGATGTGGGCGGCGCGAATACGCAAAGCTTGAAAGCACTCGTGGCGCCCGCGCCCGACCTCGCTCCGCGAGGCCACCCTCTCCCGCTGCGCGGGAGAGGGCAGGTACGACGCAACGCCCTTCTCAAACCACCTCCCCGCGCGCCCACGAGGCGATCAGCTGATGCGCGATCGCCATCTTGGGCGGGCAGAAAAAGCCATCGAGCCGCCCATCCACAAGCTTCAGCGCGTCCTCGCGCGAAAACCAGCGGGCGTCGTCGAGTTCGGTGACGTCGATGGTGATCTTTTCGTCCTCCGCTTCCGCGAGGCAGCCGATCATGATCGAGCAGGGAAACGGCCACGGCTGAGAGGCCAAATAGGTCACGCGCCCGCAGGAAATGCCGGCCTCTTCCTTGATCTCGCGGCGCACGGCGTCCTCCAGCGTCTCGCCGCCTTCGACGAAGCCCGCGAGCGCAGAATACATGCCCTTGGGAAAGCGCGGCTGGCGGCCGAGCAGGCATTTGTCGCCGGAGACGGCGAGCATGATGACGACGGGATCGGTGCGCGGAAAATGCTCGGCCTTGCAGTTCGGGCACACCCGCTTCCAGCCTGCCGCGCCGGTCTGCGTTTCCGTCCCGCAATTGGAGCAGAAGCGGTGGCGCGAGTGCCAGTACATCAGGCTTTTCGCCTGCGCCAGACGGCCGGCGGTCTTGTCCGACACCATGCCCTGCATGACGATGGAGCGAAGGTCGGTGCGCACTTCCGCGCTCTTGCCCGCAGCCGGCGCCTCGTTGCGGTAGATGCGCTGCAATTGCTCGCGGCTCGGCCCCAGATCCTGCGGCGCGTCCTCGAGGAGAATCGAAAAGACGCCGCCGACGCCATCATGGCCGAGAAACGCCGTCTCGCGCGCCGGCCCCATGCGCGCGGCTTCCGCGAAGGTGAAGAGCGAGCGATAGCCTTCGCTATCGCGCTCCAGAATCACATGCTCGCCGGCGATGACGAAGGTGCGCGCCTCGTGATGCGCGCGCAGCGTCTCGATATGGCCGGAATCGTCGCGCTTGTCCGACATGCGGTCGAGATCGTTGGCCGAATAGCCCGTGCGGGCCGAAAGCTCCTTGCGCGCCGCCATTTCTGTTCCTTTTCCGAGTCGGGCGGGAGCATAGCGGGGCCTGCCGCAGGCGCAACGCTGGCGGGGTTCCCCGCGCGGGCGGCGGGCCAATATAGGGTTCATGCTTCAGCATTGAGGCCGATCCATGCAGGATAGCCCCATGAGAATCGCCGCCTTCCTCGCTTTTGTCCTTGTTTTCACCGCCCCCGCCCGCGCCGCCTCCGGCGATCCCGCCTTCGACGCCTTCGTCGCCTCGGCCTGGCCGCCAGCGCAGGCTGCGGGCGTCAGCCGCGAGACCTTCGAGCGCGAGACGGCGGGACTGACGCCCGATCCCGGCATCAAGGCGCAGCCGGCGAAACAGGGCGAGTTTTCGCTGCCGATCCACGCCTACATCGGGCAGGTGGTGAACGCGCAGAAGGTCGCCATCGGCCGGTCGCGCGCGCGGAGCCTTGGGGACACGCTGGGGAATATCGAGCGCCGCACTGGCGTGCCGTCCGAAATCTGTCTCGCCATCTGGGGTGTGGAGAGCGGCTACGGTCCGGCGCAGGGCGGGCACGACATTCTGCGCTCGGTCGCCACGCTTGCGGTGCGCAAGCACCGCGCCGACTTCTACCGCGACGAATTCGTCGCCGCGCTCGTGCTGCTGCAGAACGGCATGCCGCGCGAAAACCTCACGGGCTCATGGGCGGGCGCGATGGGCCAGCCGCAATTCACGCCCTCGTCCTATCTGAAATTCGCCGTGAGCTATGGCGGCGGCGGGCAGGCTGACATCTGGCGCTCGAGCGCGGATGCGCTGGCTTCCATCGCCAATTTCCTGAAGGGCTCCGGCTGGAATCCCGCGCTGCCTGCCGTGATGGAAGTGAATGTGCCGGAAAATTTCGACTGGAAGCCGGTCGATCTCGATCTCAGCCAATGGCGGCGCCTCGGCTTCGCCCGCGCCGATGGCGAGGCGCTGCCGTCTTCGGGCGCGGCGAGCCTCTACCTGCCTGAAGGCGCGGCGGGCCCGGCTTTCCTCATCACCGAGAATTGGGAAGTCATCCGGCAATACAACACGTCCGACGCCTATGCGCTGGCCGTCGCGCTGCTCGCCGAGCGGATCGGCGGGTCCTCGGGGCTCAAGCGCGGGTGGCCGAAGGGTTACGTCTCCATGTCGCTCTCGGATCGCGCGCGCGCGCAAAGACTTCTCGTCGCCAAGGGGCTTTATTCGGGCGCCACGGATGGCAAGATCGGGCGTGGAACGCGCATGGCGGTGCACGAATTCCAGATGTCTGCAGGCATGACGCCAGCGGATGGTTTGCTGACGCCGGGGGTTTTGAAGAGGCTGCAGGGGCAATGAAAGTCTTGTTCCCTCCCCACCCGGGCGCGCAAGCGCGACCCGGGTGGCGAGGGAGATGGAGCCGACGAAGCGAGCTGGATGGGAAGATGAACTACGTCTCGATCGAAAAAGGCCTCGGCCCCGAAGGCCGTATCGCCGTCGTGCGTTTCGACCGCGGCGACAGGCTGAACGCCCTGTCGGCCGACGCCATGCGCGAATTGCGCGCGGCGGCGCAATCGTTCGAGGACGATCCCGCGACCTCCGTCGTCATCCTCACCGGCAACGCCTATGGGTTTTCGGCGGGGTTCGACCTGAAGGATCCAGAAGGCCGCGGCCGGGCCAGCCTTGGTCTGGGCGAGCGCCGCGCCGCACTGATGGTCGGCCCGCGCATGTGCCGCGCCTGGTACGAGATGGAGCAGGTGACGATCTGCGCCATCGAGGGCCATTGCATCGGCGGCGGCGCGGCGCTCGCCGTCTCGCTCGACTTCCGATTCTGCGGGCGCAACGCGCATTTCCGCATTCCCGAAGTCGAACTCGGCATGAACATGAGCTGGGGCTCGGTGCCGCGCATCCTGCAACTGATCGGGCCGGCGCGGACCAAGCAGGCGGTGATCCTCGCTTCCGACCGCATCTCGGCGCCAGAGGCCGAGCGTTGGGGACTTGTCGAGAAAGTGACGGAAGATCTGGAGGCCTACACGACGGCCTTCGCCTTCGCCGAAAGAATCGCGGCTCAGCCGCCGATTCCCACCATGATGACCAAGACGACCGTCAACCGTCTCGCCGGCGCGCTCGACGATCTCGCCAGCCACATGGACCGCGACCAGTTCGCGCTGACCAACCTGTCGGAGGATCATGCCGAGGGGGTGGCCGCCTTCATGGAGCGCAGGAAGCCGAAGTTCAGGGGGCGGTGAGCGCGCGCTCCATCGCCGCCGCGCCCGCCGTCATGGCGGCGTCGATGGCGTCGCGCGCGTCGTGCGGCAGGAAGTCGGCCGTCCAGACGACCTTCACTCGATCGCCATCCGTCACGACCTGCGCCGATCCGTTGTAATGCGTCGTGCGTCCGCCTTCGGCGGACCAGACGAGGCGACGGCGCTCCTGGTCCAGCGCCACGATCGGCTCGCGCACGACCATTCCATTGGCGAAGGTCACGACGCGCGCGACGCCGCCGTCCTCCACCTTCGTGTCGATCACGAAGCCCGGCACAAGCCGCGTTTGCAGCGCGCCGATGTCGCGGATCGCGTCCCACGCAGCCTCGGCGGAAACGCCGACCGCGATTTCCTTCACGACCGTCCCCACTTTCAAGCCTCCGCGCTGCAATAGGCTTCGATGCGATAGCCGTCGGGATCGACGACGAAGGCTGCGTAATAGTTCGGCCCGTAGTCCCCCCGCAGCCCCGGCGCGCCATTGTCCGCGCCGCCTGCCTTCAGCGCCGCCGCGTGAAAGGCGTCGACGCTGGCGCGCGTCGGCGCGACGAAGCAGATGTGCAGGCCGGATTTCGGATCGGCGGGCACGGGACGCTCAGCGGCGAGAACCCAGAGCTGCGCGCTGTCCTTCCCGTATCCGAGCGACGAATCGTCGCCGTAGCGCCGCGTGTAGCCGAGCGGCGCGAGAACGGAATCGTAGAAGGCGCCGGCGCGCGCGAGATCGCTGGCGCCGATCGAGATGTGGTCGAGCATATTGTTCTCCGTGACATGGCCTTGCGGCCGATGACGCGAGATTGAACGGCCGCGCGCTGGCCGGCTTGGGGAAAATTGCTATCCTTCGGGGATGCCTGCCCCCTCCGCTCCCCGCGCGCCACAGATGCGCAGCATCGCCTCCGGCGACGGCTGGCGCGCGAGCGAATTCATCTGCGACGCGGGCCCTGAAGACCGGGCTTTCGAGGAGCGGCACGAGGACTTGGCGATCGCAGTCGTCGTCGCCGGCTCGTTCAACTATCGGACGGAGGCCGGCGCAGGGTTGATGCATCCCGGCAGCATCCTGCTCGGCGCGCCCGGCCGCTGCTACGAATGCGACCACGACCACGGCCGCGGTGACCGTTGCATCGCCTTCAATTTCCGTCCGGACTATTTCGCCGAGATCGCGCGGGACGCGACGGGCGACGCGCGTTTCGGATTTGCGACCGCCGGCCTGCCGGCTTCGCTGGGCCTCGCCTCGCTCGCAGCGCGGCTCGAGGCGCTGGCGGATGCCCCTTCGCTGGCGACCGAGGAGGCGGCGATCCGGCTCGCGCACGCCGTCGCGCGCATTGCCTCCGGTGCGACGCCGACGCAGACGCACCCGGGCGCGCGCGACGAGCGCCGCATCGCGGATGCGCTGCGCTTCATCGAGGCCCATGCCGACGAGCCGCTCGATCTCGACCGCCTGGCCGCCGTGGCTGGCGTGAGCAAGTTTCACTTCCTGCGGTCTTTCACGCGGGTCGTCGGGCTTACGCCCTATCGCTATCTACTGCTTACGCGCCTGCGCCGGGCAGGCGCCGCGCTCGCCGCCACCGACCGCTCCATCGCGGACATCGCCTTCGACGCCGGCTTCGGCGATCTCTCGACCTTCAACGCCCATTTCCGGCGCGCCATGGGCGCCGCGCCCGGCGTCTGGCGGCGCGAGCGCGGCCGGATTTGACCTGAATGCCTGCTCTCCCTAGTTTCCGCGGCTTCAAAACCGCAGGAAAACCATGTCCGCCGACCAGAATGCGCCCCAGACCCTCCTCGAAGCCGCCCGCGTCTCGCAGGCCTGGCCGTTCGAGGAAGCGCGCAAACTGGTCGCGCGGCTGGAGAAGCATCCCAAGGACGAAGTGCTGTTCGAGACCGGCTACGGCCCCTCGGGGCTCCCGCATATCGGCACGTTCGGCGAGGTCGCGCGCACGACCATGGTGCGCCGGGCGTTCGAGGTCCTGACCGAGGGCAAGGTCAAAACGCGCCTGCTCGCCTTTTCCGACGACATGGACGGGCTGCGCAAGGTTCCCGACAACGTGCCCAACAAGGACGTGCTGGCGGAAGACCTGCACAAGCCGCTGACGCAGGTGCGCGATCCCTTCGGCACGCACGACAGTTTCGGCGCGCACAACAATGCGCGGCTGCGGGCGTTTCTGGACGCATTCGGCTTCGAGTACGAATTCGCGTCGTCCACCGAATATTACAAGGCCGGCAAGTTCGACGCCGCGCTCCTGCACATGCTGGCGCGCTACGACGCGGTCATGAAGATCATGCTGCCGACGTTTCGCGAGGAACGCGCCGGCACCTATTCGCCCTTCCTGCCAATTCATCCCGTCACCGGCCATGTGATGCAGGTGCCGCTGGAATCGCACGATGCGGCAAAGGGCACGATCACCTGGAAGGACCCGAAGACGGGCGACGTCTACGAAACGCCTGTTACCGGCGGTCATTGCAAGCTGCAATGGAAGCCCGACTGGGCGATGCGCTGGTATGCGCTCAACGTCGATTACGAAATGGCCGGAAAGGATCTGATCGACTCGGTCAAGCTGTCCGGCTCGATCGTGCGCGCCCTCGGCGGAACGCCGCCCGAAGGGTTCAACTACGAGCTGTTTCTCGACGAGAAAGGCCAGAAGATTTCCAAGTCGAAGGGCAACGGCCTGACGATCGAGGAGTGGCTGACCTATGCGAGCCCCGAAAGCCTCGCGCAATTCATGTTCCAGAAGCCGACGGCGGCCAAGCGTCTCTATTTCGACGTCATCCCGCGCACCGTCGACGAATATCTCGGCTTTCTCGATCGCTATCCTGCGCAAGCATGGAAGGAGCGGCTCGGCAATCCCGTCTGGCATATTCACAACGGCCATCCGCCGCCGGCCGAAGCGCTGCATCACGCAGGCGAAGCCGATGCGCATGGAACGAGCGTGTCGTTCGGCATGCTGCTCAATCTGGCCGCCGTCGCCAACAGCGAAGACCCTTCGGTGCTCTGGGGCTTCCTCAAGCGGTATGCGCCGGGGGCCTCGCCGGAAAACCATCCGAAGCTGGGCCAGCTCGTCGGTTACGCAGTGGCCTATTTCCGCGACTTCGTGCGACTAAAGAAGACCTATCGCCTGCCCGACGACGTGGAACGCGACGTTCTCGCGCGCGTCTCGTCCATGCTCGACGCGTTGCCCGACGGCGCGAGCGCGGAAGACATCCAGACGCATCTCTACGACGTCGGCCGCGCGACGCCGCGCTATCAGGACTTCAAGGCCAAGACCGCGACGCCCGAGCGGCCGGGCGTGTCGACCGATTTCTTCAACATGCTCTACCAGACGCTGCTCGGCGAAGACCGCGGCCCGCGCTTCGGGTCCTTTGTCGCGCTCTACGGCGTGCCGGAGACCAAGAAGCTGATCGCCGATGCGCTCGCGGGCGATCTGAAGGCGCGGCATGATGCGTTCATGAAGGCTCGCGAAGAGAAGAAGAGCGCGTAGGCCGTAGTCTCTGGCGTCATCGCAAGGAGCAGCAGGCGACGCGGCAATCCATCCCCGTGTGTGCGGCGCAGAGCCCGGGATGGATCGCCGCAACGCTCGACGGCGCCCGTTGACTTGCGCCGTCCGTCCGGCGAAGCCATGCCATCATGCGCTACGACCTGATCGCCGGCCTGTCGGTCGCCGGCCTTCTCCTGCCCGAGGCGGTCGCCTATTCCTCGATTGCGGGTCTCGCGCCGCAGCACGGCCTGTTCGCGGCGGTGGCGGGGCTGCTGGCCTATGCCGCGATCGGCCGCTCGCATTACGCCATCGTCTCGCCGACCTCGTCGTCCGCCGCGATACTCGCCGCTTCCGCAGCGTCGGTCGCCTTCGACATGCCGAAAGGTCACCGCGAGGCGCTCGCATTCGGCGCGGTGCTGCTCGCTGGCGCATTCTTCGTGATCGCCGGCGCGCTCGGGCTCGGGCGATTGTCGAACTTTATCTCGCGTCCCGTGCTGCGCGGCTTCGCCTTCGGCCTCGCGCTGACAATCGTTGCGCGCCAGGCGCCGACGATGCTCGGTCTCGACGGCGTCTCGGGAAATCTCTTCGTTGTCCTCGCCGAGGTGGCGGGCCGCTACGCCGACTGGAGCATGACGAGCCTAGCGCTCGGCGCTGCCGCCTTGCTCGCGCTGCTGGCGCTCCGGCGCCTGCCGGTTCTGCCGGGCGCGTTCGTCGTGCTCGTCGCCGGCGTCCTGCTCGCTTTCGCCGTCGACCTGCCGGCGCACCGCGTCAAGCTCGTCGGCGAGATTGACATGGTTCCGGCCTGGCCGGGCCTCCCGGACCTGTCCTGGCGCGAATGGACCCGGCTCGCGGAGGTTGCGGCGCCGCTCTTCCTCATCATCTACGCCGAATCCTGGGGCTCGATGCGCAGCCTCGCCCTGCGCCATGGCGACAGTCTTGACGCCAATCGCGAACTGATCGCGCTCGGCGCGGCGAATCTTCTGTCCGGTCTCGTGCGCGGCATGCCGGTCGGCGCAGGCTTTTCGGCTTCCTCCGCAGCCGAGGCGGCCGGGGCTCGCACCCGGCTCGCGGGCTTCGCGGCGGCGCTTGCGATGATCTTTCTTGTCGCCAACGCCGGCCCCTATATCGCGCGTCTGCCGCAACCCGTGCTCGCGGCCGTCGTCGTCGTCGCGCTTCTGCATGCGCTCGATCCCGCGCCGTTGTTGCGACTCTGGCGTATCGACCGCGACCAGTATATCGCGCTCGCCGCCGCGCTCGGCGTCATGATACTCGGCGTGGTCGACGGCATGCTGCTGGCCGTCGCGCTGTCCATTGTCGCCATTCTGCAGCGCATGGCGACGCCGAAGGTCGTGGCCCTCGGCCGGCTGGAGCAGACGCATGATTTCATCGAGGCGACGCTTCCCGGCGTCGAGATAGATCCGCGCATCGAGATTCTGCGGCCGACACAGCCCCTCTTTTTCGCCAACGCCGACCTCGTTTTTTCAGACATCGTCGCGCGCATCCGCGTCAACCGGTCGGTCGCGGCCGTGATTCTCAGCCTCGAGGAAACTTCGAGCCTCGATTCGACGACGCTCGACGGTCTGATCGAATGCGACGCGCAATTGACCGCGCTTGGCCGCCATCTCTTCCTTGCGCGCGTGAAGCAATCCGTCGCCGGCACGCTGGCAGCAGCCGGCGCGCAGGATCTCGCGCAGCGCGCGGCGCAGAATTTCAGCGTGTCGGACGCCTGGAAGGCGGCGCGCGCGGCGATCGGCGAGCCGCAAGCCTGACGCTCAGCGCCAGGCGAACACCGGCTGCTCGAGATGCGCCACGCGCGTGACCCTGCCGACCCAGAGTTCGCGGAACTGATAGAGAAAGGCCGCCGTCGGCGCGTGGATCGTCGAGTCCCAAACGCGCATGCGGATGACCGGCCGATCGCTCTCGGGGATAGACAGAAACTCGAGCCTGCGATCGTCCGAGAGCTGCGTCATAGGCGCGCGGTGCACGGACTGGACCTCATCTGGATTTGGCGTGATTTCCTTGATGCGGCCACCCCACACGACGACGGGCGTGACGACATAGCCCGAACGCGTTGGATAATCGTCGAGCACCGCCAGCGCGTCGTCGGCTGAAATTTTCAGGCCAAGTTCCTCGTCGAGTTCCCGCAACGCGGCCTGCACGACCGTTTCGCCTTTGTCGCAGCGTCCGCCCGGCAGCGCCCATTGCGCGGCGTGGCTGCGCAGGCGCGGCGAGCGGCGCGTGAGCAGAAGGCAGGGATCGTTCTTGTTCATGCCGTCGACGACGACCAGCGCGACGGCGGCGTGCTTGAGGCCCTGCCCTTCGACAGGCTGCGCCTCCCGCGTGAAGGAAGCGCAGAGTTCGACAAGACGGGCGCGGCCTGCGGCGTCGATGGAAAGCGTCATGCCCCTTGGTCGCATGGCGCGCCGAAGCCGGCAACCGCAATGCGCGCCTAGCTGATCAGCGGCGCGGCGATGGATGCGAGCCTGCCGCAATAGGCGGCTTCGCTGAAATGAACCTCATAGGCGGCGCGTGTCGCGCTGGCCGCGCGTTCCGCCGGACTTGGCGCGGGCGCGGCTGCGGCGCTGCGCAGCGCGGCCGCGAAGCTCTCCGCATTGTCGGCGAGCGTGACATTGGCGAGGCTCGCCGGGTCGAGATTCATGCCGCGAAAGGCGTGGCCGGTCGCGATCAGCGG
>JASGFP010000005.1:0-66010 GCA_047605445.1 Rhodoblastus sp.
ACAACATCGCTCGCAGACGGACCCTGCGCAGGAAGAAACCCGCAGCCCGAAAGCGATACGCTCAAGCCAAGCGCAAAGATCGTCCTTAGATAAGGTGTCATGAGAGTCTTTGGGCGCGCCCCTGTACGCAACCAATCCCCTGTCAGTCGACCGGGAACGCCGCAGATCATTTGACTGGCAGTTTAATTCCGCGGGCGGTTCAAAACTATGGCGGTCCGGCGTCTGGCGGAAGCGCGGGGCGCAATTCCCACCGCTGCGGCAGGATTGCCACAGTCCTAGGCAGCGTCCGCGCCCGCCGCGCGTGGACCCGCGCGATCATGCGCCTTGGCCGGCGCACGGGTCTGACGGC
The DNA here is from genome assembly GCA_047605445.1 of Rhodoblastus sp. GTDB lineage: Bacteria > Pseudomonadota > Alphaproteobacteria > Rhizobiales > Beijerinckiaceae > JAJXWB01. Next base: position 350 of record JASGFP010000005.1, read on the forward strand.
TCCAGGGCGCGGACTTGAACCACGAGACCAGAGCCGCGGCGGCGATCAGGATGGCGAAGCCCGCCAGATTGACCAGCGCGGCGGCGACAAAGCCGCGTCCGGTCGCGTCGAGCATCATCCCCAGCGCCTGGGCGGCGACGAGGCCGGTCAGAAAGACAGCCAGCGTCTGCTTGCCCACGCGCCGCACCCGCTCGGCGACAAAACCATGCAGGTTGCGCCCCTGCGGCCCGACGGCGAGGAAGGCCAGATAGGCGGTCGCCATGAAATGCAGGTAACGCAGCGCCCCGATCGACGTCTTGCCAATCGCCGGCTGCAGCCATTCGTGAATGGCGCCCAGCGCCGGGAAGTCGCCCCAGCCGGCGTAGCATGCGAAACTCTGCTGGCAGGAGACGGGCGCGGCGGCGAGCACATAGAGCGCGGCCGCGGCGGCCAGACGCATGTCGCGCGGCGGCGCCGGCAGCCAGCCGCGGATGAACCCGAAGCCGGTGAAGAAGACGAGCTGCCAGCCGAACGGATTGAAGAACCATTCGCGCCCCGTGGCCGGATCGGCGACGATGCCGAGCACGCCCGCCTGCGCGCCGAGCCACATGAGAAGCGACGCGGCGACCGGCGCCAGCCGATGCAGCCGCTCGAGCGCCATCATGCCGGGGACCATGGCGAGGATAGCGAGATACATCGGCAGGATGTCGAAATAGTTCGGAACGTATCGCAGGCTCATGATTGGCCCGATGTAACTCTTGAAATCCGCGAGCACGGGGCCGAGCAGCAGGCCATCGGCGTATCTGTCGCCGCCGAGCCATCGGTCGGCCGAAGATACGAGCCCCAGCGTGACGAAGAATCCGCCGATATGCGCCCAGTAGACCTGCCAGACGCGATGCAGGATACGCGCGGTCCCAAGCCACAGGCCGGCGCGGTCGAACAAGGTTGCGAAGGCGAGCGCAGACGCCATCCCCGAACAGAAGACGAAAAGATCGGCGGCGTCGCTGAAGCCGAAACGCGCGGGAATCCACTCGGTCCAAGGGTTCCACGGAATATGCGCGACCAGGATGATGAACATCCCAAGCCCGCGAAAGAAATCGAGGCGCGGGTCGCGCGGCGCTCGCCTTCGCTCTGCGGTCTCGCCCATGCCTACCTTTGACCTCGTTCGCGTTTGACGCGCTTCTAGCAGAAGCGAGCGCGGCGTCGTGGCTCGCGCGTGGCTGCGACAGGCTACGCAGATTTCGCAGGGATCGCAGTCACGAAGCGTTGCGAAGCATCACGTCGCGCGCACGTTTGCGTGAAACGCCGCGCCGGCATGGACGCCGCGCGCCGGATGTGCGCGAGATCGGCGCGCGTGAAGACACATCCGCTCGCCTTTTTCCCGCTCTCCCTTCTGCCGCTCGTCCTGGCCGCGCTGGCGCTCGCGGCCGGCGCGCCCCCGCCCCGCTGCGATGCGACAGCGCCCTGCGAAATCGCCTCCGGCCGCTACTTCGTGCGGGCGCCGGCGGGCTGGGACGGCCGGACGACTTTGCCGGTTGTCGTCTTCTTTCATGGCTATCGGAGCTCCGCCGCCGAGACGATGGCCGACGCCGCGCTCGGCGAAGCCCTGTCGAAGGCGGGGATCCTGCTGGCCGCGGCTGACGGGAAGGGCGGCTCCTGGACGATCGCGGGCCGGCTCGCCACGGGCCGCGACGACATCGCCTACACGCGCGACGTGCACGCCGATCTGCGCCGCCGCTTTCCCGTCGACGAGAGGCGGCTCGTCGCTGCCGGATTTTCGGCTGGCGGTTTCATGGTCTGGCAGCTTGCCTGCGCGGCGGGCGACCTGTTTGCCGCCTATGCGCCGATGTCAGGCGCCTTCCTTGATCCCATCCCCGAGACATGCCCGACGGGCCCGGCCTCGCTGCGGCACATTCACGGAACGGCGGATGCGACCGTGCCGATGGCTGGGCGATGGATCGCGGGCGGGCGGGTCAGGCAGTCGGATGTCAGGCAAAGCGTCGCGCGCCTCGGCGCGATCGACGGGTGCCCGGCGACAGCGCCGGAAACGATTCGTCGCGGCGAATTGACCTGCGACGTCTGGCCGGCGGCCAGCTGCGCGAGCGGGCGCGAGGTTGAACTGTGCCTGCACGCGGGCGGGCATGCGTTCAATCCCGACTGGGTGATGGAATCAGTGGATTGGACGGCGCACCTTCCGCCGGCCGAAAAGCGCTAGCCGCCGGACCGGACGAGCACCACCGCCGTCATCAGAAGAAAGATGGCGACGAGGATCGCCGGCGCAGCCACCGATTCGAGCCGGGCGCGGAGCGCGCCGCGCGTATCCGCCATGAAGCCGCTTTGCGGGGAGGGGTGGGTCTCTGAGGGAGCGAGCACGGACGCCTCGAACGAACAACGCGACAGGAACGCCCTGTCATCGCCGAGACTAGCGCGGCATGGTTCGCGCAAGGTTAACGAATCTCGGCTGCGGAAGTTAATTTCCACAGGCATTTGCGTCAGATTGAGCGCGGTCAGCCCGGCGGGCCGTGATCCTCCCGGAAGGCGCCGGCGCGCCGCGCCGGCGCAGCAACGCCGGCACGGCCACGCACAAGCCACTCATGAAAACGAGAGCGTTTTCACGAGATCGTCAGGGCCGCATCGACACTTTCGGGGCGTCCGGCGTCAGCGCGCGATAGGCGAGCTCCGAGAAATCGCAAAGCAGCTTGCGCGTCTCGCGCGGGTCGACGATGTCCTCCACCCAGAACGTCTCCGCCGTGCGGAAGGGGGTGCGCAGCTTGGCGAGCCGCTCCTCGATTTCCGCGAGCTTGGCCTTCGGATCGTCCGACGCCTCGAGGTCGGCGCGATAGGCGGCCTCGATTCCGCCTTCCAGCGGCAGCGAGCCCCAGCGCGCCGAGAGCCACGCATAGCGCAGCGACAGGCGCCCCGCCGGCTGGTGCGCCGCGCCGGCGACGCCGAAACAATTGCGCACGATGATCGTGCACCAGGGGATGTCGGTCTGGTTGAGCGCGGCCATCGCGCGCACGCCGTGCCGTATGGTGGCGGTCTGCTCGGCCTGCAGGCCGATCATGAACCCCGGGCAGTCGCAGAGATAGACGACCGGCAGGTGGAAGGTCTGCGCCATGTCGACGAAGCGCACGAGCTTCTGGCAGGCCTCCGACGTCCAGGCGCCGCCGTAATGATAGGGATCGCTTGCGAGCAGCGCGACAGGGCGGCCCTGCAGGCGCGCGAAGCCGGTGATGATCGAACGGCCGAACATCTGGCCCATCTCGAAGAACGAACCTTCGTCCACGACGGTCTCGATGATCGGGCGCATCTTGTAGACCTGCCGCTGGTTGCGCGGAATGGCCTTCATCAGCTTCTCGACCGGGCGGTCGGCCGGATCGCTCGCGGTCGTGACAGGCGGCAACTCGTGCACGGAGGAGGGCAGGTAGGACAGGAATTTTCGCGCGCACTCGAACGCTTCTTCCTCCGTCTCGACCGCATGGTCGATCGCGCCGGATTTGGTCTGGATTTCCCAACCGCCCAATTCCTGTTTGGACAAGGGCTGGCCGAGCCGCGCGACGACAGGCGGGCCGGCGACGAACATCGCGGAGGATTTCGTCATCACGGAATAATGGCTCGACGTCAGCCGCGCCGCGCCCAGCCCCGCGACCGAGCCGAGGCCGAGGCCGACGACCGGCACATGGCCGAGCGCGTCTGTCATCAGGTGATAGGCGCGCGTCTCGCCGACCTGCCCCGGCAGGTTGGAACGGCCCTTGGTCTCGATCGTCTTCACCGAGCCGCCGCCGCCCGAGCCTTCGATCACGCGGATGATCGGCATGCGGAAGGTCTTGGCCATTTCCTCGGCCATCATCGGCTTTTCGCGGATGGAGGCGTCGGCCGAGCCGCCGCGCACCGTGAAATCGTCGCCCACGATCACGACCGGGCGCCCGTCCACTTTCGCGCGGCCGAACACGCAGTTTGCCGGCGTCAGCTCCGTGAGGTCGCCCTTCTCGTCATATTCGCCGACGCCGGCTATGGCGCCGACTTCGTGAAAGGTCTTGGCGTCGGAAATCCGGTTGATGCGCTCGCGTATGGTCAACCGGCCGCCGTCGTGCTGGCGCTTCACGCGCTCGGGCCCGCCCATGCGCGCCGTCATCGCCTTGCGCTTTTCCAGTTCCTGCAGTTCTGGCGTCCAGGCCATCGTGTTCCTCTCCTGTGTCTTGCCTTTTGGCGGCAGTCTATACAAGTCGCGCGCCGCGCACATGTGCGTCCGCGCGAAGCCTTGCTATGATCGGCGCGCAGACGAGGAGCCGCCGTGCAGGCCGACATTATCGCCCATTCGCTGGATCTGGCCGCCGAACGCGCCGGCGACCTCACGCCGCTCGTCTATGCGCGGCTTTTCACCGAGCGGCCGGAACTCGCGCAATCTTTCGGCCACAACGCAAAGACGGTGCATGGCGAGATGCTGGCCCGCGCCCTCGAAACCATTCTCGATTTCATCGGCGACAGCGCCTACGCCGCCAATCTCGTCGCGGCGGAATCGGCGGCGCATGCGACCTATTCCGTGCCGCCCGACACTTTCGTCACCTTCTTCCGCGTCATCGGTGAAACGATACGCGACGTGCTGGACGCCGACTGGACAAACGAAACGGATGCGGCCTGGCGCGACCTCGTCGCCGCCATGTCCGCCTGCGCGCATCGCGAGGAGGAAATACCGGCATGACGAACGTCTACGATTTCACCGCCAAGGACATCGACGGCAAGGATGCGCCGCTCGACGCCTGGAAGGGCAAGGCGCTGCTCATCGTCAACACGGCGAGCCAGTGCGGCTTCACGCCGCAATATGCGGGACTGGAAAAGCTGCATCGCGATCTCAGTGATCGCGGCTTCGAGGTGCTGGGCTTTCCCTGCAACCAGTTCGGCGGTCAGGAGCCGGGCGACGCGGAGGAAATCAAGAAATTCTGCGCGCTGAAATACGACGTGAGCTTCCCGATGTTCGCCAAGGTCGACGTCAACGGCAGCAATACGCATCCGCTGTTCGACTATCTCAAGCGCGAGAAGCCGGGCCTCCTGGGATCGCAGGGCGTGAAATGGAATTTCACGAAATTCCTGATCGACAAGGAGGGCAAGCCCGTCGCGCGCTACGCGCCGACGGACAGCCCGGAGTCGATCCGGAAGGATATCGAGAAGTTGTTGGGCTAACGGAAGCGCGTTCCCTGCGCCGTCATTGCGAGGAGCGAAGCGACGAAGCAATCCATCCCCGGGTGAACCGAAGTCGGCGCCAATCTCGCCAACGGCCAGTCACTAGGGGACGGATTGCCGCGTCGACCTTCGGCCTCCTCGCAATGACGGGTCGAGGTCCACCTACCCCTGCGTCCGCCCGCGCGCCTGAATGCCCGCGCGGCGCTGTTCCACCGAATCCGGCGTGACCGTGCGATTATGCGCGCTGGAGCGGCGATGCTCGATCTTCAGCGCCTCTCCGAAATTCGCCGCATAGCCCTCGTCGATGATCGACTTGTAGAGACACAGCGTATCGGCGGGGATGCTCGCCATGTCCTCGGCGAGTTTTAGCGCGGTCGGCATCAGCTCTTCCGGCGCAACCACGCGATTGACCAACCCCCATTCCAGCGCCGTCTGCGCATCGAGGAAATTGCCGGTGAGCGACAATTCCTTGGCGCGATACACGCCGACGATGCGCGACAGTTTCTGCGACAGGCCCCAGCCCGGCATGATTCCCACGCGCGCATGCGTATCGGCGAAACGCGCGTTGGTCGACGCGATCAGCACGTCGCAGGCGAGCGCCAGTTCGAAACCGCCGGTAATCGCCACGCCGTTGATCGCGCCGATCACGGGCTTGGGGCATTGCTGGATCGCCAGCACCGGATTTTCCGCCGCGCCCGTGGCGTTGGCGTCGCCGAGCGCATCGGTGGACGAGCCGAGTTCCTTGAGATCGAGGCCCGCCGTGAAGGCGCGGTCGCCAGCGCCCGTCAGCACGACGACGCTGATGGAATCGTCCGCCGCGATCTTGCGGATGGCCTCATCCAGCGCCCGCCGCAGCGCGCGCGACAGCGCGTTCATGGCGTCGGGGCGGTCGAGCGTGACGACGGCGATCGCGCCTTTCTGTTCGACGTTCAGCATTCGCGTCAGGCCGCCAGAAAGCCTTCGAGGCGCTTGCGGATGATCGATTCCGCTTCCGCCATTATGCGGTCGATCAACTCCTTGACCGTCGGAATGTCGTGGATCAGGCCCGCGACCATGCCGCACGACCAGGCGCCGACATCCATGTCGCCGTTCTGCATCACTTTCGGATAGACGCCGGCCACCTCGTTGATGATGTCCTCGAACTTGATCGACGAACCCAGTTCCTTCTCCTTGGCGATGAGACGGTCGACGGCGGCGTTGCGCAGCACGCGCTCGGTGTTGCGCAGCGGGCGCATCACGAGGCGGGTGTCGAGTTCGCTCGCGGCCAGAATCGCCTGTTTCACGTTCTCGTGCACCGGGGCTTCCTTCGTGCAGATGAAGCGCGTGCCCATGTTCATGCCTTCCGCGCCCATCGCCATGGCCGCGACCAGCGAGCGCCCGTCGGCCATGCCGCCCGAGGCGATGAAGGGAATCTTGAGTTCGTCCGCCGCGCGCGGCAGCAGGATCATGTTCGGCACATCGTCTTCGCCGGGATGGCCGCCGCATTCGAACCCGTCGACGCTCACCGCATCGCAGCCGATCGCTTCGGCCTTCAGGGCATGGCGCACGGAGGTGCATTTGTGGATGACCGCGACGCCCGCCTTTTTGAAGAAGGGCATGACCTGCGACGGGTTGTTGCCCGCCGTCTCGACCGCCTTGATGCCGTTCTCGATGATGACGCGCACCAGGCCGGGATAATCGGGCGCATTCACGGTCGGTAGGAACGTCAGGTTCACGCCGAACGGCTTGTCGGTCATGGACCGGCACTTCTTGATTTCGGCGTCGAGCTTTTCTGGCGTGCCGAGCGTCAGCGCGGTGATGATGCCGAGCCCGCCCGCATTGGAAACGGCGGCGGCGAGCGGCGCGAGGCCGACATAATGCATGCCGCCCTGCACGATGGGGTGCTGCACGCCGAGCATTTCGGTGATGCGGGTCTTCATGGGCTCTCCTCCGATTGTTGGCCGCGTGGCGGCTTGTTCGGAGGCGACCCTAGTTCAAAGCGGATCGGGAATCGAGATCGTCGGACAAAAAGACGTGACGAGAGGGCGGCGCCGATTTCGCTCTTCGCTTGCGGGGAGGTAAGGCGGCCGGGGTTGAGCCGACGATCAGGGTTCCAGAAGGAAGCTTCGGGTTCTTACGACTGCCCGTCGCCAGCCCGGCGCGGGGCCGGCGTCTCGTCGCGGCGGCGGAAGCGCACGACGGCGCCGGGGCCGCGCGTGCGCGCCGTGATTCGGCTGCGGCCGGTGCCGGTCAGGACGTAGCGGCCGCGCATGTCGTCCCAGCGCATCAGGTCGTCCTGGATGGCGCGCTGGCGCAGCACCATCGTCATCGGGTCCTGAACATGGGCGGGGGCGACATCGCCGAGCGCATCGACTTTCTTCAGCGCTTCGATGAGGAAATTTTCCTGAGCGTCGTGCATTGCACCATCAACATGGCCCCAGGAACCCGCTTCGACAAGAGAAAAGGCGCCACACCGGGCGCCTTTTCAAAAATCGTAATAATTTCAATGCGGCAGCTTTGGGTTAAGTCAGCACGATCACCGGCGTCTTGATCGAGGCGCGGGTGTAGAGGTGCACGATGTCCTGATTCACCATGCGGATGCAGCCCGACGACACGTTGGTGCCGATCGTCTCGGGCTCGGTCGTGCCGTGGATCCGGTAGCCGAGATCGTGGCCGCCGCCCTCGCTGAACAGATACATGGCGCGCGCGCCGAGCGGGCTTTTCGGCCCGCCGCGCACGCCGAGGCCGCGCGGCGTCTTTTCCAGCTTCTCGCGGATTTCGGGCTGGCGCTCCACCATTTCGTGCGGCGGGACCCAGTCCGGCCAGTCGCGCTTCATGTTGATCTGGGCGCGGCCGTTCCAGCCGAATCCCTCGCGCCCGACGCCCACGCCGTAACGGGTCGCGCGGCCCGGCTCCTCGGTGAAATACAGATGCTTGGAGGCGGGATCGACGATGATCGTCCCCGTCGGCTCGGAGCCCTTGTATTCGACGGTCTGGCGCAGCCAGCGCGGATCGATCTGTCCGTAATCGAAGGCCTGGATGGCGAAGGGCTCGCCGGGATAGTCGGCGTAGACGGCCTTGTAGTCGGGCGTCTTGATCGTGCGGCCCGCAAAGGCGCGGTGAGGCGGCTCGGCGGCCTCGGGCGCGACGGTCAAAGGCCCGTCCATCGAGCAGGCGGACAAGGCGGCGGCAAGGGAGGCGGAGCCTCCGGCAAGTAGAGTGCGTCGGTTCAGCATCGGTCCTGTCTCGGGCCGGGACTGAAACATGGTTACAGAAGATGGTTAGGAATGGGTTTCCGTGAGACGCCTCCTCTCCCCCTTGTGGGGGAGGGAACCGACGCCTACCGCGTCTCCGCGAACGCCTTCGCGAACGGCGCCGTGTTGCGCGCGTTCAACCCCGCTACATTGATCCGCCCGTCCGGCAGCAGGTAGACGCCCTTGCCGTCGCGCAGGCGCTGCGCCTGGCCGTCCGTCAGCGGCAGGCAGGAGAACATGCCGGTCTGGCGCGTCACGAAGGAAAAATCCGCGTTGGTCAGGAGCGTCAGCTCGCTCGCCAGATTGGCGCGCAGCATCTGGATACGCTCGCGCATGCCGTCGAGTTCGGACCGCCAGTTGGCGCGCAGCGCCGCATCCTCCAGCACGATTTTGACCGACGCCGCGCCATGGTCCGGCGGCATGGACCACATGCCGCGCCCGATGGTCGCGAGCTTGGCGCCCGCCACGTCGGCGGCCGGCGCGGAGGCGGCGAGGATGAAGGCCGCCCCGACGCGATCGCGGTAGACCGCGAAATTCTTCGAGCACGAGGCGGCCACGGCCAGTTCCGGCATGATGGACGCCAGATGCCGCACCGGCGCTGCGTCTTCCTCCAGCCCGAAGCCGAGGCCCTGATAGGCGAGATCGATCAGCGGAAACAGGCCGCGGTCGAGCATCAGCGTTCCCACCGCCTTCCATTGATCCATGTCGAGATCGGCGCCGGTCGGATTGTGGCAGCAGCCGTGCAGCAGGACGACATCGCCGCGCTTCGCCACGGCCAGATCGCGGATCATGTCGTCGAACCGCACGCCGCCGCCCGCGCGGTCGAAATAGGCGTAGGTCTTGAGCTTGAGGCCGGAACTGGCCAGCAGCGGCTCGTGATTGACCCAGGTGGGGTCGGGGATATGGACCGTCGCGTCCGGCCGCGCGGCGGCGATGAGGTCGGCGAGCAGGCGCAGCGCGCCGCAGCCGCCGGGCGTCTGCGCCGTGCGAATGCGCGCCTTGTCGGCGCCCGCGCCGAACACGAGATCGCGCATCAGATCGTTGAAGCCGACGTCGCCCAGCGGCCCGAGATAGGTTTTGGTCTGCTGGGCCGCATGCAGCCGCACTTCCGCCTCGCGCAGCGCCGCGACGATCGGCGTGCCGCCGGCCTCGTCCTTGTAGACGCCGACCGACAGGTCGATCTTGTCGCTGCGCTTGTCCTCGCGGAACGCGGCCATGATCGTGAGAATGGGATCGGGCTTGGCGGGGGTCAGCGTCTCGAACATCGGCCTGCTCTTTGTTGGCGCCGGCGGCGCGTCTGCGCGTCCTTTTAGACAGAAATTGGCTGCGCCGCGAGGGTCCGGTCTAGGATGGCGAAAACAGCGAGGCCGCCGTGACTGTCCGACCCAATCTGCGTATCGACATCGACCGCCTCTGGTCGAGCCTCATGGAAATGGCCGAGATCGGCGCGACGCCCGCCGGCGGCTGCAACCGGCAGGCTTTGACGCCGGAGGATGCGCGCGGTCGCGCCCTGTTCAAACGCTGGTGCGAGGCGGCGGGCTGCACGGTGACGGTGGACGGCCTCGGCTCCATGTTCGCGCGCCGCGAAGGGACGGAGAACTTGCCGCCGATCCTCATCGGCTCGCATCTCGACACCCAGCCGACCGGCGGCAAATTCGACGGCGTGCTGGGCGTGCTCGGCGCGCTGGAGGTCATGCGCGTTCTGCAGGAATCAGGCCTGCGCACGCGCCGCCCTCTCGAACTCGTCAACTGGACCAATGAGGAAGGCTGCCGCTTCGCCCCCGCCATGCTGGCCTCGGCCGTCTTCGCGGGTATCCTGCCGCCACAGCGCGCGCTCGACGCCCGCGACGCCAATGGGGCGCGCTTCGGCGACGAACTGACGAAAATGGGCCTTGATTGTTCCGCGCCCATCGGCAGTCGCGAGATTGCGGCCTATGTCGAACTGCACATCGAGCAGGGTCCGATCCTCGAGGCGGAGGGGTTCGACATCGGTTTCGTCGCCGTCGGGCAGGGCCACCGCTGGTACGATGTCGTCTACCGCGGCTTCGGCAGCCATGCGGGCTCGACGCCGATGCAGGGGCGGCGCGACGCGATGGCGGGCGCGGCGCGGCTCATCCTCGCCATGCAGGAAATAGCCCGGACGCACGGCCCCGCAGGCGTCGCGACCGTCGGCGAAATGCATGTCGCGCCCAACTCCCGCAACATCATCCCTGGCGAAGTCCGCTTCACCATCGACATTCGCCACCCCGACAACGCCACGCTGGAGGCGATGGACAGCGAAGTGCGCGCCGCCTTCGCGCGCTGCCGCGACGCCGAGGCGCTGGAAGGCGACCTGACCGACGTCTCCCACAATCCACCTGTGCCGTTCGACGCTGATATTCTCGACGTTATCCGCCGCCAGACGGCGGCGCTCGGCTTCAAGGGCCGCGACATCGTCTCCGGCGCCGGCCACGACGCCTTCCATCTGGCGAAGGTCTGCCCGACCGCGATGATTTTCACGCCCTGCAAGGACGGCGTGAGCCACCACGAGTCGGAAGACATTTCGCGTGAATGGGCGGAGGCGGGCGCGAACGTCCTGCTGCGCACGGCGATCGAACTGGCGGACAGGGTTTGACGCCGGTCGCTGGCGGCCACCCGAGGCCCGTCATCGCGAGGAGCGAAGCGAAGCAACTCATCCCCGAGGTCTTGGTCCAGAATCGGGGATTGATCGCCGCGTCGCTTCGCTTCTCGCGATGACGACCGGGTGGTCCACCGGCGCAACCTCGACCGATCCGCCGACAAAGACTTGATTCCGCGCCCGCAATCTCCCATCGTCGCGCAAAATCAGAATGCGTGTTTCGCGCATCGGAATGAGGGGAAACATCATGATCAATCGTCGCGCCTTCACAGGCGGAGCTGCGGTCGCGCTCGGCGCCGTCGCTTCGCCCTTCGTCCGCCGCGCCGGCGCCGCCGAGGCGCCGATCCGCATCGGCGTCATCAATTCCATGAGCGGCTCTTACGCGGCTTACGCGCAGGAGGGCGATCCGGCCTTCCGCTATGTGATCGACAAGATCAACAAGGGCGGCGGCATCAAGAGCCTTGGCGGCGCGCAGATCGAACTGGTCTTCGCCGACGACACCAGCCAGCCCGCGCGCTGCGCCACCGAAGTGCGCCGCCTGGTGACGGAAGAGAAGGTCGACCTGCTGACCGGCTCCATGCTGTCCTCGCAGATGCTCGCCATTTCGCCTGTGCTCGACGAATTGCAGACGCCCTGCCTCTCGGTGTGGGCCGGCGGCTCGAAATCGAACTGGCTCTATACTCTGGGCTATGACTACGACCGTGGCTACGCCAAGACGATGGCTGATTTCGCCATCTGGTTGCGCGACAAGAACGGCTTTTCCATCAAGACGTGGGCGCCCTGCTATTCCAATTACGAGGCGGGACAGCAGGTCAACAAGCATCTGTTGAAGCGGATGGGCGACGCTGGATTCAAGGCGGTGGAGGAAGCTCCGCTCGACACCAAGGCGCAGGACCAGACCTCCGCCATGATCCGCCTGCGCTCGGCCAAGCCAGATCTCGCGCTCGGCCTCGTGACGCCGCGCGACGGCCTGCTGCTGCACCAGGCCCGCTACAATCTCAACTATCACGGCTCGATTTTCGCCGGCGGCACAGGCGGCTACAGCGACCTGTCGCTGTGGCGCGATCTGTCGCCCGATATCGCCAAGGCCGTGCTTACCCGCAATCTCTTCGCCATGACGGGATTCAGCCCGTCCGCCAAGATGCCCTCAATGCAGGCGATCGTGACCGAATTGCGCGACGTCGCGAAAATCCAGCGCATCGGCCAGGCCGCGATGCAGTCGGCGCAGGCCGCGCGTGTCCTGCAGCGCGCGATCGAAGCTGCGGGCTCGCGCGACAAGAAGGCGCTGCTCGACGGGTTCAAGAAGGTCGACATCAAATACGGCGACCCCGACCTCTATGTCGGCAAGCCGAACGGCGTGAAATTCGCCGACGACCGCCTGCTCGAGGATGGTTCGGCTTTCTTCGTGCAATGGATGGAGGATCAGAGCCAGCAGGTGCTGACCCCCGAGCAGTTCGGCAACGCAAAGCCGCGCCCGCGCAGCTGACGATAGACGCGGCGCAAGCGCAGGGGAGGGGTCTTGGCGATCCTCGAAGTCGACGGCGTGACCAAACGGTTCGGCGGTCTGGTGGCCGTCGATTCCGTTTCGTTCAGCGTGGAGAAAGGTGAAATCCTGGGCATCATCGGGCCCAACGGCGCGGGCAAGACCACGCTGTTCGGCCTGATTTCCGGCTTCATTCCGCCAAGCGCGGGCGACGTGCGCTTCGAGGGGCGCTCGATCGTCGGAACGCCGCCGCATCTGCTCGTCAAGGACGGGCTCGTCCGCTCCTTCCAGATCGTGCAGACCTTCGCCGATATGACGACGCTCGACGTCGTCACCACCGCCGCGCTCGTGCGCCGTCCGATGCGCGAGGCTATCGACTATGCGGCCGCGATCCTGAAACGCGTCGGTCTGTCCGGCAAGGAATTGCTGACGCCAAAACAGCTTTCGCTGCAGGACAAGAAGCTGCTCGAAGTCGCCAAATGCGTGGCGACCGATCCGCGTCTGATCCTGCTCGACGAAGTGATGGCGGGCCTCACGCTCGCAGAGACAGAGGCGCCCCTCGCCGTCGTGCGCGATCTCAACGCGCAGGGTGTCACCATCGTGATGATCGAGCATGTCATGCCCGTCATCATGCGCGCGGCGCACCGCATGATCGTCATCAATTTCGGCGCGAAGATCGCGGAGGGGACGCCGCAGCAGATCCTCGATGACAAGGCCGTGAAGGACGCCTATTTCGGGGATCACATCGATGCTTGAGATGCAGGGCGTCACCGCCGGCTACGACGGCGTTCCCGTGCTGCGCGACGTGTCGATCCGCGTCGGGCAAGGCGAACTGGTCGGCCTGCTCGGCGCCAACAACGCCGGCAAGTCGACCCTCATCAACGTAATCTCGGGAACCGTGCCGATCATGTCCGGCCGCCTGATGTTCGAAGGCGAGGACATTTCGAAGACGAGCGCGCAGGATCGCGTCGAACTCGGCCTCGTGCAGGTGCCCGAAGGCCGCCTCGTCTTCCCGCAGATGAGCGTGCGCGAAAACCTGCTGCTCGGCGGCTACAACCGCAAGGCGCGGCCGGCGCGCGCGGGAAACATGGATCATGTCATCTCGCTCTTCCCGCGCCTTGGCGAGCGCTTGGGCCAGCTCGCCGGCACGCTTTCGGGCGGCGAACAGCAGATGGTGGCGATCGGCCGCGGCATGATGGCGGGCGCCCGCGTGCTGATGCTGGACGAACCCTCGCTCGGTCTCTCGCCGTTGTTCGTGCAGTTCATCTTCGAGATCATCGACAAGCTGCACGCCGAGGGCATGACGATCCTTCTGGTCGAGCAGAACCTGTCGCTGACCGTGCGCCACGCCGACCGCTGCTATGTGCTGGAGCGCGGCGTGGTCGCGGTCGAAGGCGCATCGGCGACTGTCGCGCAAGACCCGCGCACCCGCGCCGCCTATCTGGGAATGTGAGATGGACGAACTTCTCCAGGCGCTCGTGCAGGGTTTCTTCGTCGGCAGCGCCTACGGCCTGCTCGCGCTCGGCATGGGCCTCGTCTACGGCGTATCCGGCATCGTGAATTTCGCGCATGGCGATTTCGTCTCGCTCGGCATGTATCTGTGCTTCGCCTTGTTCACCGCCTTCGCGCTCGATCCCTACGTGTCGGTGATCTTCACCGTGCCGATCATGATCGTCCTTGGCGCGCTGGTCTATCGCTTCCTCATCAAACCTATCGCCGGACGACAATTGCTGATGGTCATCCAGCTCACGCTCGGCGTTGCGCTGCTGATCCAGAACGGCCTGATGATGGTGTTCGGCGGCCAGCCGACGCGCGCGCCCTCGATGATCGAATCCAAACTCTTCCTCGTCGGCGACGTCGTCATACGCGGCGCGCATCTGGTCGCCTGCATCGTCTCCTTCGCGCTGGCCATCCTGCTCTACGTCATGCTGCAATCGACCGACATCGGCCGCGCCATCCGCGCCGTGCAGCAGGAGCCGCGCGCCGCCGCGCTCATGGGCGTGGATGTCGGCCGCGTGCAGGTCATGACATTCGCGATCGGCGTCGGCATCCTCGCCATCGCTGCCGCGCTGCTGCTGCCGGGCCTGCCGATCCAGCCCACGCAAGGCCTGCGCTTCACGGTCATTACATTGTTGGTCTTCGTGCTCGGCGGCATGACGAATTTCGTCGCCATCATGCTCGGCGGCATCGTCATCGGCGTCGCGGAAGCCATCGGCACGATCTACATGACGCATACCTTGGGCCAGTTGCTGCCCTACCTCATCTTCGTGGCCATCATGCTGTTCCGCCCGCAGGGGCTGGTGTGGAGGAACTGACATGCGCCCCGATTTCTGGCCAGCCCTGCGTTCGCCGCTGCCGTGGATCGTGCTGGCGGTCGCCGCAACCATGCCTTTCCTGCTGCCGAACTATTACCTGCACATTCTCACCATCACGCTCGTCTATGCGGCGCTCGCTTCGTCGTGGAACATCGTCGGCGGCATAGCCGGGCAGATTTCGCTCGCCCATTCGCTATTCGTCGGCGCCGGCGCCATGCTGGCGAGCGCGCTGCTGGTCAAGCTCGGAATCAACATGTGGCTCGGTATGATCGTCGCCGCCGCGGTCTCGGCGGCGATGGGCGCAGCCATCGCCTTCATCGACTACCGCTTTCGGCTGGGCCATCTTTCCTTCGCGCTCATCACGATGGCCTTCGCCGAAATGGCGGAAATCTATGTCACCAACACGGAATTTCTCGGCGGCGCCTCCGGCCTGTTCCTGCCGAAGGATACGGGAAACATCTGGGCGTTCCAGTTCGGCGGCATCAACGGAATCTACTGGCTGATGCTCGCCGTGGCCGCGCTCTGCGTGGTCGTGAATTTCGCGATTCTCTCGTCGCCGCTCGGCTACAATCTCCGCTCGATCCGCGACAACGAGAACGCCGCGCAAGCGATCGGCGTCGGCCTCCTGCGCAACAAGACGCTGGCCATGACGATCTCGGCGGTGCTGACCTCGATCATCGGCACGATCTACGCGCGCTATCTCGCCTTCGTCGATCCCTACCTGCTCGTCTCGCCCGTGCTCACCATCGAGATCGTGCTGTTCGCCACCGTCGGCGGCCTTGGAACGGCGCTGGGTCCGGCGCTCGGCGCTTTTATTCTGGCGCCGCTCGGCGAAATCCTGCGCGGCCATTTCGGCGGCTCGCTGCCGGGCCTGCATTATTTCATCTACGGGCTAATTGTCGTAGGCGTGATCCTGCTGATGCCATCAGGCATATGGCCGTCGCTGCGCGCGCGATTTGGGCGCAAGGCGGCGATTTAGGAACCCAGACGGCGCTTGTTTCGACGCCCGGATGGATCGCTTAAGCAAAGCTCCGCAACGACGGCAGAATCCGCTTTTCCACCATGTCCGCGAACAGATCGCGGAACATGTCTTCCGTGTCGATGCATCCGCCGAAACCTGCCTGCCTGATCCTGATCGTGCTGACGAGCGCGGGCGGGGCGGCGCGGCCGGTGAGCGACGCCATGCAATAATCCGCATATTCGGCGGACCGGCCGAGCAGCTTTTCGAGGTCGGGCTCGACGAGCCCGTTCTTCTGCGCAATCGACCGCCATATGCCGGCGCGCGCCGGCAGATAATCCGCAAGCCGCAAGGGCTCGGCGTTGCCGGATTCCACGCCCAGCGCGGTGGCGATCGCCGGCCAGACATTGCGCCAGACGAACACGTCGCCATTGGTGAAATTGAACGTCTCGCCGCGCGCCGCCGGCGCCTCGGCCGCCCACGAAAACGCGCGCGCCAATAGCCGCGCGTCGACGGCTTCGAGCAGATAATCCGCGCCGCCGGGATAGGAAAACGGCAGGCCTTCTTCGCGGCGGATCGCGGCATAGGCGCCCAGCACGGTCATGATGTTCATCGCCGCGCCGATCGCGTCGCCGAAGATGATCTGCGGCCGGAAGATCGTGAACGCAAAATTTTCGCGCCCCGCGATCTCGCGCAGGAAATCCTCCTGCAGCCAGTAGAAATTTTCGTGATCGTCGCGCGGCCATCTTTCACGCGCAGGAACCGCGATGCGATGCAGATGGACGCCATAGGCCTTCGTGCCCTGCAGCAGCGTGACGTGTTGCAGCGAGCCCATCTCCACCAGAGGTTCGACGAGATTGCGCAGCATGGCGAGATTGGTCGCCATCTGCTCCGGATCCCGCCAGCCAGCGACCAGTTCTGGCTTCTCGTGCAGCGCGCCATAGACCAGATGCGTCACGCCCGGCAGCGCAGCGAGCGCCGCGCGGCATGCGGCGGCGTCGGTGAGATCGAGCGGAACGTGACGCCACGACGCCGAGGCGCGAACGAGCGGCGCGCGGCGGGACAATGCGATAGTCGTCCAGCCTGGCAGACCAGCGAAATGCTCGACAGCCGCCTGCCCCACAACGCCGGATGCGCCGGCGATCAGAACATTCTTCGCCATCCGCTCACACCACGGCGACCGGCGTCGCGGGCGAGCCGACCGCGCCCGGCAGGCGCAGCGGCGGCGCGGTCAGTTGAAAGCGCCAACGGTCGTGCGCGCCGAGCCATTGTGCGAGTTCGGTGAAATACCAGAGCTCGCCGAGATGCACGCCCTGCTTGAACAGGCAATGATTGTGCAGCGGCAGCATCGGAAAGCTGTCGCCCTCGGCAGGGCGCGGCGGAAAGACTTCGACCGCCAGGCTGTCGGAGCAGATGGCGACGAGATCGGCATCGCTGATCCATTGCAACAGCCGCGTGTCGCGGCCGTCCAGCGCGGCGCAGGAAGAATGCAGCACGTTCACATCCGGCTGCCGGTTCATCTCCATGATGAGATCGCCGTAGCCGGTGTAGAGGCACAGAAAATCGCCGGCCTCGACGCCGACCTTCTGCGCATCCAGCGCCCGCATGAGATCGTCATAGCCGACGAAGGCTTTCTTGCGGCCGTAGATGCGATGGAGGTCGACGAGAACGCCGCGTCCCTGTACGCCGGCGGTGGCGAAATTCTCGACGCCCAGCTTGTGCGCGCCGAAACCGTCCTTGGCGTCCTCGGGCCCGATCAGGTCCACGCCGCCGCGCCAGCCGTTGTAATAGACCTTCTCAGGCACGCCGTCGCCGTCGGCGTCGAACATCTGCCCGACATGGCTCAGGCCATCCCATTGCGTCGAATATTGCAGGTAGAGCAGCACGGCGTCGTCGCAGACGATGTCGCAATATTCCGCGCAGATATGCGACAGCTTGAAGTTGAAATTATAGGCCGCGCCGCCGCGCTTCTCGTATTGCAATTGCGGCGCCTTGCGATGCGCGAAGATCGCGTTGCCGCCGGGATAGTCGAGCGGCAGAGACAGGGTGAAGGCGATTCCTTCCTTCACCTCTCGCGCCGCGGCGACGCGCCGCTCTGGGGTGAGCAAGTTCATCTTGCCGCGCTGGTCGTCGGCGCCGAAGCGTCCCCAGTTCGATCCCTCGGGGCGGTTGACCCAGCGATTGGTCGTCATAGGCGAATCCTTTGCAAATTGTGTCGTGGCATCCGGACGCGCGCAGCGCGATCCGGGACCCAGACTTGCCAGATAGGCGGAGTGGGTCCCGGCTCTCCGCTGCGCTTCGGCCGGAATGACGGAGCGGCCCGGGGCTGCGACGCGCTGCTACTTCTTCATGAAAGCCGCGATCCGTGCGTGCGAATCCGGACCGCGTCCCTCGCTCTTGTAAATCTCATGCGCGAGACCGGCCTTCAGCGACAGCCCCTCGGTGTCGTCGACAAGCTTCTTGTTCGCGCGATGGCTGAACCAGGAATTGCCGAGAATCTCTTTCGAGAGCTTGTCCACCTCAGCCTCGAATGCATCGTCGGCGACGCAGATATTCGCGAGCCCGATCTGCTCTGCCTGCGCGCCCGAATAGGTGCGGCTCGTGAACATCATTTCCTTCGCTTTCGCTGCGCCGACGCGACGCGGCAGGCGCTGGCTCATGCCCCACACCGGCGTCAGCGCCCACTTGCCATGCGTGTCGCCGAACTTCGCATTCGCCGAGGCGACAATGATGTCGCCGGCGAGCGCCAGCTCGAGCCCACCCGTGTAGCAATGGCCGTGCACGGCCGTCACGACCGGCTGCGGCAGGCTCGCGAGCTTCTCGATCGTCTCGCCCTGGAACCACGGCTTCGGCGGCGCGGCGCCGGCCGCTATTCCTGCAAGATCGTTGCCGGCGCAGAAGCATTTTCCGGCGCCGCGCAGCAGCACGAGGCCGATTTTATCAGTCTGCTGCGCGATGGCGTCGACATGCTCGCGCAGCAGCATGAACATCTCGATCGTCAGCGCATTCAGCTTGTCCGGCCGGTTGAGCGTGAGGATGGCCGCGCCATCCCGGTCTTCGCGCGTAAGAGGCTTGTCCATGCGCGCGCTCCTAGCCGCCGACGCCGGGAATGGTCTGCCCGCCGCCATGCACGTTGATCTTCTCGCCGTTGATGTAGCCGGCATAGGGCGAGACGAGAAAACGCACGGCGTTGGCGATGTCCTGTGGCTGGCAGACGCGCCCGTAGGGCATGTGCTTGTCCAGCGCGTGAATGTCATCGATGCCGGCGGCGCCTTTCACGAGGCGTGTGCCCATGTCGGTCTCGACAAGGCCGGGCGCGACGACGTTGACATGCGTTCCGTGGCCGCGTTCCTCCTTGGCGAGCGTATAGGCGAGCGCCTCCATCGCGGCCTTGGCCATGTTGTAGGGCGCGCCGTTTGCGCCCATCTTCAGCGTCGCCACGCTCGAGATCATGACGATGTCGCCGCGCGGGCGCGCGCGCATGGATGGAATGACGCGGCGGCTGAGCCAGTGCGGCGCCATGGCGTGCACCGTCAGCAGCCGTGCGATTTCGTCAGGCTCCGTATCGAGCACGGAGCGCCCGCGCGAGGCGATGCCGGCGTTGTTGACGAGAATATCGACGAAGCCGAAATCGGCGATGGCGCGGTCGGCCATGGCGACGACCTGCGCGTGGTCTTCCATCGACGCCGAATAGGCCTTGGCGCGCACGCCCAGGCCTTCCAGCAGCTTGACCGATTCCTTCGCCGAATCCTCGTCGCGGCGGTAGCCGACCGCGACATCCGCGCCGTCCTCGGCAAGCGCCATGGCGATGGCGCGGCCGATGCCGCGGGAGCCGCCCGTCACCAGCGCCACGCGCCCCTTCAAAGGCTTTGCGCCCGCCTCGCTCATTCGTCTCGCTCCCTGTTCTTGTCGCCGCCATTGTTGCGCAAGTCGGCGCGGCGCGAAACAACCTTCGCGCATGGCGGCTCTGTGCGGTGAAATGCGTTTCCGCTTCGCGGAACGCAACGGGCCCTGCTATAAAGCCGTCAAACGGGACGAAGCGCCCGCAGGGAGGACACATGTTCGCAAATCTTTTCTCGCTCGAAGGCAGGGTCGCCGTTGTCACCGGCGGCTCGCGCGGCATCGGCCGCATGATCGCCGAAGGCTTTCTCGAATACGGCGCAGCGCGCGTCTACATCACCGCGCGCAAGGCGGCGGCCTGCGATGCGGCCGCCAAGGAAATGACCGCGCTCGGCAAGGGGGAATGCGTTTC
Source organism: Rhodoblastus sp. (assembly GCA_047605445.1). Classification (GTDB taxonomy): domain Bacteria; phylum Pseudomonadota; class Alphaproteobacteria; order Rhizobiales; family Beijerinckiaceae; genus JAJXWB01. Next base: position 20,368 of record JASGFP010000005.1, read on the forward strand.
CATTCCCTGCGATCTCTCGACGCTCGAAGGGATTGCGACCTTCGGCAGGGCGCTGGCCGAGCGCGAGAAGAAACTCGACATTCTCGTCAACAACGCCGGCGCGGCCTGGGCGGCTGATTTCGATCAATTTCCGGAATCGGGCTGGGACAAGGTTGTCGATCTCAACATGAAAACGCCGTTCTTCCTGGCGAAGGAACTGGCCCCTCTGCTGCGCGCAGCCGCGACCGCCGAGCGCCCCGCAAAACTCATCAACATCGCCTCGATCGACGGTATTTTCGTCAATCCGCTCGAAACCTATCCCTATGCGGCGAGCAAGGCGGGGCTCATCCATCTCACGCGCCGCATGGCGGTGCGTCTCATCAAGGATCACATCGTCGTCACGGCGATCGCGCCCGGTCCGTTCCAGTCCGACATGAACACGGCGGCGCGCGACCATGCCGACGTCGTCGCCGGGCGCGTCCCGGCCGGCCGCATCGGTGCGCCCGAAGACATGGCGGGCGCCGCCATTTTTCTGGCCTCGCGCGCCGGCGATTATGTCGTCGGCTCCACGGTCACGGTCGACGGCGGCGTCGCCTTCGGACGCGCGGGCTTCGAGGGCGGCGGCTGGAGCGACTGAGCGGTTCTCGCGCATAACGGAGCCGCGCATGGACTACCAGCACATCCTCTGCGAGAGGGACGGACCATTCATGGTCCTTACCCTCAATCGCCCGGACAGGCTCAACGCCTATACGGGCGCGATGGGCTCGGAGATCGAGCACGCCTTTCGCGCCGCGGACGTCGATGACGATGTGCGCGCGATCATCGTCACCGGCGCCGGCCGCGCCTTCTGCGCCGGCGCGGATGTCTCGGGCGGCGCCAAGAGCTTCGATACGTCGGGCGCGCACGGCGCGGGCGTGTTCGGCAATCGCGGCCCGCAGGCGGGCTCGGGCAAGGGCAGGGGCTTCGTCGACGCCATCTTTTCGTGCCGCAAGCCCTCGATCGCGGCGATCAACGGCGCGGCGGTCGGCGTCGGCATAACGCTCACCTTGCCGATGGATGTGCGTATCGCAGCCAAAGGCGCGAAGATCGGCTTCATCTTTGCAAGGCGCGGCCTCGTGCCGGAGGCCGGCAGCGCCTGGTTCCTGCCGCGTCTCGTCGGTCTGCCGCAGGCCCTGCGCTGGTCGATTTCGGGCCGCACTTTCGACGCGCAGGAAGCCTTGCAGGGCGGCCTCGTCAGCGAGATGGTCGAACCTGCCGATATTCTGACGCGCGCGAAAGAAATCGCGCACGAACTGACCGATCATTCCTCGCCGGTCGCGGTCGCGCTCACGCGCCAGATGCTATGGCGCTGCGCCGGCGCGCCCGATCCTTACGGCGTGCTCGCGTTCGACGCGAAAATGTCGATCGAGCGCGGTGGCCATCCCGATGTGCGCGAGGGCGTGCAGGCGTTTTTCGACAAGCGCGCGCCGGACTTTCCCGGCAAGGTGAGCGCGGACATGCCGAGCCAGTATCCCTGGTGGTCGGACGATTGACGGCGAAGCGGAGAATGAGATGAGCGCGATCAACAGGCAGGTGCTTCTGGCCGAAAAGCCGAAAGGCAAACTCTCGCCGTCCAATTTCCGGCTCGCGGAGGCTTCGGTCCCGCAGCCGGCCGATGGAGAAGCGCTGCTCAAGGTCCGCTACATCTCGCTCGACGCCGCCAATCGCGCGTGGATGCAGGGCGCGACCTATCGCTCGGCGGTGGACGCTGGCAGCGTGATGGCTGGCGGCGCCATCGCGGAAGTGGTCGAGAGCAAGGCGAAGGGTTTCGCCAAGGGCGATCTCGTCTTCGCCGACACCGGCTGGCAGGAATACGCCGCGCTGCCGGGCAAGCAGCTTATCAAGGTTCCGCACGTCGAGCCGATGACGCATCTGCTCAGCGTCTACGGCATTGCAGGTCTCACGGCTTACTTCGGCCTGCTGCGCGTCGGCGAGCCGAAGGCGGGCGAGACCGTGGTCGTGTCTGCGGCTGCGGGCTCGGTCGGCTCGCTGGTCGGGCAGATCGCCAAAATCAAGGGATGCCGCGTCATCGGCGTCGCCGGCGGCGCGGAGAAATGCGCGTGGCTGAAGAGCGAACTCGGCTTCGACGAAGCGGTCGACTACAAGGCCGGCGATCTCTATCGCGGGCTTAAAAGCGCCGCGCCGAATGGCGTCGATGCCTATTTCGACAATACCGGCGGCGAGATTCTCGAAGCCTGTCTGCCGCTGATGAACCTGCACGGCCGCATCGCCTGCTGCGGCGCGGTTTCGGCCTATGACGGCGCGCCGCCGGCGGCCGGCCCGCGCGGCCTGCCGGGCCTGCTGGTGGTCAAGCGCATCCGCATGCAGGGCTTCATCGTGATGGATTTCTACGGCGAGCGCGATGCTGCCCTGGCCGATCTGCAATCATGGGTCGCCAGCGGCAAGCTCAAGGTGCAGGAAGACGTGATCGACGGGCTTGAAAATACGCCCGCCGCGCTCATCGGCCTGCTGGCGGGCGAAAATCGCGGCAAGCGCATGGTGAAGGTCGCTTAGGCGCGCAAGAAAGACGGAGAGCGATCAATGACGGATGTAACGATAAAGGGCGACGGCGTTCGCCTTGCGGCTTCCGTCTACGGGCCGTCGGATCGCCCTGCGGTCGCCTTTTTCCACGGCGTCTCCAACAGCCGCGACACCTGGGAGGAAATGGCCGCAGCGCTTTCCCCGGACTATCAGACGTGGACGCTGGATTTTCGCGGGCACGGCCATTCGGACCGCGTCGCGTCCTACGATATCGGCGGCTATGTCGCCGATGCGCGCGCGCTGCTGGAGACGATCGGGCGGCCGACGATCATCGTCGGCCATTCGCTCGGCGGCTGCGTTTCGGGCGTGCTGGCGCAGGAGCCGCATCCGCTTGTGCGTGGCGCTTTTCTCGAAGACCCGCCGTGGTATCTCGGCGAAGCCGGCGAATGGTCGAAATCGGCGGTGTCGGCGCTCTTCCCGATCATCGCTGCAAAGCAGGCCGAATTTCAGGCGGCGGGCGCGCCTTTGTCGACCTACGTCGAGTTCGTGTCCAATGCGCCCTCTCCGCTCGGCGGCCGCGCGTCCGACCATATGGGCGCCCGGCATCTTCTCAGCCGCGCTTCCGGCTTGCAGCGGCAGGACAACCGGTGCTGGGGCGGAGCGGCGCGCGGAGGGGAGCAGGGCGACAATGCGCTCGCGGCCATCGACACGGCCCAGCCGTTTCGCTGCCCGACGCGGATCTTGCGCGGGGATCCCCACCTCGGCGCCGTCATTCTCGAAGGGCACGAGGCGCGCCTCGCGAAAACCAATCCCGATGCGCAGATCATCCATTACGCCGGATGCGGACACCTTCTGCATCAGACCACCGCGTTCGAGGCGCGGTTCCTGACAGACCTGCGAAGCTTCCTGTCGTCATTGCCGCCGCAATAGAGCGGCGCCGCCGAAGCGTTACCGCGGCTCGCCGTCGATGACCTCGAAATGCGCGAATTCGAACCCCGGCGCCACCGTGCAGCCGACCAGCGTCCACGCGCCCAGCGATCGCGCCGCCTGCCATGCGCCGGCGGGCACGATCGCCTGGGGGCGCTCGCCGGCGGTCAAATCGGCGCCGATGCGATGCAAGCTGCGCGCGCCATTCTGCTCGATGGTCAGCTCCAGCGGCGCGCCGGCGTAGAAATGCCAGGTCTCCGCCGCGTCGACGCGATGCCAGCGCGACGGGGCCCCGCCCGGCAGCAGGAAATAGATGGCGGTCGAAGCCGCCCGGCCGCCGGGCGCGATGGGATCGCGGAACGTTTCGCGGTAGAAGCCGCCTTCGGGATGAGGGCTGAGATCGAGCAGCCGCACGATGTCTTCAACACTCGCCTTCTCGATCCCGCCATGCGCCATGTCGCGTCTCCCTCTGCGCCCTTTTACCGCCGTGATCTCTCGGGTAAACTGGCGGCGATGCGAATATCTGTCGGGCTTCCATTTGTTGTTGCGGCGCTGCTCGCGGGTCTGCCCGCGCCCGCCGGCGCGTGGGAAGTCGTCAGCAACGGCCTGCCGACGTTCGCTGCGGCCGAATCCTTCAGGGCAGGCTCGGGCAGCGCGCTCGATCAGGCCGCGCCGCTGAAATTCGAGGCGGTGAAAGGCTGGAACCCCGGCTACGACCTGCGCATGGGCAAGTATCTGTTCGGCGTGGAGCAGAAGACAGGCTTTGCGGCGGGCGGCGACATGCTTGGCCTTGCGTCCGGCTTTGCCTTTTCGCGCACCAACATGAAGTTCGGCTACGACATGGGCGCGTTCAGGCCCTACATGTCGGCTGCGTTTGCCGAGGCCAAGGCGCCGGCGTTCGGCGCGAATATCTTCGCCGCCCCGCCCGGCGCGGCGACGCCTTTCGCCTTCAGTTCGCAGGCGACGACGATCGGCGCGGGCTTCGACTATTCGATCACCGAAAGTCTCTCCTTCGGCATGTCCGTCAACGCGACGCAGGTCTCGGGCTGGGGCCGCTAGGGCCGTTCAGCGGCGGTTCAGGCCATGGCGGACAGCTTTTCGTCCGGTCCGCGACCTTGCGCCCGGTCATTGACGCGCCGCGCGTGCATGAATGATTGTGCGACAAGCGCATTTTTGCGCAGCCATGGGGGAAACATGGGTTTCTTGCGTCCAGTTCTGGCGATCTTCGCCACGCTCTTTCTGTCCGTCGTAGGCCCTGCCGCCGCGCAGGCGCCGGCCGCCGGTCCGGAAAGCCAGGCCCGCTTCGCCTTCGTCGTCGGCAACGACGGGTATGAGGGCGCGCCGCTGCCCACCGCCGCCAATGACGCCGCGCTCGTCGCCGACGCGCTGAAGGCGGCGAAGTTCGACGTGACCGGCGCGCGCAACCTCGATCAGGACACGTTGCGCGCCTCCTATCGGGAGTTTCTGGCCAAAGTGGCGGGCGCCGGCCCGAACGCCGTGAGCTTCGTCTATGTTTCGGGCTACGGTCTGCAATTCGACGGCGAGAACTGGATCGTGCCGCCCGGCGCCACGATCGCGCGCGACGCCGATATCAGTCTCAACGCCATCCGCCTGTCCGATCTCGTCCGGCCTCTGTCCGGCGCGCCGGGCCGCGGGCGCGTCGTGCTGCTCGACCTCGCCTATGACAGCCCCTTCGCCAAGCAGGTGCAGGGTCTGGCGCCCGGTCTCGCGCTGGTCGAGCCGGAGGCGGGCACGCTCATCGGCTTCAACGCGGCGCCCGGAACCTGGGCCGCGCCCGGCAAGGAGCCCTACGGCCCCTATGCGCAGGCGCTGGGCGAAATGCTGCGCGAGGCGGGGGCGCCGCTGAACGAGATCATGGCCCGCGTCCGCACCCGCACGGCCGAACTGACCAAGGCGGCGCAGGTGCCATGGAGCGCCGGCAAGATCGAGCCGCCGGTCGTTTTGCTGGAGCGTGGGGCCGATGCGCCGGCGCCCGCCGTCGCGCCGGACCAGATCGCCGCCGAACGCGCCAAGCCGATCGACAAGATGCCGGAGGCGCTTGCTTATTCCGCGGTCATCGACCGCGACAACATGAAGAGCTACGAGGATTTCGTCGCCACCTATCCGCAGAGCCCCTACACCAAGAACGTGCAGGGCCTGATGGCCGCCCGGCGCGAGGCGCGCTCGTGGCGCCGCGCGCTCGATATCAATACGCAGAACGCCTACTGGTCCTATCTCAAGCGCTATCCGCGCGGACCGCACGCCGCTGACGCGCGCCGCCGCCTGATGCGCCTGCAGGCCGCTATCGAGCCGCCGCCGGCCTTCGATCCGATCGCGTTCGACGATCCGCCGCCGCCGCCGGTGGAGGAAGCCTATTTTGGCGGCGCGAACGTCGGCTTCTACGATCCCGGCGTCCCGCCGCTCGCGCCGTCCGTCTTCGTCGCCGCGCCGCCGCCGTGGTACCAGCCGCCGCCGCCGCCGGTGTTCGATGACGATTCCGACTTCTTCCTGCCGGCTCTCGTCGACGTCGTGACGGCGCCCGCCTGGATTGCGCCGCCGGCCTACGTCCTGCCGCCGCCGCTTCCGATCGTGATGGATGTGCGCCCGCCCGGCTGGCGTCCGTTCGTGGCGATTCCGGCGGCGCTCGCAGTCGGTCTGGCCGCGGGGCGTATGTCCAACCGCTTCCTCGACAATCGCCGCGGGCCTCCGGGCGCGCAGGGCGGCCCGCGGCGTCCGCCGGTCATCCCGGCGATTTCGTCTCTGCCCAAAAACATGAACCTGCCGGCGGGCGTGCGTCCCGGTCAGCCGTTCGTGCGGCCCGTGGCGACGCCCGGCGGGCAGCAATTGACGCGTCCCGGCCAGCCCGGTATCGGCGCCGGGCAGGGTGGCCGCCCAACCAATGCGCTGCCTAACCTGCCGGTGGGGCAGCCTGGCCAGCGTCCGGGACAGATCGGCCAGCCCGGGCATCCCCCGGGCCAACTCGGTCAACCCGGCCAGCAGCCGGGGCAGTTTGGCCAGCCCGGCCGTCCCGGCCAGCCGGTCGGTCAGCCTGGCGGTTCGCATGCGATCGGCGCTCCGGGAGTGGTCGGGAGGCCTGGCCAGACGCCTGCCGCCGACCGGCGCCAGCTGATGATTCAGCAGCAGCAGCAGCGCCAGATGGAAAGGCAGCAGCAACAGCAGTTGCGGACCCAACAGCAACAGCAGCGCCAGCAGCAGATGCAGCAGCAGCGCGCCCAGCGGATGCAGCAGCAGCAGCAGCGTGTGCAGCAGCAACGTCAGATGCAGCAGCAGCGCTCGCAGCAGATGCAGCAGCAGCGCCAGATGCAGCAGCAACGTGTGCAGCAGCAACGTCAGATGCAGCAGCAGCGCTCGCAGCAGATGCAGCAGCAGCGCATGATGCAGCAGCAGCGCTCGCAGCAGATGATGCAGCAGCGCCAGCAGCAGATGCAGATGCAGATGCAGCGCCAGCAGCAGATGCAGATGCAACGCCAGATGCAGATGCAGCGGCAGCAGCAGATGATGCAGCAGCGGCAGGCGCCGCGCCGCTGCCCTCCGGGAATGCGCTGCTGAGGCAGGAAGGGCGGGCCGCTCCGGCGGCCCGCCATAGCCAAATCGAAACAGCCCGCAAGAAGAATGGAAGTGAGCGCGGGCGCATTTTCTGCGAAAAACTCTCAGGAAAGCGGCGCGCTCCCGCGCGCCGCCGCAAGAAGCCGCGTGGTAGGCTATAGCCTGCCTGAGACGGCGGCCGGCCGCCTCTGGCCGGCGGCGAGGGAGAGGGACGCAGGATGATCATCGATTGCCACGGCCATTACACCACCGCGCCCAAGGCGCTGGAGGACTGGCGCAACCGTCAGATCGCCGCGATCAACGATCCGTCCGCCGCGCCGAAGGTCTCGGAGCTGAAGATCAGCGACGACGAATTGCGCGACAGCATCGAGAAGAACCAGTTGCGCCAGATGAAGGAGCGCGGCTCCGACCTCACCATCTTCTCGCCGCGCGCGAGCTTCATGGCCCACCACATCGGCGATTTTCAGGTGTCCTCCACCTGGGCGGCGATCTGCAACGAACTGATCCATCGCGTGGCCACGCTTTTGCCTGACAATTTCATCGGCGCGGCCATGCTGCCGCAGAGCCCCGGCGTCGATCCCGCCACCTGCATTCCCGAACTCGAGAAATGCATGAAGGATTACGGTTTCGTCGGAATCAACCTGAACCCCGACCCCTCCGGCGGCCACTGGAAGAGCCCGCCGCTGACCGATCGCCACTGGTATCCGATCTACGAGAAGATGGTGGAATACGACATTCCCGCCATGATCCACGTCTCGACCAGCTGCAACGCCTGCTTCCACACGACCGGCGCGCACTACATCAACGCCGACACGACAGCGGTGATGCAGCTCATTCAGGGCGACCTGTTCAAGGATTTCCCCGCGCTGCGCTTCGTAATCCCGCACGGCGGCGGCGCCGCGCCCTACCATTGGGGCCGCTATCGCGGGCTGGCGCAGGAGATGAAGAAACCGCTCCTGCGCGACCATCTTCTGAAGAACGTCTATTTCGACACATGCGTCTATCATCAGCCGGGCATAGATCTGCTGACGAAAGTGATCCCGGTCGACAACATTCTCTTCGCCTCGGAAATGATCGGCGCGGTGAAGGGGATCGACCCCGAGACCGGCTTTAATTTCGACGACACCAAGCGCTACATCGAGGCGACGCAGAACCTGTCGACGGAGGATCGGCACAAGGTCTACGAAGGCAATGCGCGAAAGGTCTATCCGCGGCTCGACAAGGCGCTGAAGGCGCAGGGGAGATAGCCGTCATTGCGAGCGAAGCGAAGCAATCCATCCACCGGGCGTTGATCCGGATGCGGCGATGGATCGCTTCGTCGCTCCGCTCCTCGCAATGACGGCGTGGCTGCTGGAAACCGCGCACAACCGCAACATATGATCGCGGCAGGGAAGGAACGAGAATGTCCAAGCCCACATCTGGGCCGTTCGAAAAAACGAAGGGCTGGCTCGACTGGTACGAAGGCCCCTCCAAGCCGCGGTTCGTCCTGCCGGATGGCGCGGTGGACGCGCATTGCCACGTGTTTGGCCCCGGCGCGGAATTTCCCTATGCGCCCGAGCGCAAATACACGCCCTGCGACGCGAGCAAGGCGCAGCTCTTCGCGCTGCGCGACCGTCTCGGATTTTCCCGCAACGTTATCGTGCAGGCGACCTGCCACGGCGCCGACAATCGCGCGATGGCCGACGCCTGCCGCGCCTCGGGCGGAAAGGCGCGCGGCGTCGCGACGGTCAGGCGCAGCGTGAGCGACGCGGAGCTGCGGGAGCTGCACGCAGCCGGCGTGCGCGGCGTGCGCTTCAACTTCGTCAAGCGCCTCGTCGACTTCACGCCGAAGGACGAATTGCTCGAGATCGCCGGCCGCATCGCCAAGCTCGGCTGGCACGTCGTCATCTATTTCGAGGCCGTCGACCTGCCGGAATTGTGGGACTTCTTCACCGCGCTGCCGACCACCGTCGTCGTCGATCACATGGGCCGCCCGGACGTGACGAAGCCGATCGACGGGCCGGAATTTTCTCTGTTCCTGAAATTCATGCGCGAGCATGAAAACGTCTGGAGCAAGGTCTCTTGCCCGGAGCGTCTCTCGGTCGCCGGCCCGCCGGCGCTGAACGGCGAACAGAACGCCTATCGCGACGTCGTGCCGTTCGCGCGCAAGGTCGTCGAGGAATTTCCCGACCGCGTTCTGTGGGGCACGGACTGGCCGCATCCCAATCTCAAGGACCACATGCCCGACGACGGCCTGCTGGTCGATTTCATCCCGCATATCGCGGTCACGCAAGAATCGCAGCGCAAGCTGCTGGTCGACAATCCCATGCGCCTCTATTGGCCGGATGAATGGAGGAAGTAATGTCCCTCGACAAGGAATTCAGCGAAATCCCTGGCACGATCGTTTTCGACGCGGAGCAGTCGCGCAAGGGCTACTGGCTCAACCAGTTCTGCATGTCGCTGATGAAGGCCGCCAATCGCGAGCGCTTCAAGGCGAACGAGCGCGCCTATCTCGACGAATGGAAGATGACGGAGGAGCAGAAGCAGGCGGTGATGGCGCGCGACCTCAACGCCATGATGGCGCTCGGCGGCAATATCTACTTCCTCGCCAAGATCGGCGCGACCGACGGCAAGAGCTTCCAGCAGATGGCGGGATCGATGACGGGCATGAGCGAGGAATCCTACCGCGACATGATGATCAACGGCGGCCGCTCGATCGACGGCAACCGCAAAATCGGCGAACACGGCGACGCGCAGCGTCCCAGCAAGGACAAGTGAAATGGCCCGCATCACCGCTTCGGTCTATTCCTCGCACATTCCCGCCGTTGGCGCGGCCTTCGATCTCGGCAAGACGCACGAGCCCTACTGGCAGAAGGTGTTTTCGGGCTACGACTTCTCCAAGCAATGGGAGAAGGAACAGAAGCCGGACGTGATCTTCCTCGTCTACAACGATCACGCCACCGCCTTCTCGCTGTCGATGATCCCGACCTTCGCCATCATGACCGGGCCGGAATTCCAGCCCGCCGACGAAGGCTATGGCGCGCGCCCCGTGCCGCCGGTGATCGGCCATCCAGAACTTGCGTCGCATATCGCGTCGGAAGTCATCCAGAAGGATTTCGATCTCACCATCGTCAACGAGGTCGACGTCGATCATGGCCTGACCGTGCCGATGACCTGCATGTTCGGGAAGGTGGACGCATGGCCTTGCAAGGTCATCCCCTTCGCGGTCAATGTCGTGCAGCATCCCGTGCCGTCCGGCGCGCGCTGCTTCGCGCTCGGCCAGGCCATTCGCGCCGCGATCGAATCCTATCCGGAAGACCTCAACGTGCAGGTCTGGGGCACAGGCGGCATGAGCCACCAATTGCAGGGCCCGCGCGCCGGCCTCATCAACCGCGAATGGGACAACGAATTTCTGGACAGGCTGATCGACGATCCCGCGGCCTTGGCGAAAATGCCGAACATCGACTATGTGCGCGAGGCAGGCTCCGAGGGCATCGAACTCGTGATGTGGCTGATCGCACGCGGCGCGATGGCCGACACGCGCGGCGGGCCGAAGCCGAAGGTGGCGCACAGGTTCTATCATGTGCCGGCGTCGAACACGGCGGTCGGACACCTCATCCTCGAGAACGCCTGAACTCGCGACGCGGCGCGCCGCCGCGTCCTTCATCCGAAGGCAATACGATGGACGCCGTCACAACGCCTCAGAAGCGAAACGGCGTCCTCGACGCACTGTCGAAACTCTGGGTGCAGGTGCTGATCGCCATGGCGGCGGGCGTCGTCATCGGTCATGTCTGGCCTGATCTCGGCGTGAAACTGCAGCCGCTCGGCGACGCCTTCATCAAGGCGATCCGCATGATGATCGCGCCGATCATCTTTTGCACGGTCGTTCACGGCGTAGCCCGCATGGCGGATATGGCGCGCGTCGGCCGCGTCGCGCTCAAGGCTCTCATCTATTTCGAGGTGGTCACGACGATCGCTCTGATCATCGGTCTCGTCGCCGTCAACCTGCTGCGGCCGGGCGAGGGGATGAACGTCGATCTCGCCCATGTCGATACGTCTCTGGTGAAAAATTACATTGCGCAGGGCAAGGGGCACGATCTCACTGGCTTCCTGATGCAGATCATTCCCAATTCCTTCCTCGGCGCCTTTACCGAGGGCAATGTGCTGCAGGTGCTGTTCGTCGCCGTGCTCTGCGGCTTCGCGCTCGCGCAGCTCGGCGAGAAGGCCGCGTCGCTTGCGAACATGATCGACCAGGCCGCCGCCATGCTGTTTCGCATCGTCGGCTTCGTCATGTGGGCCGCCCCGCTCGGCGCGCTCGGCGCCATCGCCTTCACGGTCGGAAAGTTCGGCGCGGGCTCGTTGCTGTCGCTGGGGCGTCTGCTGATCGACTTCTACATCACCTGCATTTTCTTCATCGCCGTCGTCCTCGGCCTCATCGCGCGCATGGCGGGCTTCAGCCTGTGGAAGCTCGTCCGCTACATCCGCGAGGAATTGCTGATCGTGCTCGCCACAACATCGTCGGAGACGGTGCTGCCGCGCATGATCGTCAAGATGGAGGAAGCCGGCTGCGAGGAAGGCGTCGTCGGCCTCGTCATCCCGACGGGCTATTCCTTCAACCTCGACGGCACCTGCCTCTATCTCGTCTTTGCGGCCGTCTTTCTCGCGCAGGCGACCAATACGCCCATGACGCTCAGCCAGCAGGTCGGCCTCGTTCTCGTGCTGCTTCTCACGTCCAAAGGCGCGGCGGGCATAGCGGGGGCGGCCTTCGTCGTGCTGGCGGCCACCATCGCCTCGTCGGGCTCGATCCCGGTCGAAAGCGTCGCGATCATTCTGGGCGTTCACCGCCTGATGTCGGAAGGGCTCACGCCCACCAATCTCATCGGCAATGCGGTGGCCACCATCGTCGTCGCCAAATGGGAGAATGCGCTCGACGAGGAAAAGCTCGCCGCGACGCTGAACGCATGAGCGGCAAGCGGCTGCGGCATGGCGGAAACGCCGCGCCCGCGCTAGATCTGTCGCCATGAGTTCCGAACCGCGGGCCGATTTCTCTCGCCCGGAAATCCTCTCCATTCTCGTCGGCCTGATGCTCGCCATGCTGCTGGGGGCGCTGGACCAGACCATCGTCGCCACCGCGATGCCGACCATCGGCCGCGAACTTGGCGACGTCGAGCAATTGCCCTGGGTCGTCACGGCCTATCTGCTCGCCTCGGTCGCGGTCACGCCGCTCTACGGCAAGCTCGCCGACATTCACGGGCGGCGCGTCGTGCTTCTGTCGGCCATCGCCATCTTCGTCGTCGGCTCCGTCGCCTGTGCGCTGTCGCCGTCCGTGCCGATACTCGCGCTGGCGCGCGGCCTGCAGGGCGCGGGCGGCGGCGGGCTCATCTCCCTGTCGCAGACCATCATCGCCGACATCGTCTCGCCGCGCGAGCGCGGCCGCTACCAGGTTCATATCGCCAGCGTCTTTGCGGCCTCGAGCCTGGCGGGTCCCGCGCTCGGCGGCCTGCTTGCCGATCATGTGCATTGGTCGGCCATCTTCTGGATCAACATTCCGCTCGGGCTTCTAGCGTTTTTCATCACCAGCGACCGCTTGCGGCGTCTGCCGCTGGTCGCGCGGCGGCACAGGCTCGACATCGCCGGCGCGCTCATGCTCGTATTCGCGACCACGCCGTTTCTGCTGGCGCTCAGTTGGGGCGGCGTGAAATTTCCCTGGGCTTCGGCCATCATCATCGGCCTGTTCGCGGCGGCGGTCGTCTTCTCGCTCGCCTTCGTCTGGCGCACGCGCACGGCGGAGGAGCCGCTCATTCCCGCGACCGTGCTGGGCGATCAGGTCGTCAAGACAGCGACGATGGCGGCGGGTCTTGCGATGGGCGTTTTCATCGGCCTGTCCATCGTCATGCCCGTCTATCTCGAAGGCGTCGTCGGCCTTTCGGCCTCCATGTCGGGCCTTGCGTTGATACCGTTGATGATCGGCACGGTGATCGGCGCGACGACAGCAGGCCGATCGATGGCGCGGCTGACGAACTACAAGCGCCTGCCGCTCGCCGGCATGGGCGTTGCGTTCGTCGCCTGCGCGATTATCGCCTGGCGGCCGCGCGGACTGCCGCTGCCGCTGCTCGAGGCGCTGCTGCTGATCCTGACGGTCGGCCTCGGAACGGTGCTGCCGACCGCGACCGTCTCCATCCAGAATGCGGTCGCGCGCAGCGAGCTCGGCGCGGCGACGGCGGCGAGCAATTTCTTCCGGCAGATCGGCAGCGCGCTTGTCGTGGCGATCTTCGGCGCCATCGTGTTCGGCGGCTCCGGCGTCGCGCGCGAAGTCACGCAATCCGAACATGCGACGCTCGATCCCGCGAGCATCGAGGCGCTGGCGCTGGCCTTTCGGCACGTCTACATCGGCGCCTGCATTCTCATCGCCCTCGCCATGGCTTTCTTCGCGGCGATGGAAATGCGGCCTCTGCGCAGCGGCGTCGAGCCGCCGCCGGATTCCGGCCACTAGATTGCGGGCGTTTCCGCGAGGGCGACTACGCTGCGCGCGCCGACGGCCACGCGATTCCCATCGATCGGGCTCCGCCCGGTAAAGCCCGCGCGGCTGTCGATCGCCAGAGACCAGCGCATGCCGGCGCGCGTCGCAGGCAGGATCATGTCGACGGCGCCGCCGCTGCGGTTGAAGGCCATATGCAGGCGCCCGCCGTCTCCCTTCGCTGGCGCGCGCGTGAGCGCGATGAAATCCGCATTCGCCCAATCCTGATCGCTCATCGTCGAGCCGTCCGCGCGCAGCCAGCGCACATCGGGGCAGGACGCGTCGCTCCCGGTCGATCCAGTCAGGAAGCGATTTTCGACCAGCAGCGCATTGTCGGCGCGAAATGCGGCCAGAGCGCCGGCAAAGTCCGCAAGCGCGCAATCTGCATTCTCCCAATCGAGCCAGGTCGTCTCGTTGTCCTGCGCATAGGCGTTGTTGTTGCCCTGCTGCGTGCGGCCGAATTCGTCGCCGGCGGTCAGCATCGGGGTCCCAAGTGAAAGGAACAACGTCGCGAGCAGCGCACGCATGTCGGCCTGACGACGTGAGACGATAGCGGCGTCGTCCGTCTCGCCATCCGCGCCGCCGTTCCAGCAGATTTCGGCGCCATTGCCGTCGCGATTGTCCTCGCCGTTCGCGTGATTGCGTTTGCCGGAACGGGAAACCAGATCGCGCAGCGTGAACCCATCGTGTGCGGCGATGAAATTGACGCTTTCGCTTGGAGATCGTCCCTCGCGCTGAAACAGATCGGCCGAGCCCGCCAGCCGCGTCGCAAAGGCGCCCGCGGCATGCGCGTCGCCGCGCCAGAAGCGTCTGACGTCGTCGCGGTAGCGGTCGTTCCATTCGAGCCAGCCCGGCGGAAAGCGCGCGAGTTGATAGCCGCCGGGCCCGATGTCCCAGGGCTCCGCGATCAGCAGCCGGCCGCGCAGCACATCGTCGGCTGCCATGGCCTCGAGCAGCGGCGCGCGCCGATCGTAGCCCTCCGGCCGGCGCGCAAGCGACGTCGCGAGATCGAAGCGAAAGCCTTCGACGCCGGCTTCCAGCGCGAAGCGCCGCAAAGACTCTACGATCAGATGGACGACGGCGGGCTCCGTGCAATCCAGCGAATTGCCGCAACCCGCGTCGTTGATGAGCCGGCCGTCCGCCGCATGACGATAATAGAGCGCATTGTCGAGCCCGCGCAGCGACAGCGACGGCCCGCCCTCGTCGCTTTCGCCGCTGTGATTGTAGACGATGTCGAGGATCACGCCGATGCCGGCCGCGCGCAGCGCGGCGACGGTTGCGCGCAGATCGGCCATGCCGCCGGGCGCAAGGCGCGGATCGAGAGCGCCGAACACGACCGGATTGTAGCCCCAGGCGTTCGTCAGCCCGAGCGGCGGCAGATGGCGTTCGTCGATCCAGGGCGTGACCGGCATGAGTTCGATATGCGTGACGCCGAGGCGCACGAAGCGCTCGACGACATGCGGAAGGGCCAGCGCCGCGAGCGTCCCGCGCAAAGGCGCGGGAACGCGCTCGTCGCGCATCGTGTGGGCTTTGACGGAGAGTTCGTAGATGAGGCCGGGTGGGAACGACGCAAAGCTCACCGAAGACGGCGTTGTGGGGGCAGTTGGTGGAACAATCTCGCGAGATCGCGCCCAATCGAACCCCGCCCTCTGCCCCTCCCCGCATGGGAAAGGGGAGTGGAGAGCAACGTCGGCGGGAGCCGCCTCCGCGATAGCTTTCGGCACGAGCCGCGCCGTATCGACCGCATGTTCGCGCGGCAGCGTGAGCGCGGGATCATAGACGAACGCGCGGTCGAGCCGCCGCGTATAGGGGTCGACCAGAAGTTTCGCCGGATCGAATCTGTGGCCCGCGCGCGGCTCCCAAGGTCCATCTGCGCGCAGCCCGTATTTCTGGCCCGCGCGAAAACGCGGCAGGAAGCCGTAATGCAGATCGCCGTCGCGCCCGGTCAACGCGATCCGCGCGACCTCCGCGCCGGCTTCGTCGAACAGGCAAACCCAGATGCGTTCGGCGTGGCGGGAGGCCACGCCGATAACAGCGCCTTCGTCCGTCAGCCGCAGGCCCGGGCCGTCCGGCCGGGCGCAGCCTTCGGCGCTGCGCTCATCCATGTGTGCGGGAATGCGGCGCCTTCCAGATTTCCTCCGCATATTCGCGGATCGTGCGATCGGAGGAGAACCAGCCCATGCGCGCGGTGTTCAACATGCACATGCGCCGCCAGCGCGCGCGGTCGCGCCACATTTCGTCCATGCGGCGGTGCGCGTCCCAGTAGGAAGCGAAATCGGGCGTCACCATGAAATAGTCGCTGTCCCACAGCGACTGGCAGAGGCCCGCATAGCGGTTGCGATCCTCCGGCGAATAGTCGCCCGCCGCCACCGCATCGAGCGCGCGCTTGAGCTGCGGGTTGGCGCCGATGACATAGGCCGGATGATGGCCGGCGCGGCGCGCGTCCTCGACCTGCTGCGCAGTCAGGCCGAAGATCACGATATTCTCGTCGCCGACATGCTCCTTGATCTCGACATTGGCGCCGTCGAGTGTGCCGATCGTCAGCGCGCCGTTGAGCGCGAACTTCATGTTCCCGGTGCCGGACGCTTCCATGCCGGCGGTCGAAATCTGCTCCGACACATCGGCCGCCGGCACGATCATTTCGGCCAGAGAAACGTTGAAGTTCGGCATGAACACGACCTTCAGCAGATTGCGCACGGCGGGATCGTCGTTCACACGCCGCGCCACATCGTTGATCAGCCGGATGATCGATTTCGCCTGCACATAGCTCGCCGCCGCCTTGCCGGCGAACAATTTCACGCGGGGAGTCCAGTCCTTGTTCGGTTCCGCGCGGATCGCGTCGTAGAGCGCGATCGTCTCGAGAACGTTGAGCAGCTGGCGCTTGTATTCGTGGATGCGCTTGACGTGCACGTCGAACACGGACGAAGGGTCGATCCGCACGCCGCTCTGCTCGTTGATATATTCGGCGAGCGTCTCCTTGTTCGCGCGCTTGATGGCGGCGAACCTGTCCTGCGCGGAAGCATCGTCGACGTAGCGCTCGAAGTCGCGGATGCGCTCGATGTCGTCGACCACGCCCGCGCCCACCGTCTCCTTCAGGAGTTCGGTCAGCGCCGGATTGGAATTGATCAGCCAGCGCCGCGGCGTGATGCCGTTCGTCTTGTTGACGATGCGGTTTGGCAGAACCTTGGCGAGATCGTGGAACACGGTCTCCTTCATCAGCTCCGTGTGCAGCGCCGACACGCCGTTGATCATGTGCGAGCCGACGAAGGCGAGATTGCCCATGCGAACCCGCTTGCCGCCCTCCTCGCCAATCAGCGAGACCGAGCGCAGCATGGCGTCGTCGGCGCCGGCGGCCTTGGCTTCGCCCAGAAAACGCATGTTGATGGCGTAAATGATCTGCAGATGGCGCGGCAGCAGCCGGCCCATCAACTCCACCGGCCAGGTCTCCAGCGCCTCCGGCAGCAGCGTGTGGTTTGTGTAGGAGGTCGCCTCGCGCGTGATGTGCCAGGCCTCCTCCCAACCCAGTCCATGCACGTCCAGCAGCAGGCGCATCAATTCGGCGATGGCGATCGCCGGATGCGTGTCGTTGAGCTGGATCGCGGCCTTGTCGTGCAGGTTGCGCACGTCGCCGAACCGCTGGATGTGGCGGCGGATGAGATCCTGCAGCGAGGCGGAGGCGAAGAAATATTCCTGCCGCAGCCGCAGTTCGTGCCCCGCCGGATTGGAATCGGAGGGGTAGAGAATGCGCGAGATGCTTTCGGCGCGGCTGCGCTCGTAGATCGCGCCGACATGGTCGCCAGCGTTGAAGGCGTCGAGGCGGATCGGGTCGATCGCCTTGGCGCTCCACAGACGCAGCGTGTTGATCGTATCGCCGCGCCAGCCGACGACGGGCGTGTCGTAGGCCACGGCGAGAACCTTTTCGGCAGGCTGCCAGGCGTGGCGCTCTGCGCCGTCCCAGCCCGCTTCGCTCGTCACATCGCCGCCGAAGCCGATTTCGTGCAGGATTTCGCGGCGCTGGAACTCCCAGGGGTTGCGGAAGGACAGCCAGTCTTCCGGCGTCTCCACCTGCGCGCCGTCGACGATGCGCTGCCGGAACAGGCCATGATCGTAGCGGATGCCATAGCCGAGCCCGGAGACGCCCAGCGTCGCCATGCTCTCCATGAAGCAGGCCGCCAGCCGCCCGAGGCCGCCGTTGCCGAGCGCCGCATCCGGCTCGAGCTGCGCGATGGAATCGAGGTCGAGGCCGACCAGCGCCAGCGCCTCGCGCATCTGCTCCTTGAGCCCGAGATTGCCGAGCGCGTCCTCGAACAGCCGGCCGATCAGGAATTCGAGCGAGAGATAATAGACGCGTTTGCGTCCCGAGCGCTTGGCGTCGCGGATCGAGGCCATCCAGCGATCGATGATCTTGTCGCGCACCGCCAGGATCGCGGCGGTCAGCCAGTCGTGGTTGAGCGCGAGCGCCGGCGGCTTGCCGACATTGTAGATGAGCTTGGCCTCGATCTCCTTGCGCAGCGCCTGGATGGCGGCGGCGGCCTCGTCCCGCGCACTGGACCTGCGCTCGCCCGCAGGCGCAATATCCGTCGACTTCAGAGTGCTCGTACGCATGCAAACAAACCCTTCGGCAACCCGCTTCAAGGTTAACCGTCGCCTGCTGAAGAATTCGATAAGGCGCTGACGCGCGGTAAGAGAACCGGCGGATTCGCGCCTTGCATTAACCCTTTCCGGCGCGCTGGACGGCCGCAAACCACGCTTAGGTCTGATGTTTTCCGTTGCGTTAACCAATGGCTAGCGTTTTCGGATTAAACAAATGAGCCAACGGGCGAAATGATTCGGCCTTTCGACGGGCGGCGGGCGCGGACGGATGAGTTGGCAGTCACAGGGTCATTGCGACCTTGAAGGCGAGGCCGTGCAGGCCGAAGAGCCGATTGCGCGCCGCAGAGTTCTGTTCGTCACCTCCGAAATTTCCGACTATGTGCAGACCGGCGGCCTCGGCGAAGTCTCGGCCGCGCTGCCGCGCGCGCTGCGCGCCCTGTCCGACGTCCGCATTCTCGTGCCGGGCTACCGGCAGGTCCTGGAACGGGCCGGCGGCATCGAGCCTGTCGGGCTGCTGCCGGGCCTGGGTGAAATTCCAGCCTGCGCGCTCGGTCGCACCCGGACAGCCGACGGCATTCCCGTCTACGTCATCCTCAACGCCGATCTCTACGACCGGCCGGGCGGCCTCTATCTCGATCCCGACGGCAAGGACTGGGCGGACAACGACATCCGCTTCGCGCGGCTGAGTCTGGCCGCGGCCGACATGGCCGCCGGCTTCGGCGATCCCAACTGGCGCCCGGACAATCTGCATCTCAACGACTGGCCGACGGCGCTTGCCCCCGGCTATCTCGCCTGGCGCGGCGTCGAGACGCCTTCGCTGCTCACCATCCACAATCTCGCCTATCAAGGCGCCTTCGACCCCGCGCGTCTCGGCGCGCTGGCGATCCCTGACGCTGCCTACAAGGTCGACGGCGTGGAATTCTACGGTCGGCTCTCCTTCCTCAAGGCCGGCGTCTATTACGCCGATCACCTGACGACGGTGAGCGAAACCTACGCGCAGGAAATCACTACGCCGCAATTCGGCTGCGGGCTGCATGGCCTTCTGTCCGAGCGGCTGCGGCAGGGTCGGCTCAGCGGCATTCTCAACGGCATCGACGAATCCTGGGACCCGCGCCACACGCACCACGGCGATGGTTTCGAGCCCGACCGATGGAAAGGCCGCTACGCCGACTATATCCGCGGCCTGTTCGGCCTCGCTCTGTCGCGCGGGCCGCTGTTCGCCATCGTCTCGCGCCTCGTGCACCAGAAGGGCGTCGATCTTTCGATAGACGTGGCCGAGGAAATCGTCGCGCACGGCGGCCAGCTCGTCGTGACCGGGCAGGGCGAAACGCATCTGGAAGACCGGATGCTGACGCTGGCGCGCAAGCATCCGACGCAGGTCGGCGTGCGCATCGGCTTCGATGGGTCGCAGGCGCGCGCCATGTTCGCGGGCTCAGATTTTCTGCTCATGCCCTCGCGTTTCGAGCCCTGCGGCCTCAGCCAGATGTACGCCCAGCGTTTCGGCTCGCTGCCGATCGCCCACCGCACCGGCGGCCTCGCCGACACGATCGAGGACGGGCGCACCGGCTTCCTGTTCCAGACGCCGACGGCGCAGCAGTTCAAGGGCGCGGTGCGTCGCGCGCTGGACACGTTCGGTTCCGGCCGCCGTCTCGACGAAATGCGCCGCGCCGCCATGGCGCGCACATTCGAATGGTCGGATTCCGCGCGCCGCTACGCCAATCTCTATCAGGGCGCGCGCGCCGGCTGACGCTGCGATAATGTGCACTTGCGGCCGCGCTTGATTCGCGCGGACGGCGAGAGCGGCGCGTCCATGTCTTTCCCGGCGATCCAGCAACAGTCCGTCGAAGGGGCGCGGGCCCATCCCGCCGCGCTCGAAGCGTCTGTCGTCGATGCGCTGGCCGAGGCGCGTTGCGGCGACCCTTTCGCCGCGCTCGGGCCGCACCTGACGCCTCAGGGCCGCATTATCCGCGTCTTCGCGCCGGGCGCGCGCGGCGTCGAAATTCTCGATGCAGTCGAGGCGCGCGTGATCGCGGCGCTCGATCTCATCGACGCGCGCGGCCTGTTCGGCGGCCTCGCGCCGGGCGACGGCGCGTATCTGCTGCGCACGATCTGGCCGGACGCCGCTTTCGTCGCCGAAGACCCGTATTCGTATTGGGAGCTCCTGCCGGACGAGGATCTCGCGCTGTTTTCCGCCGGCTGCCATCCGAAACTCACCGACATGCTCGGCGCGCGCGAGATGCATGTTTCGGATGCGCCCGGCGTGCGCTTCTCGATATGGGCGCCGAATGCGCGCGCCGTTTCCGTCGTCGGCGATTTCAACGGCTGGGATCGCCGTCGCCATCCGATGCGATTGCGTCATCGCGCTGGTGTGTGGGAATTGTTCGTGCCGCGCATCGGCGCGGGCGAACGTTACAAGTTCGCGATCCTCGACCGCAACGGCGTCGAACTGCCGCTGAAGGCCGATCCCGTCGCCTTTCGCGCCGAGGCGCCGCCGGAAACCGCCTCCATCGTCGCCGCCGCGCTCGACCACGACTGGCGCGACGCGGACTGGATGGCGTCGCGCGCGCGAAAACAGGCGCCCGAAGCGCCGATCTCGATCTACGAAGTCCATCTCGGCTCTTGGCTGCACAGGAACGGCGCCGAACTTGACTGGGACGAGGCCGCCCGCCGTCTGCCGACCTACGCCGCCGCGCTCGGCTTCACCCACATCGAACTGCTGCCGATTGCCGAACACCCGTTCCGCGGCTCGTGGGGCTATCAGCCGCTCTCGCCGTTCGCGCCGACCGCGCGCCACGGCGAACCGCAGGGCTTCGCGCGTTTCGTCGACGCCTGCCATGCAGCGGGTCTCGGCGTGATCGTCGACTGGGTGCCCGGCCATTTCCCCAACGACGCGCACGGCCTCGTGCGCTTCGACGGCACGGCGCTCTACGAGCACGAAGACCCGCGCGAGGGCCTGCATCCCGACTGGGATACGGTCATCTACAATCTCGGCCGTCGCGAGGTCCGCAATTTCCTGATCGCCAGCGCGCTTCGCTGGCTCGAGGATTTCCATGTCGATGGCCTGCGCGTCGATGCGGTCGCCTCCATGCTCTATCGCGATTATTCGCGTGACGCCGGCGCGTGGAAGCCGAACGAATATGGCGGCCGCGAGAATCTCGAAGCCATCGACTTCCTCCGCGCGGTGAATTCGATCGTCGCCAGCCGTTGCCCCGGCGCGATCACCATTGCGGAGGAATCGACGGCCTGGCCCGGCGTGACGGCGCGCGCGGAAGAGGGCGGCCTCGGTTTTTCCTACAAATGGAACATGGGCTGGATGAATGATACGCTGCGCTACATGGCGCGCGAGCCGGTCCATCGCGGCTGGCATCACGACGAAATCACCTTCGGCATGATGTACGCTTACGCCGAAAAATTCGTGCTTGCCGTCTCGCATGACGAAGTCGTGCACGGCAAGCATGCGCTGCTCGACAAGATGCCCGGCGACGACTGGCGCAAGCGCGCCAATCTGCGCGCCTATTTCGCGCTGATGTGGACGCATCCCGGTAAGAAGCTGCTGTTCATGGGCGCGGAATTCGGCCAGCAGCGCGAATGGAGCCACGATCGGCAACTGGACTGGCATCTGTTCGACGAACCCGCCCACGCCGGCCTCGTCGCGCTGGTGCGCGATCTCAACGCCGCCTATCGCGACGAACCCGCGCTGCATATCGGCGACGCCAAGCCGGAAGGCTTCGAATGGCTCGTCGTCGATGACAGCGACAACAGCGTCTTCGCCTACATGCGCAAGAGCGAAGGCGCGCGGCCCATAGTGGTGGCGCTCAACATGACGCCGGAGCCGCGCGCGTTTTATCGAATAGGCGTGCCGCAGGCGGGCTTCTGGAAAGAAATCCTGAACACCGACGCCGCCTGCTACGGCGGAACCAACACCGGCAATCTCGGCGGCGCCCAGACGCGCAGCGCGCCGGCGCAGGGCCATCAGCAATCGCTCGAACTGGTGCTGCCGCCGCTCTCGGCGATTGTGCTGAGGCTCGACCATGCGGCGGAGGCGCCATGAGCGACGACGCGCTCCGCGCGCTGGCCGTCGAAGCCGGCTTGCAGCCCCGCTGGACCGACAACACGGGCGTCGTGCGCGATGTTTCGCCGGAAACGCTGCGCGCGGCGCTCGCTGCGCTCGGCCTGCCGGCGTGCGCCGAAGCGCAGATCGCAGATGCGCGCGCGCATCTTGCCGACGACTCGGCCGGCGCGTCCGCCGCGCCGATGATCGTCGCTCGCGCGGGCGAGCCTGCCGTCCTCGCCGGCGCCGGGCCTGGCGCGCATGCGCGCATCGAGTATGAGCTCGGCGGCGCCGCCGATCTGCGCATTGGCGACGACCGCCAGCTGCCGCCGCTCAACCGCGCCGGCTATCACCGGCTTCATCTTGCCGATCGCGAACTCACGCTCGCCATCGCGCCTGCGCAGGCGCGCACGCTGGACGAGGCCGCGCAGGGGCGCCGCATATGGGGCCTCGCCGCGCAGATCTATGGACTGCGCAGTCAAGGCGACGGCGGGGTCGGCCATTTCGGCGCCGTCGCGCAACTCGCCGAAAGCGCCGCGCGCCGTGGGGCAGATCTCGTCGCGCTCAGCCCGGCGCATGCGCTGTTTGCGGCCGACGAACATCACTATACGCCCTATTCGCCGTCGAGCCGCCTCTTCTACAACGCGCTCTACGCCGATCCGACCGATGTCTTCGGCCGCGAACGCGTCGCTGTCGCCGCCGCGAAGACCGGATATGGCGACAGCGACGCCGCCCTGATCGACTGGCCGCGCGCAGCTCATGCGCGCGCGGCGGTGTTGCGCGCGCTCTACGCCGATTTCTGTGCGAGCGACATGCAGGCGCTGACCGCGCTTGCCGCCGATTTTGTCGCCTTTCGCGCCGCGGGCGGCGAGGCGCTGGAAGCGCACGCCCTGTTCGAGACGCTGCACGGCGTTGAGTTCCGGCGCGATTTCACCAAATGGAACTGGCGCGACTGGGCGCCGGATCTACGCAATCCCAATTCGCGCGCCGTCGCGAAAATCGCACGCGAGAACGCGGGCGAGACGGGATTTCATGTCTTCGCGCAATGGCTCGTCGATCGTTCGATGGCGCGTGCGCAGGGCAGGGCGCTGGCCGCCGGCATGCGTGTCGGCCTGCTCGCCGATCTCGCGGTCGGCATGAACGCCGGCGGCTCGCACGCCTGGGCGCGGCCCGACGACGTGCTGCTCGGCCTTTCCATCGGCGCGCCGCCGGACATGCTGGCGCCGCTCGGGCAGAACTGGGGCCTTACAACATTCTCGCCGCGCGCGCTGCGCGCCGCCGGACACGCGCCTTTCCTCGCCACATTGCGTGCGGCGTTGCGCAATGCGGGCGGCGTCCGCATCGACCACGTCATGGGTCTCGTGCGGCTCTGGCTTGTGCCCGACGGCGCCGAGGCGACCGAAGGCGTCTATCTGAACTATCCCACGGACGATCTGCTCGGTCTGCTGCGGCTGGAATCGCGCCGCCACAACGCCGTCGTCATCGGCGAGGATCTCGGCACGGTTCCGCATGGCCTGCGCGAACGTCTCGCGCGCGAAGGCGTCGCTGGATTGCGCGTGCTGCAATTTGAACGGAGCCACGATCGTTTCAATCCGCCCGACTGGTACCCCGCGACCGCCGTCGCCATGACGGCGACGCACGACACGGCGACGATCGAGGGCTGGTGGCGCGGCGCCGACATAGAGGCGCGCGCCGCGCTCGCGCAATTGCCGCCGGGCCGCACCGGCGAAGATTGCGCGCACGAACGCGCCAGCGAACGCGACATGGCCTGGCGCGCCTTCGTCGAAGCGCATGTGGCGGACGGCGCGCCGCCGCGGGCCGACGAGCCGGAGAAGGCGCTCGCCGCCGCCGCGCGTTTCGTCGCGCAGACGCCGGCCGCGCTCGCCATCCTGCCGCTGGAAGATGCTCTGGGTCTGCAGGACCAGCCGAACCTGCCGGGCACAACGACCGAATATCCGAACTGGCGCCGCCGCTATCCGGGCGATGCGGCTTCGATGCTCGATGAAGAAAATGTGGCCGCCCGTCTCGCGGATTTCGATGCGCGCCGGCGCGTCGCCTGACGCCGCCTCACTCCGTGTCGGCGTCCTCGCGCGCCCAGGAAAACTCCCGCTCGACCTGTTCGTAGGCGCGCGCCGTTGCGTAGGCGAGCTTGAAATAGCGTCCCGTCGCTATGATTTCCGCGAGGCGCTCGCGCTCCTCGTACATGGCCTCGAGCCGTTCGACGCGCCGGCGCAAATCGCGGTAACGTTCCACCCACGGACGGCGCCGCCACTCGCCCGTTTCGGGTTCTCTAGACATTTCTGCCCCACGCGTCCGAATGTCATGCGATGATATGGTTCGCATGGCGATTGTCGAAGGAATTGCCTCAAAACAGCTGAAATTGAGACAATCAAATCTCGCGCGAAACATTAATGGTCATTATCGATTGCATGTTTTCGCGCGTTGGCGCTCCGGTCGCGATGGAAGGACAGTCGGCGCGGCTGTCGAAGTCTGGACCACGAGCGTGGCGAGGAGATCCGGAGATTTCGAATGCAGCGGGCCGCTGACAGCAATATCAATGCAGGCGGGATAGCGCCCGTATTCTGGCGCGTCCCGCTCGCCGGTCTTCTCGCGGAACTGACGACATCGGCCGCCGGTCTCACGTCGGCGGAAGCAGCGCGGCGGCTGCAGACATTTGGGCCCAACGCATTCGAGAAGCGCCCGCGCTTCGTGGCGCTGCGCAAGATCGCGCGCAAGGCGTCCGAGCCACTGGTTCTCATTCTTGCGGCGGCTGCGGCGGTGTCGGCAGCGACTGGCGATCGCACCGGCTTTGTCACCATCGTGACCATTCTGGCCATGTCGATCGCCATCGACGTCGTGCAGGAGGTGCGCGCGGAATCCGCCGCTGACGCCCTGAGAAAGTCCGTCGCCGTCCATGCCGACGCCTTGCGCGACGGCGCGCTGGTCTCCGTGCCGACGCGCCTGCTCGCGCCGGGCGACGTCGTCGAGCTCAGGGCAGGCGACATCGTGCCGGCCGACGGCGTCGTGATCGAGGCGCGCGACCTTTTCGTCAATCAGGCGCTGCTGACCGGCGAACCCTACCCCGTCGAGAAGACGATCGCGCCCGCGCAGACAGACGATCTCAACGACGCCACGAACGGCCTGTTCATGGGCGCATCCGTCGTCTCCGGCAAGGGGCGTATGCTGATCGTGCGCACCGGCGCGGCGACGCAGATGGGCGATATCGCGACGGCGCTCGGCGTCAGCGAGCCGCCAACGGCGTTCGAGCGTTCGATGCGCGATTTCGGCCGTCTGGTCGTGCGGCTGACGAGCATTCTGGTTTTCGTTGTCCTTCTCGCGCACATCGCCTTCCAGCGGCCTCTGCTTGAATCGTTCCTGTTCGCTCTGGCGCTCGCCGTAGGCCTCACGCCCGAACTGCTGCCGATGATCATGACGGTGTCTCTGTCACGCGGCGCGATGCGGCTTGCGAAGGCGGGCGTCATCGTCAAGCGCCTGCCGGCCATTCACAATCTCGGCGCGATGAACGTGCTGTGCACGGACAAGACCGGGACCTTGACCGAGGCCCGCATCGATCTCGTGCGCGCAATCCGCGAGGACGGCGCCGACGACGATTATGTGTTCGAACTCGTCTGGCTCAACAGCAAATTCGAAACGGGATTGCGCAGCCCGATGGACGACGCGGTTCTCGCCCGTCCCGAGCCGGCCGACGCGACGCAATGGCGCAAGATTGACGAGGTTCCCTTCGATTTCGAACGCCGGCGCGTATCCGTTTTGCTCGAGAAAGAGGGCGCGCGGCTGCTGATCGCCAAGGGCGCGCCGGAAGACGTGCTCGCCCATTGCACGCATGTCGAAACGCGCGACCATGTCGTCAGCCCGCTCGACGGCGCCGCGCGCGCGCGGCTGCTGGCGTTGCACGATTCCTTTGCCGCAGACGGCATGCGGCTGCTTGCCGTCGCCTGGCGCGCGATGGCCGCGGACGCGACGTCCTGTCATATCGAGGATGAAGACAAGCTGGTTTTCGCGGGCTACGCGGCCTTTCTCGATCCGCCCAAGGCGAGCGCCGCCGATGCGCTGACGAAGCTTGCAGCGACCGGCGTCGCAGTGAAGGTCGTCTCAGGTGACAACGAACTGGTCGTCCGCCATCTCGCGCGCTCGATAGGCCTCGACGCCGAGAGCTTTCTGACGGGCGCGCAGATCGGCAAGATGGATGATGCCGCGCTGGCGGCGGCGGCGCAGCGCACGAGTCTGTTCTGCCGGGTCAGCCCCGCGCAGAAGACGCGGGTCATCCAGTCGTTGCAGGCGCGCGGCGCGACCGTTGGCTATGTTGGCGACGGCGTCAACGACGCCCCCTCGCTGCATGCCGCCGATGTAGGCATATCCGTCGAAAGCGCGGTCGACGTCGCCAAGCAGGCCGCCGACATGATCCTGACGCAGCCGGACCTGCACATACTCGCCGAGGCCGCGGTCGAGGGTCGGCGGACCTTCGTCAACATCTCGAAATATCTGCTGATGGGCACGAGCTCCAACTTCGGCAATATGCTGTCCATGGCGGCGGCCTCGCTGCTGCTGCCGTTCCTGCCGATGCTGCCGGTCCAGATACTCGTCAACAATCTGATCTACGACGTCTCCGAACTCGGCATTCCCTTCGACCGGGTCGCGGCCGCCGAGACCGCGGCGCCGCAGGTCTGGGATATCGAGGCGCTCAAGCGATTCACTTTCGTCATGGGCGCAGTCAGCTCGCTGTTCGATCTCGCGACGTTCTATATCCTGCTGCGCGTGTTCCACGCGGACGAGACGATGTTCCGCACTGCCTGGTTCGTCGAATCCATGGCGACGCAGATACTCGTCATCTTCATTATCCGGTCTCGCGGGCGATTGTTTGCGAGTCTGCCGCATCCGGCTCTCGTCGCCTCGTCTCTCGGCGCGCTGGCCGTCGCGCTCGCCCTGCCATTCACGCCGGTCGGCGGCTGGCTGTCCTTCGCGCCGCTTCCCGCGCACATCATCGCGTCGATCGTGGCGATCGTCGGCGCCTATCTCGCCGCCGCATGGTTCGCCCGGCGATGGGCGCGGCCCGTCATCGCCGCGTGAACCGGCCATGCCGCTCGCGGCGACCGGTTGCGACTGCCCGTTCGTAGCGGCGCCATCGGACGATCCGCGATCGCGGCTTCCGCGCGCAACTGAATTGCTCAGAAATAGCGCCACCAGATGTAGAGATGGCTGATCGCCACCGAGACCAGCATCATCGGGAAGGCGTAGAGCGTATATTTCACGAAGCTGAAGGAGACTCCGTTGCGCTCGGCGATGCCGGCGACGGTGAGATTGGCCGACGCGCCGATCAGCGTGCCGTTGCCGCCAAGGCACGCGCCGAGCGACAGCGCCCACCATAGCGGCTGGATTGCATCGGGGCCGCCGAACGCCGGCGCCATGTTCTTGATCAGCGGGATCATCGTTGCGACGAAGGGAATGTTGTCGACGATCGCCGACAGGATCGCCGAGGCCCAGAGGATGGCGAAGGCGGTTCTCGGCAGCGAGCCGCCGGTCGCTTCTGTCAGCTTCGTCGCCGCAAGCGACAGAAGTCCGTTCGCTTCCACGCCTTTCACGACGATGAAGAGGCCGACGAAGAAGAAGATCGTGATCCATTCCACATCGGAGAAAGTCGAATGGATGTTCTCGGCGGCCTTTTCGTTGTGATGCTCCCAATTATCGAGCAGCATCAGCACGGCGGCGCCGAACATGGCGATGGTCGCGGGCTCCAGGTGGAGGGGATGGGCGACAACGAATCCGAGGATGACGCCGCCGATCACGATCAGCGACTGGCGTAGGAGGGTCCAGTCCGTGATGCTGTCGACGGCGCGCATCGCCATGATATGGGCTTCGTGCTCGGGCGAAGAATGCATCGCGCGGCCCCACAAAGCATGGATCATCGCCGTTTGAACCGTCAGTACGACGACGATGACCGGCGCGAGATGGAAGACGAAGGCGTTGAAATCGAGGCCGGCGAGCGAGCCGATCAGGATGTTCGGGGGATCGCCGATCAATGTCGCCGTGCCGCCGATGTTGGAGGCCATGATTTCGGCGAAGAGGAAGGGATAGACGGGAACGTTCAGCTCTTTGACGATTGCGAGCGTCACGGGCACGATGAGCAGCACCGTTGTCACATTGTCGAGCAGCGCGGAAAGCAACGCGGTCGCAATTTGCAGCAGCAGCAGCACACGGCCCGGGTGCGCGCGCGCGACCTGCGCGGCGCGGATCGCGACGTACTGGAACATGCCCGACCGGCGCGAGATCGACACCAGGATCATCATGCCGGTTAGAAGGCCGATGGTGTTGAAGTCGATCCCCTTGATCGCCTCGTCCTGCGTCAGCAGGCCGGCGATCACCATGAGACAGGCGCCCACCAGCGCCACGATCGAGCGATTGACCTTTTCCGAAATGATGACGGCGTAGGTCGTCGCCAGAACGATGGTCGAGGCGACCATCGGGCTCATGCCGAAAATCGTCGCCGCATTCGCCCCGCCCGCCATGCCGTTCATCCCGTTCGCTGTTTGAGCGGACGATGGCCTATCGGAGACGGCGCCGCAACCCGCGCCCGCGCTTCACGGGATCAGCAGAACCTTGCCGAGATTGCCGCGGCTCTGGATGAATTCATGCGCCGCGCCGGCCTCGTCGAAGGAGAACGTTCGGGCGATCTGCGGTTTGACGACGCCCTGTTTCCACAGGTCGAGAATGGCGTCGAACCAGCCGGCGATCCGCTCGGTCTGGTCCCACATATGGCCGACGTTGACGCCGAACACGCCCTTGTTGGCGTTCATCAGCGTGACCGGATTGAACTGCAGCCAGGGCGTCTGAAGGGCGAAGGAAAGCATGGCGAGCGGGCGGCGCGTGCGCCCCGTCGCCATCGACGATGCGCCGAACATGCCGAGCCGCCCGGTGGGCGCCAGAATACGGAAGCCCTTCTTCACGCTCTCGCCGCCGACAGCGTCGAGAATGAGCTCGACGCCGCGTCCCCCGGTGATTTCCATCGTGCGTTTCTCGAAATCCTCGCGCGTGTAGTCGATCAGGTGATCGACGCCGAGCGCGCGCAGAGCGGCGTGCTTGCCCGCCGAGGCCGTGCCGATGACGGTCGCTTCGATATGCTTGGCAAGCTGCGTCGCTGCAATGCCGACGCCGCCGCCGGCGGAATGGACGAGCATCGTCTCGCCCTTCTTGAGCCCGCCCATGGCGACCACGAGCTGCCATGCCGTGATGTAATTGACCGGCAGCGCCGCGCCGTCCGCGGCGCTCATGCCATCCGGACGCGCGAAAATCTGGGCCTGCGGCGCGCAGACGACATCCGAATAGCCGCCGAACCGCGTCATCGCGATAACCTCGCGCCCGATCCATGCGGCGTCGACCCCGGCGCCGACGGCGTCGATCCTTCCCGCAATCTCGTAGCCCGGCACGACGGGGATCGGCGGCAGGTCGGGATAGAGGCCGAGCCGTCCCATGATGTCTGCGAAATTGACGCCGCTCGCGGCCACGCGCACGCGCATTTCGCCGGCGCCGGGCGAGGGGTCGGGCGCCTCCTTCACCCTCAGAACGTCGGGCGCGCCGAATTTCTCGATCCAGATCTGTCTCACGCGCGCCTCCATTGACGGGCGATCGTCGCGCGGCCCGGGCGCTGCGTCAAAGCGGCCCGAGTTCGACTGTCAGCGGCGTATGGCCGCATTGCGTCAGGAAGGCCGTCAATTCCTCGGGCCGCATGCCGATCGTCGCGGTGTTGACCAGCGGATGCACGTTGACGATTTCCGATCGCATCAGATCGGCGTCGAGGGCGACCGTCACGCGCCCCTCCCTGTCGCGCAGCGCCGCCAGCGGCGTGACCGAGCCGGGCGTGACGCCGAGAACCTCCTCCAGCAGCTGCGCGCTGCCGAAGGACAGGCGCTTCGAGCCGAGAGTTTTCGGCAGCGCCTTCAGATCGAGCCGCCGCTCGGCCAGCGCGGTCAGCAGCCATAGCCGGCCGCCGGCGTCCTTGAAGAACAGGTTCTTGGCGTGCGCGCCCGGAATGTTCTTCCAATGCTCCATCGCGGCGGCGACCGTCGGCGCGGCAGGATGGAACCGCCATGCCGGTTCGATCCGCGCCGCCGCCAGCGCGTCGAGAATGTCGTCGGGAACGCCGTTGGCGCTGGCGAGTGAGCGATTCATGGCGCCAGTCTACTGGACCTTGCGGCGGAACATCCAGGCGGCGGCGACGATGGTGACGACGGCCATCGCCGCCATCGGCCATATGCGCTGGGCAGCGATCGCAGCCGGCATGTCGCGCAGGAACAGGCCGCGCAGGATGACGAGGATATGCGTGAGCGGATTGGCCATGGCCAGCGGCTGCAGCCAGTCCGGCATATTCTGCACGGGCGAGGAAAAGCCCGAAAGCATCATGGCCGGCATGATGACGACCATCGTGCCCATCATCGCCTGCTGCTGATTGGTGGCGATTGAGGAGACGAACAGCGCCACGCCGATGATGGAGAGGAGAAAGACGGTCAGCGCGACGAACAGCACGAGCGCCGAGCCCAGCAGAGGTATGCCGAAGCCGAAGATGACGATGAGCGAGATAATGGCGCATTGGCCGAGCCCGACGATGAGGCCCGGAACCGATTTGCCCGCGACGATCTCGATCGGTTGCAGCGGCGAGACCAGCAACTGCTCGAACGTTCCGAGCTCCTGCTCCCGCGCGACCGACATGCCGACGATCATCATGACCGTCATCATCGGCAGGGTGGCGATCAGGATCGGCACCATGGCGTTGCGATAGTCGCGATTGGGATTGTACCAGCTGCGGTCGACGATCTGGCTTTCGGCGGGTGGGCCGCGCCCCGCGCCGAACTCGGCCGCATATTGCGCGACGATCGTGTTGACGTAGGAATTGACGATCTGGGCGCTGTTGGAGCGGCGCCCGTCCAGCAGAACGAGGATCGAGGGCGTCTCGCCGGCGGCGAGCTTGCGCGAGAAATCCTGGCCGATCTCGACCACGATCATCACATCCTGCCGGTCGATGGCGGCCTGCGCGGCCTTCTCGCTGTCGTAAAAGCGCACTTCGGAAAAGGCGGAGGCGCGCTCGAACCGGCTGATGAGCTGCGCCGATTGCGCGCCCCAGTCCTGGTTGACGATTCCGATCGGCACATTGCTGACTTCCAGCGTCGCGGCGAAGGCGAACAGAAAAAGCTGGATCAGCGGCGGCACGATCAGCGCGATGCGCCCGCGCGGATCGCGGAAGGCGGCGAGCAGCTCCTTGACGATGAGCGCGGAGAGGCGCGTCCAGACCATGTCAGTCGAGCCTCTGTTTGGTGTTCAGCGCGGTGAGCGCGAACAGGATCGCCGACATCAGCAGAAGAACGCCGCTGGCCGGCAGCAGCACGGAGCCGATGTCGCCGGCCAGGAAGATCGTCTGCAAGCCCCGTACGTAATATTTCGCCGGCACGATGACCGAGAACCATTGCAGCGGCTTCGGCATGGCGGCGATCTCGAACAGAAAGCCCGAGAAATAAAGGCCCGGCAGGAAGGCGAACAGCATGGCGATCTGGCTCGCAAGAAACTGCGTGCGCGCGACCGTGGAAACCAGAAGGCCGATGCCGAGCGCGACCGCCAGAAAGACGGCGGTGAACAGCATGAGCACGAGCAGCGATCCGCGCAGGGGAATGTCGAACACGAAGATGGAGGCGAGCACGCAGACCGCCATGGCGATCATGCCCAGCACAAAATTCGGCACGAGCTTGCCGATGATGAATTCGATCACGCCGACGGGCGTCGCCAGCAATGCCTCGATCGTGCCGCGCTCCCATTCGCGCGAGACGACGAGCGCGGTGAGCAGCGCGCCGATCATCATCTGGATCAGCGAGATCGAGCCGGGCACCAGAAAACGCCGGCTCTCCAGCTCCGGGTTGAACCAAAAGCGCGGCTCGACCTCGATGCCGCCGGTCGGCGCGCGCACGCCGATGGCGCGCTGCTGGCGCCACGACTGCCAGGCGCCTTGCACATAGCCTGTCGTCAGCGCCGCCGTATTGGGATCGCTGCCGTCGGTCACGAGCTGGATGGCGGCTGTGTCGCCGCGCGCGAGACGTTCGGCGAAATCGCCAGGCAGCGTAATGATGCCGTTGATCTTGCCGGCCGCCAGATCGTCGGTGAAGGCGCGCCGGTCGGTCGACTGTCGCACGGCGAAATAGGGCGTGTTGGTGAGCGCGGTGGCGAAATCGCGCGCGGCCGGCGTCGGCTCCTCGATCACAAGTCCGACTTTCAGCCGCGCGGCGTCGAACGAGATGCCGAAGCCGAACAGGAACAGCAGCAACGCCGGCAGCACGATGGCGACGACGAAACTCGAGGGGTCGCGCGCGACTTGAAGGCTCTCCTTCACGATCAGCGCGCGAATGCGGCGCGCGCGGCCCGGCGACTCGCTCATGCGGCCTCCTGCGCGGCTTCGTTCTTCTCGACCAGCGCGATGAAGGCGTCTTCCAGCGTCGGCGCCGGGCTCTGCGCGCTGCGCACGGAGGCCTGCAATTCTTCCGGCGTTCCGATTGCGATGGAGCGACCGCGATAGATCAGCGCGATGCGGTCGCAATATTCGGCTTCGTCCATGAAATGCGTCGTCACCATCGCGGTCACGCCGCGCCCCACCATCGCATTGATGTAGGCCCAGAACTCGCGGCGCGTCAGCGGATCGACGCCCGATGTCGGTTCGTCGAGAAAGAGAACCGGCGGCTCGTGCATGATCGCCGCCGAGAGCGCGAGCCGCTGCTTGAAGCCTAGCGGCAACTCGCTGGCGTTGGTTTTCGCGTATGGGCCGAGATCGAACGTCTCGATCGCCCGGTCCACAGCCGCGCGCCGCCGCGCGCCGGCAAGCCCGTAGGCGCCGGCGAAGAATTCGAGATTCTGGCGCGCGGAAAGATCGCCGTAGAGCGAAAACTTCTGCGCCATATAGCCGAGCCTCGCGCGCGCGGCCGAGGGCGCCTTGTAGAGATCGAGCCCGTCGACCAGCGCCGCGCCTTCGCTTGGCCGCAGGAGGCCGCACATCATCTTGAACGTCGTGGACTTGCCTGCGCCGTTCGGCCCGAGCAGGCCGAAGATTTCGCCGCGCCGGATGCTGAAGGAAATATGGTCGGCCGCAGTGAAGGCGCCGAAGCGGCGCGTGAGGCCCTTGGCTTCGACCGGCGCGACGCCGTCGCCGGCGATATCCTTGCGTTCGGGGATCGTCAGGGCGCGTTTGGGCATACCGCCGAGCGCGGCGACGAAAGCATCCTCGAAGCGCGGCGGCGCCGGCGAGATTTGAGTCTGCGGCGGCGCGCCGATAGCGGCGGCGGTTGGCGCAGGCGCGCCGTCCGCCATCACCAGCCTGATCGCCTCGCCCTGCATCACGCCGTCGATCACTTGTTTGTCTTGCAATGCGCGCGCCAGCAGTGTGCGGCGTTCGGCGCCTGCGCCATGCGCGCGATAGACACGACCGTTCATCGTCGCGGTCATCGCTTTCGGATCGCCCTGATAGATCGCGCGGCCGGCATCCATTACGATCACCTCGGCGCAATTTTCGGCCTCGTCGAGATAGGCCGTGCTCCACACCACGCCGACGCCGTCGGCGATCAGCGCATAGACCATGCGCCACAATTCGCGCCGCGAGATCGGATCGACGCCGACGCTGGGCTCATCGAGCAGCAGCAGTTTCGGCGAGCGCAGCATGGCGCAGGCGAGCCCGAGCTTCTGCTTCATGCCACCCGACAGCGCGCCGGCGAGGCGGTCGGTGAAACGCGCGAGATCGGTGAAGGCGAGCAGCCGCTCGTAGGTCGCCGCGCGCGCGCTGTCTGGCAGGCCGCGGAGATCCGCGTAGAGCCGCAGGTTTTCCATCACCGTCAGATCTTCGTAGAGGCCGAAGCGCTGTGGCATGTAGCCGATCGTGTCGTGGATCGCGGGCCCCTGCGTCGTCACGTCGAGGCCGAGAACCTCGATGCGGCCGGATGTCGGCGTCAGCAGCGCGGCGATCAGGCGCATCAGCGTCGTCTTGCCGGCGCCGTCCGGTCCGACGAGACCGGTCACCTGGCCGGCCCGTATCCCTGTCGTCAGGGACCGGATCGCGGGCGGCGCATCGGCCGCGAAGGCTTTCGTCAGATTGTCGATTCTGACGAGCGGTTCGGTCATTTCGCGTTCGCCCCTGCGGATTCGTCTGGGAGAGTCACGGTCAGAGGCATGCCCTGCCGCAGCACGTTGTCGGGGTCCTGCGCGACGATGCGGATGCGGTAGACGAGCGCCGTGCGCAATTCGCGCGTCTCGACGGTCTTCGGCGTGAATTCGGCGGTGGTCGAGATGAAGCCGACCGTTCCTTTCAGCGGTTTTGCGCCTGGCGCGTCGGTGCGCAGTTCGACGGCCATGCCCGGCTTCACGCGGCCGAGATCGGGCTCGGACACATAGGTGCGCACCCACACCGGATTGGTCAGGCTCAGCACGAAGACCGTTTCGGCGGCGTTGACGATCGCGCCGGCCTCGCGCACGCGGCTCAGCACGACGCCGTCGCTCGGCGCGAAAAGGTCGGCGTCGGACAATTGCCGGTCGGCGATTTCGATGGCGGCCTTGCGGTCGGCCAATTGTGCGCGCGCCATGGCTATGTCTTCCGTGCGGAAGCCTGCCTTCATCAGCCGCAGCGCTTGCTGCGCCGATTGCAGCAGCGCGTCGGCCTGCCGGCTTGCGGCAAGCGCATCGTCGTAGGTCTTCTGCGTGCCGGCGTTGGTCTTCAACAATTGCTGCGCGCGGTCGATCGCGCTCTTGGCGTTGACAGCCATCGCCTGCCGTTCGGCGACGGCGGCTTCCGCCTGCGCGATTTCTTCCGGCCGGTTGCCGGCTTCCAGCTTGGCGAGATTGGCGGCGGCCTGATCGGCCTGCGCGCGCAACTGGCGCAGCGCATCCTCGAAATAGACCTTGTCGAGCGAGGCGAGTTTCTCACCCTGCTTCACGTTGGCGCCCTCGTCGACATCGAGCGACTTGAGGCGGCCGGCGACCTTGAAGCCGACATTGACCTGCCGCACCTCGACATTGCCTTGCAGCACGAGCGGCCCGCCCGCAGCCGGGCGGCTCTTCCACCACCACCAGCCGCCGGCGGCGACGGCGAGCACGACGAGCAGCGGAACGATCTTCTTGGCGGCGTTCATGCGTTTGCGCCTCCGGGTTTCTTGTCGAGCAGCATGTCGCGAAAGGCGCCGAGCATGCCCGCGACATCGAGCGGCTGATAGGGTTCGAACAGGCTGCGCCAGATGACGCTGACGAGCAGCGGCCCGAACAGCATCTGCGGGAAGCGCGCAAGCGCATCCGAGGAGATCTCGCCGCGCGCATGCGCGCGTTCGGCTGCGCCCTTGATCAGCGCCAGCCCGCGCGAAATGACCTCGCGGTGGTAGAATTCGGCAATCGCTGGAAAGCGCGCGCCTTCGGCGATGATCAGCCGCAGGACCTCGCGCCGGTTGGTGCCGAGCACTTCGCGCTCGAACAGAGCGAACAGGCCGGTGAGCAGCAGCGCGAAGGGCAGGTCGGTCTGCCCGGCGAGCGCGGTCAGGCGCTGCAGCACGGGCGCGACGGCGTCGAGCGCGACCTGCTCGAACAGGTCTTCCTTGTCCTTCGAGAAGAGATAGAGCGTGCCCTTGGCCACGCCCGCGCGCGCGGCGATGTCGTCGAGCCGCGCCGCCTTGAAGCCTTCCGCGATGAAGACGTCGAAGGCCGCATCGAGGATGGCGCGGCGGCGGGCTTCGGAGGCCTGGCGGCGTTTGGAGGGAGACGGGGCGGCGGTTGCGGGCATGAGGGGTGGCCTCGATCGCACAGCACTATATATTGACTGACCGGACAGTCAATATTCAAATTGTGAGGGTCTCGCAATGTTGCGGCCCCGCGTCCGCCCGGGTCGTTTCAATAGCCTTGATAGCCCGTCGAGCCTTCGATCGGAGATGCGCCGTCGGCGCGAGGCTGAGCACGGCGGCGATCATACCATTCGAGTGGTATCTCAAAGTGACGCCGCATTCGCGCGTAGTTCTCTTTTTCGATCTTGATAGCCATTTCGCTCTTTCCCGCAGTAGAATCTGGTTCGAAGCGTTCGGCTGGAAAACTTAGCGAAAATGCTTCGACAGCTTCAACTGCTGCCCCTGATAATTCGAGCCCAGCCCCGTGCCGTAGAGCATGTCCGGCCGCTCGATCATCGGCTCGTAGACCAGCGTCGCAATGCGCTGGCCGTGGTCGAGCAGGAAGGGCACGTCGTGGCTGCGCACTTCCAGCACGAGTTTCGAGCCCGCGCCGCCGGCCTCCGCCAGCCCGAAGCCGCAGTCCAGGAAGCCTGCGTAATGCGAGCGCAATTCGCCGACCGATGTGTCGTAGGCGATCATTTCGGCGGCCTCGTCCGCGCCGACGATCACCGCCTCGCCGGAGGCGAGAATGTAGAATTCATCCGGATCGAGCACGAGTTCGGGACGCTCGGGCCTCGTGACGATCGGCTCCCAATAGTCTGCGCGGGAGAGAACGCCGACCCTGGCGAGATCGACCAGCCCCGAGGTCCTGCGCGCGCGATAACCGATGACGCCGCCCTCCTTGCCGGCGGGGTCGAGGTCAATTGTGACAGGAACCTGCCGCGCGGCAGGCGCGTGCGGCACGTCTTCGCGGAAACGGATCTGGGCGAGCCGGGAGCCCGCGCGCGCGATCACGGGGAAGGAGCGCGGAACGACTTCGGCATAGAGCGGCCCGTCGTAGCCCGCCGGTATTTCGTCGAAGGTCGCGGCCCCGTCGGCGATGATGCGCACGAAAATGTCGAGCCGGCCGGACGAGGATTTCGGATTGGCGCGGGCGTCCACGCCCTTGGGCAGCCGGAGCCGCTCCATCAGCGGCACGATATGCACGCAATTGCGCTCCAGCACGGTCGGCGTCGACAGGTCGACCTCGTGCGTCGCAAGGTCGCGCACGCGCTGCGCAACCGTGCGGCCGGGTCCGGGCAGGAAGCTTGCGGGCAGGCGATAGGCCTTCGCGCCGAGCCTGAGATCGAGGCTCGCGGGCTGCACCTGGTCCGCATCGGGCGCAGCGTCCGCCGAAACCACGCCCTTCGCGAAAGCGTCGCGGATGCGCTGCGCCGGCCAGATTGCGATGCTCATCGAAACGTCCCCGGGGCGGAAGCCCGCGCTTCTGCTAGCCGATAGCCGCGTTGACGCCAAGTCCGGGCCTCTGTAGACAGAGCCTGTGGTTATTTGAGCCGGCCGGCTTGCCCGCCACGTAAAACAAGGGACTAAAAGGCCGGGGTTCCTCTCTGAAATCCCGTTCTTTCGTCCCGCGCGGCCTCGCGCCGCATGGAGATGACATGAGCGCGTCCGACAAGCCCCTCGACAAGCTGCGCCCCGCCACACGCCTCGTCCACGGCGGGACGCTGCGCTCCCAGTACGGCGAGACCTCCGAAGCCCTCTTCCTTACGCAGGGCTTCGTCTACGATACCTGTGAAGCCGCAGAAGCCCGCTTCAAGGGGACCGACCCAGGGTTCATCTACGCGCGGTTCGGCAATCCGACCGTCGCCATGTTCGAGCAGCGCATGGCGCTGCTTGAAGGCGCCGAGGCCGCGCGCGCCACCGCCAGCGGCATGGCCGCCGTCACCGCCGCCCTGATGGGCCTGTTGCGCGCCGGCGATCACATCGTCGCCGCCCGCGCTTTGTTCGGCTCGTGCCTCTACGTCGTGGAGGAATGGCTGCCGCGTTTTGGCGTCGCCTCGACGCTGGTGGACGGAACCGATCTCGACCAGTGGCGCGCGGCCATGCGGCCGAACACGAAGGTCTGCTTCCTCGAAAGCCCGACCAATCCGCAGCTCGAAATTCTCGACATCGCGGCAATCGCGCAAATCGCGCATGACGGCGGCGCGAAGCTGGTGGTCGACAATGTCTTCGCCACGCCGCTGCTGCAGCAGCCGATGGCGCTGGGCGCCGATGTCGTCGTCTACTCCGCCACCAAGCACATCGACGGGCAGGGCAGGTGTCTGGGCGGCGTCATCCTCGCGTCGCAGAAGCTGATCGACGAAAATTTCCACAATCCGCTGCGCCAGACCGGCCCCGCGCTGTCGCCCTTCAACGCCTGGGTGATGCTGAAAGGTCTCGAAACCCTGCCGCTGCGCGTCGCGCAGCAGGGCGCGAGCGCCGCGCGGCTCGCCGATGTCATCGCCGAACTGCCGGGCGTCGCGCGTGTGCTCTATCCCTTCCGCAAGGATCATCCGCAGCACGATCTCGCGCGCCGCCAGATGGCGGGCGGCGGCACGGTCATCGCGCTCGACATCGAAGGCGGCAAGCAGGCAGCCTTCCGCTTCGCCAACGCTTTGCGCGTGGTGAAGATTTCCAACAATCTCGGCGACGCCAAAAGCCTCGTCACCCATCCCGCCACGACAACGCACCAGCGCCTGTCGCAGGAGGCGCGCGAGAAAGGCGGCATCGGCGAAGGTATGCTGCGCCTGTCGGTCGGGCTCGAGGATGTCGAGGATCTGATCGACGACGTGACGCAGGCGGCGAAGGCCGTGCAGGCTTGAACTTGTGGACCGCGAGCCTTCAGGCTCGCATCGCAACGGAAGCGAGCCTTCAGGCTCGCATTGCAACGGGAGCGAGCCTGAAGGCTCGCGGTCCACACAGGCGGGCTTTCGTGTGACACGAAGCCCGCTATAGTCGCTCCATGTATCGCGCGCTGACCAACGGCTTTCAGGTGACGGTTTTGCCGAACTATCTGGCGGAGCAATCCGATCCGGAGGAGAGCCGCTACGTCTGGTCCTACACGATCGAGATCGCCAACCTCGGCGGCGTGACCGCGCAGCTCATGACACGACACTGGATCATCACCGACGGCGAAGGCCGCCGCGAGGAGGTGAAGGGGCCGGGCGTCGTCGGCGAGCAACCGATCCTGCGGCCGGGCGACGCCTTCCGCTATACGTCAGGCTGCCCGCTGACCACGCCGTCGGGCATCATGGTCGGAACCTACCGCATGGTGGACGAGGACGGGCGCGCCTTCGACATAGAGATTCCCGCCTTCTCCCTGGACTCCCCGTTCAGTCGCAAGGTGCTGAATTGACCGCCGCCACACTGGAGCGCGCGATCGAGATCGCCGAAAAACTGATCGCCTTCGACACGGAGAGTTCGAAGTCGAATCTCGCGCTGATCGACCACGTCGAGACTTATCTCCGCCGCCTCGGCGCGCCCTTCGTGCGCGCGCCGAATGCGGCGGGCGACAAGGCCGCGATCATGGCGACCATCGGCCCGATGGTCGACGGCGGCGTGGTTCTGTCAGGCCATACCGACGTGGTGCCGGTGGCCGGCCAGAGCTGGACGGGCGATCCCTTCCGGCTGCGGCGCGAGGGCGGAAAGCTCTACGGCCGCGGCGCCTGCGACATGAAGGGGTTCGACGCGATTTGCCTCGCCATGATCCCGGAATTCATGGCCGCCGATCTCGCGCGCCCGATCCACATCCTGCTCAGCTACGATGAAGAAACGACCTGCGCCGGCTCGCTCGACGTCGTCAGGCGCTTCGGCGCCGATCTGCCGCGCCCGGCGGTCACGCTCGTCGGCGAGCCCACCTCCATGCAGGTCGCCGACGCGCACAAGAGCGTGTCCACCTATCGCACGCGCGTGCGCGGCCATGAATCGCATTCCGCCAAGCTGCATCAAGGCGTCAGCGCCGTGCATGTCGCCGCGCGCCTCGTGATGGCGCTCGAAAAGATCGGCGCCGAGATCGCGGAGGAAACCGAGCGTTCGGACCGTTTCGATCCGCCCGTATCCACCGTGCATGTCGGCGTCATCAACGGCGGAACGGCCCGCAACATCATGGCGCGCGATTGCGCGCTGCTGTGGGAGTTCCGCGGCCTGCCAGGCGTCTCGCTGCGCACCGCCTACAACAAGTTCGCGCTCGCCTGCGACGAGATTGCGTCGCGCCGCTTCGCCGGCTTTCCCGATTGCGACATCGTGACGGAAATCGAGGTCGAGATACCTGCGCTGGCGCCCGAGCCGGGCTCGGCTGCCGAGACGTTGGCGCTGCGCCTCGCGCAGGCCAATCGAACCGTCGCCGTGCCCTACGCCTCCGAGGCCGGCCAGTTCCAGACGCATGGCGTGCCGACCGTGCTCTGCGGCCCCGGCTCCATCGAGCAGGCGCATCAGGCCGACGAATATGTCGAGATAGCGCAGATGGAGGAATGTCTGGCCTTCATGCGGCGGCTGACGCGCGAATTGTCCCGCTGATCGTGCGCCAGCGCATGGCGTCGCCGCAGCCGCGCGATAGATTTCCCTAAACGGGAGAAATTGCGATGCGCAAATTCGTCTTTGTCCTCGCCCTTGGCTGCGCGACGGGCGCCGCCGCCGCCGAATGGGATCAGTTTCGGAACGCCGCCTTCGGCGCCGCCGACGGCAAGGGGCCGGTCTGCTTTTCGCGCGTCTACGATGCGCAGCATCTCGCCGCCAACAAGGCGCAACGCATCCGCGATGTCGCGATCCGGCTTGCCATGCGCACCGAAAACAACGAGACCTATCTCGATCACAGCCTCGTCACCCACCTCGTCGGCTCGAAGCAGAAATACTGGAGCGGCGGCCAGTGCAGCGGGTTCGCGGGACTGGTCGCACATTGCTATGTCGAGGGCGACGGCGGCGGCGTCGATCTGACGCTCGATTCCGACGGCAAAACGCTGACCGCGCGCTTCGACCGCTTCAACATCTGGCGCCCGCAGGACGCGGCCGATGAAACGACGATGACTTTCGACAAGAGCCCTGCGGACAAGGTCGCGAAGCTGACGAAAGCGCCGATGTCCGCGTGTAGGGAAACGGGGGAATAGAAACGTCTCTCGCCCCGTCTGGCGATATCCTGCGAAAGGCGGTCCAGTGTTTCGGGCCCTCCCTCCCCGCAAGGCGGGAGGCGGCCGCTTTCACAGACTTTTCGCAAGCGTGGAGGTAGGCGCCGACGCTACTCGAACTCGCTCGGCTCGAACTCCCGTTTCGTCGAGCAGAACTCGCAGGTCACACCGATCCTGCCGTCGTCGCCGATCATGTCCGTGCGCTCCTGCGGCGTGAAACGGCGCAGCATCGTGCGGATGCTGTCGGTCGAGCAGCGGCACTGGTCGCGCACCGGATGGGCTGCGAAAACGCGCACGCCGCGCTCGTGGAACAGGCGATAGAGCAGCCGTTCGCCCGATAGCGAAGGGTCGATCAATTCGTGGTCCTCGACCGTGCCGGCGAGCGCGCGGCCCTCGGTCCAGGCCTCGTCCTCGTCGATGCTGTGTTCGACCGTTCCCTCAGGCGCATCGCCGGGGTGGAGGTCCGCCTGCCGGCGGCGATCGTCGGATTCGGGCAGGAATTGCACGATCAGCCCGCCCGCACGCCAATGCGCGCCGGCGCCAGTGACGATTTCGCCGACCGCGAGACGCACGACAGTCGGAATTTGCTCGGAACGGTCGAAGTAATCGTGCGCGGCGCGCTCCAGCCCGTCGCCGGTCAGCGCCACCACGCCCTGATAGCGGTTCATCGCGCCGCCGGGGTCGATGGTGAAGCCGAGATGTCCGCGCCCGAGCAATTCGGCGCTCGTCGCCTTGCCCTCGGCTTCGGCCTGCGCAAGACGCGGCGCGTCGTGCCGGGCGAAAGCGCGCACGCGGTCCGGCGCATCGAAATCGACCACGATCATGTCGACCACGCCATCCGTGCGCGTCTGCAATTGAAACCGGCCCTCCGACTTCATCGCGGAGCCGAGCAGCACGCAGAGCGCGGCCGCCTCGCACAGCAGCCGCGCGACGGGCGCGGGATAGCCGTGGCGCGACACGATCGTGTCGATCGCGGGCCCGAGCCGCACGAGGCGGCCGCGCAGGTCGAGCGGCTCGACGGCGAAGGGCAGGACCACGTCGTCGATGGCCGCGTCCGAAACCGGGCGGCTGTCGTCGCTCATCTTTGCGCCTCGAGGCACCAGGCGAGCACGCCCTTTTGTGCGTGAAGCCGGTTTTCCGCTTCGTCGAACACCACCGATTGCGGCCCGTCCATCACGTCGTCGGTCACTTCCTCGCCGCGATGGGCGGGCAGGCAGTGCATGAAGATCGCATCCTTGTTCGCCGCCGCCATCAGCCGTGCATTCACCTGATAGGGCGCGAGCAGATTGTGGCGATGCGTCTCGTCGAGATCGCCCATCGACACCCAGCAATCGGTGATGACGCAATCGGCGCCCTTCACCGCAGCGTAGGGATCGCGCGTCAGCTCCACCTTCGCGCCGTTCGTGCGCGCCCAGTCGATCAGGGCCGGCGGCGGCGACAATTCCTTAGGCGTGGCGATGTTGATCTGGAAGCC
This sequence comes from Rhodoblastus sp., assembly GCA_047605445.1. Lineage (GTDB taxonomy): Bacteria > Pseudomonadota > Alphaproteobacteria > Rhizobiales > Beijerinckiaceae > JAJXWB01. The sequence goes on from JASGFP010000005.1 coordinate 62,813, forward strand.
GAAGCGCTGCGCCGCCTGCACCCAGCTCGCCAGCACATTGTTGCTGTCGCCGGTCCAGGCGACCGTGCGCCCGCCGATCGGTCCGCAATGCTCCTCGAACGTCATCACGTCGGCCATCACCTGGCAGGGATGGCTGACCTTGGTGAGCCCGTTGATGACCGGCACGGTGGCGTAGCGCGCGAGTTCTTCCAGATCCTCGTGGCTGAGAATGCGGATCATGATGGCGTCGACGAAACGCGAGAGCACGCGCGCCGTATCGGCGATCGTCTCGCCGCGGCCGAGCTGCATCTCCGCGCCGGTGAGCATGATCGTCTCGCCGCCGAGTTCGCGCATCGCGATGTCGAACGAGACCCGCGTGCGCGTCGAGGGCTTGTCGAAGATCATCGCCAGCGACTTGCCGGCGAAGGGTTTGGCCGCCGACGCCTTGGCGGCGGCGCGGTTCTTCTTCAGCTCGGCGGCGATATCGAGGATGCGGCGGAGCTCGTTCGCCGAAATCTGGTCGAGATCGAGAAAGGAGCGGACCTCGTCCGTCCGCGCTGGCGTGCTCATGCCGAGGCTCCCTGCGGCGCGCGCGCCTTTTCCAGCGCGACGCAGGCCTCTTCCATCCGCCTGACGCCCTCGGCGAGGTCGTCTTCGGAGATGTTCAAGGGCGGCAGCAGCCGCGCGACATTGTCCGCCGCCGGAATGGTCAGCATATGCGCGTTGCGTGCGGCGGCGACGAATTCGCCGACCGGGATTTTCGTCTGCAGGCCAATCATCAGCCCCTCGCCGCGGAAGCCGGCGATGATGTCGGGATGGCGGTCGCGCAATTCCGCGAGCCTCTGGCGCAGCAGCACGCCCTTGCGCTGGACCTCGTCGAGGAAGCCCGGCGCAAGCACGATGTCGAGCACGGCGTTGCCCACCGCCATGGCCAGCGGGTTGCCGCCATAGGTCGTGCCGTGCGTGCCGGCTGTCATGCCCTTGGCGGCGTGAGCCGTGGCCAGACATCCGCCGAGCGGAAAGCCGCCGCCGATGCCCTTGGCGAAGGCGAGAATGTCGGGCGTCACGCCAGTCAGTTCGTAGGCGAAGAACTTGCCGGTGCGGCCGACGCCGGTCTGCACCTCGTCGAACACGAGCATCAGCCCGTGCTCGTCGCACAACGCGCGAAGGGCGCGCAGATAGGCGGGGTCGGCGACGCGAATGCCGCCTTCGCCCTGGATCGGCTCGATCAGGATCGCCGCCGTCTGCGGGCCGATGGCGGCCTTCACCGCCTCCAGATCGCCGAAGGGAACCTGGTCGAAGCCGGCGACCTTGGGTCCGAAGCCCTCGATATATTTCGGATTGCCGCCCGCCGCGATCATCGCCAGCGTGCGGCCGTGGAAGGCGCCTTCGAAGGTGACGATGTGGAAGCGTTCGGGATGGCCCTCGGACGCCTGGAACTTGCGCGCCGTCTTGCAGGCGAATTCCAGCGCCTCCGCGCCGGAGTTCGTGAAGAAGGCCATATCGGCGAAGGAAGCGTCGACGAGACGCTGCGCCAGCCGCTCGCCGTCCGGAATCTGGTAGAGGTTGGACGTGTGCCAGAGCTTGTTGGCCTGGGCTGTCAGCGCCTCGATCAGATGCGGGTTGGAATAGCCGAGCGAGGCGACCGCGATGCCGGCGCCGAAATCGAGATATCGCTCGCCCTTGACCGATACGAGCCAGGAGCCTTCGCCCCGCTCGAAAGCGAGGTCGGCGCGCGCGTAGGTCGGAATGAGGGCGGAAGTCACGGTCTCGATCTCCTGTCTTTCTCCCTGGAGGGCGAAGTCTGGTCGGCGCCATCGCGGCGGTCGGATGCCGTCCGGAACCGGCGCTGTAACGCAAACTGCCGCCCCTTCGGGCGGCAGCAAAGGACAATAATACGTTTGCGCCCGCTGCAGGTCAAATATGCGCGGTGTTGCGCCTCTGACTCACTCTCGCCCATCTCCTGTTGAAAACGTTGCGATGTGGCGTGGGACTCTTGCGCGGGATTCAACCGCTAGTGTAGCGTCCCCTCCGTCGACTACGACATCTCGTGCGGCGGACCTTCTGAGAGTGCGATGCGTCCAACGACGCCGTTATTTGCGGCGCGTGACCGATTCCGATTCCGGATCAGGCGCTTGGACTTTCGGAAAATGTTGATTGCGGACCCAGATATTCAAGGAGGACTTCATGTCCTGGACTGACGAGCGCGTGGAACTTCTGCGCAAGCTCTGGCTCGAAGGTTTGAGCGCGAGCCAGATCGCATCGGAACTGTCCAACGGCATCACCCGGAATGCCGTGATCGGCAAGGTGCATCGGCTTGGGCTTTCGGGCCGCGCCAAGGCGCCGTCGCAAAGCGCGCCGCGGCCACGCGCGCCCAAGCCGATCCGCACGCCCTCGCCTTCGGCGCCGCGCAATCACGCGCCGATCATGCGCGGCAATCTCGCCTTTGCGCTCGCCCCGCGCATGGTCGAGGCGACGCCGCAACCCAAGGCGCAGCTCGAGGAAGTCGTCATCCCCATGTCCGAGCGCGTGACCATCATGGAATTGCGCGAATCCATGTGCCGCTGGCCTCTGGGCGATCCGGCCTCGCCCGATTTCCGTTATTGCGGCGCGGATTCGCCGATCGGCGAGGGGCCTTATTGCAAGTATCACGCGCGCGTCGCCTATCAGCCGGCGCAGGACCGCCGCCGCGCGCGCGTCCGCTGACCGCGCCGCTGCAGGCGCGGCGATTGAAGGCGGGCGCGACGCCCGCCTTTTTTGCGCGGTTCAGTCGCTCGTGCGATCGGCCAGCGGCATGGAGACAGTGAAGATCGCCCCCTTGCCGGGCTCGGATTCGATCGACAGCCGCCCGCGATGATGCGCGACGATGTGCTTGACCAGCGCCAGCCCGAGCCCCGTGCCGCCCTTGGCGCGGCTCGCCGTCGTATCCACGCGGTAGAAGCGTTCGGTGAGGCGCGGCAGATGTTCGGCCGCTATGCCCGGGCCGTGATCGCGCACGATCAGCACGCCCTGTCCGTCCTTTGCCGCGACGCTGACGTCGACCGGCGCCGGCGCGCCGTATTTGATCGCGTTTTCGATCAGGTTTTCGGCGAGCCGCAGCAATTCGTCGCGATCGCCCGGCACGATCACGGGCTCGCCCGGCGCGAAGCGCACCTCCACCGCGCTGTCGGCGGCCAGCGCCTTCAGCCCGTCGACGATCTGCGCGACGATGGCGCGCAG
>JASGFP010000006.1:0-60930 GCA_047605445.1 Rhodoblastus sp.
CCTGGAGACCGGCGGGATCGAGCGTGTGCAGGCAGAAGCACGTTTTCTGCCCGGCGAGCCGCGCGAAAAACCCGCTCGGCGTGTTCCACAAGCCCCTGCACGGCTCGATCGTCTCAAGCACATGCACGCTGCCGAGCGCGATCGGCGCGGGCGCATGCACGGCCCGCAGCGCCTCCGGCGCATCGCGCAGCCCGATGAAAACGACATGCGTGCCCGCAGGCGTGTGCGGCGAGATCATTCGGCGGCCTCGGGCGGGGCGTAGAGATCGGGGCGGATCATGTGGCGGGGAATGCCGGTCGCCGTCTCGACATCGATGACGTTTTCGGCCGGCACGCGCGTCTGCGCCCAGCGCGTCACGTTGCTCTTGTCCCGGCCGACGCGCGCGGCGAGATCGGCCAGTTTCAGGCCGCGCTCCCTGAGCAATGTTTTGAGGTCGACGGTCGGATGCCGCGTGTTCGGCGAATCAGTGGTTGTCATGATGTTGAAAGTTGCGCAACATGCAACGGAGTGTCAATGGCTTTAGTTGCATGTCGCGTTAACGCCGTCCGGGAGTGGGGTTGCTATGTTCGCAACTATGACAGTTGCGAGGGTGTACGGGCAGAGGCAACCTCGTCGACCGCATTTCATTGCGGCCTGGGCGGAGACGCGCGGGCTCAAGCAGGCCGATCTCGCGCGTGAGCTGGATGCCGACAAAGGTCTTGTTTCGCGCTGGTTTGGCGGATCGACGCCCGGTCCCGACTGGCAGGAGAAGCTCGCCGCGTTTTTCGACATCGAGCCGGACGCGCTGTTCCGCCATCCCGACGACGACTGGCTCGCGCGCTTCCTGCGCAATCGCCCGCGCGAAGAGATCGATCGTATCAAAAACACGCTCGAGGCGGCGTTTCCCCGGCGCAAGGCGAGCTGAGGCTCGATGACCGAAAAGCGCGAAACATACGGGGATTGGCGGGCGCAGAATTTTGTGATCGAGCAGGCTACGCTCGGCGCGCCCGGGCAGGGATGGCTAGCGCTCGCCAAGCTCTTCGCGATAGCCGCCGTGCTCGCGTGGATGTATGCGGAAGCGAGCTGGTTTTTCCAGACGGTCGACAAGGTTTCGGTCGGAATCGGAACGTCCGGCTACGGCTCTCTGCAATTTTCTCGCGCTATTGCCCTGGCCGTCCTCTCCGCGGCGTGCGCCGGCGTGTCGATCGCGACGCGCGCCCGCGCCGATTTTCGCGTGCATTCCAGAGACATATACGAAACGCCCGAAGATTAGGCGCCGGAGCGGTTGCAAGTTGGCCGCCGCATTGCGTCAGAAATTTCAACAACTCGCTAGTTGCAAGTTGCGCAACTATCTGAGCTAAATGGCTGCATCCGAATCACCGGAGGCCGCCATGTCATCCCGCAAAGCCAAGCCCGCCCCTCGCCCCGCCAACGACGCCGACGCCGTCAATTTCCCCGCCGTCGTCGAAAGCCTCAAGGCCGAGATGGCGGGCCTGCGCCACGATCTCGACGACAGCCGTCGCCTGCGCGCGCTCGACAAGGCTGCGCATGCGCGGCATGTCGCCGCTCTGCGGCACGCATTGAACCGCGCCGAAGCCGACTCCGCGGCGCTGACACGCATCGCCGGCAGGCTGAACGACGCCATCGAAAAGCGCGCCTTGTCCGACGCGATTTCGGGCGCTGGCGACCGGGTCTTCGACGAGGCCGCCACCCATGGCGCGTGACATCCCGCGCGCCCCGGCGGCCCTCGCGCCTCTCCCGCCGCATGGCCCCTTCGCCCCGCGCCGCCTGACGCTGCGCGATCTCTCGGCCGCCGCGACGCTGTGCTTCGCCTTCGCGGTCTGCATCTGGCTCGTTACGGCGGGCCTGCCGCTATGACCGCGCAAATCCTGCCCTTCGACGGCGTGCAGCGCGCGCGCTTCGCCAGCGCGTCGGACATGCCGGGCGGCGCGCCCATGTCGCACAAGGCCATTCTGTTCGCGCGCGGCCTCGCGCAGGTCGAGCGCGAGATATCAGCGAAGATCGCGCAGGGCCGCACGGCCGACGCCATCATGGCGACCGGCGATCTCGTGGCGCTGATGCGCCTCGCCATGGCCCTGAGCCCCGCCTGCGTCGAGCGCGCGCTCGCGGCCAGCGAACGCGCGAAAGCCGCGATCGACGCCAGCATCGGCGGGCGCCCGACCTTCGACAATGCGGACGATCCCGCGTGAACCGCCGCTTCCATCTTTCGTGCTGCGTCCCGCGTGAATGCGTAACAACCGAAAAGGAAAATCCATGAGCGATGCAAGAAAACAGATCGTCATACTCGACCGCGGCTTCGTCTTCGTCGGCGACGTCGCGCAGGACGGCGACTGGCTCGTCATTTCCAGCGCGCGGAACGTGCGGCGGTGGGGCACGACGAAGGGCCTCGGCGAACTCGCCGCGTCCGGCCCGCTGCCAAACACGAAGCTCGACCCCGCCGGCCTTGTCCGCGCGCCTCTGCGCGCCGTGATTGGCACGATCGATTGCGAGCCCTCGAAATGGGCGGCGTGACCCGCGTCCTCACGCTCGATGGCTATGGCCATGGCTATGGCGATGGCGATGGCTATGGCTATGGCGATGGCGATGGCGATGGCGATGGCGATGGCTATGGCGATGGCTATGGCTATGGCGATGGCTATGGCGATGGCGATGGCTATGGCGATGGCGATGGCTATGGCGATGGCTATGGCTATGGCGATGGCTGAAAAATTCGCCAACAGCCGCCGCCGCGAGGCCCGGGGATCGCGCATGAAAGTCCGCGATCCCCTCGCGGGCTTTACCGACGATATGCGCGACGCCCTGGAAGCCGGCGCGAAAAGCATGCTCGTCTTTTCCGACGCCGGCGACGTCCGCGCGGTCACGCATTATGACCGCACGATCTGCAAGGCCGTGGTCATGCGCGTGCTGCTCGGGCTCAAACTGTTCGAGCCCATCGGCGAAGGCGAATGCATCCGGCTCACGCGCGAAGGCCAGCAGCTCGCGCGCATCAGCACCAATCGCCGCGCCTCCTTCGCCGCGCTGCGCCAGCGCGAGGCCGCCAACCTGCGCGAAGGCCGGGACTTCATTCAACGCATGTATGCGCGCGCCGAGGCGGCGCGGCACTGAAAAGGAGAAGCATCATGATCAACGAAACGATTGCGCTGCTCGGCCGCAAGGGCGAGGACAAGATCACGGGGTTCAAGGGCGTCGTCACGTCCGTCTGTTTCGATCTCTACGGCTGCGTCCAGCTCGCGCTGAATCCGCCGATCGACGACAAGGGAGTCGTGCCGGACGGGCGTTGGTTCGACGTCAATCGCATCGCCATTTCCGGCGAGCCCGTCATGCATGCCCCGGACTTCTCGGCGCGCGCAATCAAGCCGTCGGACTATGACCGCGGCCCCGCGGAAAAGCCGGCCTTTTCGTCTCTCCCGCCGAAGGCCTGACGCCATGATCGTCCGCGCGCCGCGCAATGTGCGCCTGTCCGATATCGTCGGCGTTTCCCCGCTCAATCCGCGCCATCAGGTCGATGACGCCGATCTCGACGGCCTCGCCGATTCCATCGTCGCGAACGGCGTGATCGAGGATATCCTCGTCGAGCGCAGCCATGTGGACGGCAAGCCGATCTTTCTCTGCCTCGACGGGTCGCGCCGCTGGCGCGCGCTGCAGCGCCTTGCCGAACAGGGCCGCATTCAGCCGGATTCCGAAATCCGCGTCGTCGAGATCACGGGCCGCGAGGCGGACCTTCGCGAGATCGCGCTCGCCGTCAATTTCCATCGGCTCGGCCTGCACCCCATAGAGCAATACGAGGCCTTCGCGGGCATGGCGCGCTATCGCACGACGGCCGAGATCGCCGCGCATTTCCGGCTCGACCAGCGCGATGTCATCAAGGCGCTTGCGCTCGGCCGCGATCTCGCGCCGGAAATCCGCGCGGCCTGGAAGGCCGAGGAGATCACGGCCGACGCCGCCAAGGCCTACACGGTCGCGCGCGACCACACGCGGCAGCTCGAAACCTTTCATGCCCTGTCGGGCGAAGCGCGCAACGACGCCGCACAAATCCGCAGGCTGCTGCGTGGCGACGCCGTCGTCGCCCGCCATTCCCTCGCGATCTTCGCGAAGGCCGAATATCTCGGCGCGGGCGGCGCAATCGATCAGGGCCTGTTCGAAGAGCATGCCTTTTTCGAGGACGGCCCGCTGCTGCGCCGCCTCGCCGAAGACAAGCTGCGCGCCCGCGCCGAAGAAATCCGCGCCGCGCAGGGCTGGAAATGGGCGATCACGCAATTCGACGACACGCCGGATATGACGAAGGTCGCGAGCGCCGACATGACGCCGGAGGACCGCGCGCGGCTCGACGCGATCGAGGCGCAAGATCTTGGCGGATGCGAGGAGGTCGAGGCCTTGATGCTCGCGACCGAAGCCGAAGAGATCGAGCTGCGCGCCTGGTCGCGCGGCGTGCCGAAGAGCCGCCGCGCCGAACTCGGTTTCGTTCTCACGCTCGATCAGAACGGCCGCATCGTGATCGACGGCGGCTTTTTGCGGGCGGTCGATCGCGCGCCAGCGCCCGAGGCGAGCGACGACGACGAGGTCGAGATCATCCGCGCAGCAGCGCCGGCCGTCCCTGAGCATCATCCCGCGCTGCTCGACGAGACGCGCAAGCTGAAAGCCATCCGCGACGCGGCCCTGTCCCGCGCCATTGCCGATTGCGCGGCCGTTAACATCAACCTCGCGCTTGCGATTGCTGTGGCGACCATGGGCGTGCAGAGCCGGTCGATCGCGCAGCTTTCCGCCACGACGAAAGCCGGCGCGCCGCATGACCTGCTCGACGAGATCGCGGGCATGGCCTTCGACGTCGCGCTCGTGCATTGCGTGCGCCAGCCGCTCGGCGATCTCACGACAGCCTTCGCCGCGCTCGTGGCGCGCTCGATCGACGTCGGTCGATACGACGTCACGCCGCTTGGCCCGATCGTGCGCGCCGTCGGCCGCCTCTCCAATATCGCGGGTGCGCTGCATCGCGCGCTCGACCGCGACGCCTGGTTCGAGGCCGCGCCGAAACAGGGCGCGCTCGACGCGCTCGCGGCCATGCAGGGCGCAAAGGCCGTCGAGCCCACGGGAAGCCGCAAGGAAATCGCGGCGCTTGCCGCCGCCATGGCCGTGCAGCGCAAATGGCTGCCCGCGCCGTGGTCGGACTGGCTCGCCGACCTGCCTCCGCCGCCCGCGCCGGCACCGGCGCCGACAATCGTGTCGCAGGCCCAGGGCGACGAACAGGCCGTTCAGCTATTCCTCGACGCGCGCACGCGCCGCGGCCAGGGACTGCGCGTCCGCGCGACGGAACTGCACGACGCTTTCGTGGCATGGGCGATCATGGAAGGCATTGCCGCGCCGCCCGGCCTCGGCGCATTCGGAACGATCCTGACCCGTCTCGGCCTGCAGCGCTGGCGCCACAAGACCGGCCGCTTCTATCTCGACGTCGCGCTCGCGCCGGCGGTCGAGACGAAGATCGCAGCGGAGTGAGGGCGATGGCGATCGAGCGCGCCGAAAACGTCACGGGCGAACTTGTCGTCGGGAAATTCTATCTCGTGCGGGCGATATTTTACCCGTGGTATGGACATGAGCGTTGGTGGCCGGTTCTCGGCCCCGCACATTCCGACCCCGAATTCTTCAATTTTGAACAGCGTCATTATCATCTTGACGGCCGGTTTTTAAGCGACGCCGCCTTATGGCCCGCGCCACGATCCCTGTATCAGCCCCTAGCGGCCGTCTTCAATGCGCCGCTCGCGACACGCGATAAAGCCGTGCCACGCGCGGAGCGACGAAAGATGAAATGCGCGCGGTCGAAGATCGAATACTTAGCAGTCGCGCGCAAGGAAGTCGCCGCCCTGAACTCGGCGTTCGCAGGGCAACAAGCGAAGCGTGCAAAGACAGGATGGATTTGCCCGCATCGCCGCGCGCTTCTGAATGCGCTGCCAGCGGACGCCGAGGGAATCCTGACTTGTCCGCTGCACGGCCTGCGCATTCACGATGCGACCGGCAAGTGCGCGGGCCCTGAGCCGAGGCCTGCGCCATGATCGTCGTCACCGTCGAACTCTGGCCGAAGGGCGACGCCAACCGCCGCCGCGAACTCGCACATATGAAAATCGACTATGCGCCTGATAGCCCCGCCGCGCCCGCGCCGGAGCAATTCGAGATCGAGGCCGTCGAGCATCCCACGAAGGAACGCGCGACCACGCTGCGGACGGCCGCAGCCTTTTCGCACGCGCGCGGCGCCGGCATTTTCGCGCTCGTGCGCAATGCGCTGGCGGCGCTGAAATGGCCGGCCGACGAGGCGAAGCCGTGATCGCCGCCGCCATCATGAACGCGGTCGACGGCGCCTTCGGCAACGTCACGATCGGCCAGACGACGGCGGCATGCGCGATCGGCGTCGTCGTCTTCGTTTCCGGGTTCATCGCGATCGGCGCGCGCCTACGCCGCAGCACGAGGGTCTGACATGGGCGAAGCGAAACGCAAGGCCGCGGCTCTTCCGTCGCTCATGGCTTATCTGCAAGAGATCGGGTCGCAGAATGCCGACGAGCGCGACGGCTTCGCGGCCTTCGCCGACATGGCCGAGCGGTTTTTCGAGGCGCACAAGGTCGATCCCGAGAACGCGCGCGAAGCATCGTTCATGCGAACGCTGAAACTCGCGTTCATGACCACGGTCGAAGGCTGCAACGCCGAGATCGCGCGCGGCGCGCATCCAGTCGACGCCGCCTTCATCATGTCCCGGTCCATGGGCGCGGCAATCGGCTATGCGCTCATGTCGAGCGATTGGAAAGAAGGAACGCCGCACCGATCGTTCGGACGCGTCATGGGCGAGGAATTCGTGAACGGCGTCAAGTTCGCCGTCGACGCCACCCTTGATGCCTGGGAGAAAGGGGCGAGCGCGCCATCGTGACAGCTCGCGCCCGCCAGCCCGCCCGCAAGCCCCCCGATCCGGCGCTCGTCGAATTGGTTCGGGCGCTTGCGCGCGACGCGGCGAGGCGGGATCACGCGGCCGAACAGGCGAAATCTCGAAACAAGAAAGACGTCGGATGAGGAACAAGTTGACCGATCTCAACGATCACCTGTTTGCCCAACTCGAACGCCTCGCAGACGAGGAATTGACACCAGAGCAGCTTCAAAATGAAGTCGAGCGTGCGAAGGCGATGGTGCAGGTCGCGGACCGGGTCATCGCGAACGGCAGTTTACAGCTCGACGCCGCGCGATTGATCGTTCGGGACGGCCAAAAAGCGGCCCAACATCTCCCGATGATCAAGTTTGCGGGCGCTGACACATGAAAGGACGTCATATCCCCTACAGCGCGGAAGAGCGCGCCTTCGTATCGGAAAATCGCGTATTGCCGCCTTTGGCGCTCCATGCAGCATTCGTCGCGAGGTTCGGTCGCGACGACGTCTCTGCGCAAAATCTCAACGCCATGCGCAAGCGCAACGGATGGAAGTCCGGCCGGACCGGCAGGTTCGAAAAGGGAGGCGCCCCCGCGAACAAGGGGAAGACGATGCCCTACAATCCGCGATCCGCGGCGACCCGGTTCAAGAAGGGCAACCGGCCTCACAACACCAAATGGTCCGGCCACGAGAGCCTGTCGAAAGACGGCTACGTCGAGATCAGCATCGATGAGACGAACCCGCACACGGGGTTCGATCGCCGCTACGTCTTGAAACATTTGCATGTATGGCAGATCGAGCGCGGCCCGATCCCGGAAGGAATGTGCCTGAAATGCCTCGACGGCGACAAGACCAACACGTCGCCGGCGAATTGGGAACTGGTTCCGCGGGCGCTCTTGCCGCGGCTCAATGGCCGCTATGGGCGCGGATACGACCATGCGCCAGCGGAAGTGAAGCCGTCGATCCTTGCCGTCGCCAGGCTTGAGCATGCCGTCCGGACGAAGCGGGAAGGCGAGCGACCGCCCAAACGGCTCGGCCGCCGCCCGACCGGCGCCAATGCGGACTCTTGACGCAATCCCCGCCCGCGCGGCAGGCTCTTGCGCAGCATGAGCCGAGAGCGCGGGCTGCGCGCCGCTACCGCCCGAAGGGCGCATGAAACCCCTATGAAACGCGCCGTCATTTACGCCCGCTTCTCCACAGAATTGCAGCGCGATCGCTCGATCGAGGATCAAATCGCGCTTTGCCGCCAGCATGCCCATGGGCAAGGCCTTGCCGTCGTCGCGACCTATGAAGACCGGGCGCGCTCGGGCGCGTCCATGTTCGGGCGCGACGGCCTCGAAAGGCTTCTCGCCGACGCCGAGCGCCGCGCCTTCGACGTCGTCGTCGTCGAAGCCCTCGACCGCCTGTCGCGCGATATGGCTGATCTCGCCGGCATGCATCGGCGGCTTTCGTTTCTCGCGATCGAGCTGCGCGCCGTTCACGACGGCGTCGCCGATACGGTGACGATCGGCCTGCGCGGCCTCGTCGGACAGCTCTTCCGGGAGGATGGCGCGAAGAAGGTCCGCCGGGGAATGGCGGGCGTCGTCCGCGACGGCCGCCACGCCGGCGGCCGGTCCTACGGCTACAGGCCGATATCAGGCGAGCCGGGCCGCTTGGCTGTCGTCGACGACGAGGCGGCGATCGTCCGGCGCATCTTCGAGGAATATGCGGCCGGCAAGAGCCCGCGCGATATCGCCGGCGATCTGAACCGCGACCGGGTCGCGCCGCCCCGCGGCCGCGCGTGGAACGCCTCGACGATCAACGGAAACGCCGAGCGCGGGTCCGGAATCCTGCAGAATTCGATCTATGCCGGCGAGATCGTCTGGAACCGGGTTCGCATGGTCAAGGACCCCTCGACCGGCAAGCGCATTTCACGCCCGAACCCGGAAGCCGATTGGCTGCGCAGCGCCGCCCCGGAACTGGCGATCGTCGATTCCGCTACCTACCTAGCGGCCAAGGCCCGCAAAGCGGGTTGCCGCCCGGCGGCGGCCTCGCGCGGGCCGCGCCGTTATCAACGGTCGGCCTTGTCCGGCTTGCTCAAGTGCGGCGCTTGCGGATCGGGAATGTCGAAGCACGATAACGCCCGCGGCCGCCCGCGCATCCGCTGTTCGCGCGCGACCGAGTCGGGCGCCTGCGACAATGGGCGGTCCTACTATCTCGACCGGATCGAGGCCGGCGTCTTGGACGCCCTCGAAGCCGAACTGCAGCATCCCGACCTAATCGCCGAATATGTCCGCGCCTATCACGACGAGCGACAAAAGATCGCCGGAACCCGGTCGCGCGATCGCGCGCGGCTCGAGACGCGCCTGTCCGACGCGAACGCCCGCATGAAGCGGCTCGTCGACGCGATCGCGACCGGCGCGGCCGCCTTCGGCGACGTCCGCTCGGCTATGGAAGACGTCGAGGCCGAACGCCGGCGGCTCGAAGACGAGTTGCAGGATCATTCCCGCGCCGGCGACGAGCGCCAGATCGTGACGTTGCATCCGAAGGCCGTCGCGTCGTTCCGGGCCGCGCTCGCCGATCTCAAGGCCGTTCTTGCGACGGGCGAACAGAATGCGCTCGCGTCGAGCGTCTTCCGCCAGCTCGTCGAGAAGATCGTCGTCGAGGCCGCGCCGGCGGGCGCTCAGCCGCAAGTCCGGGTCGTCGGCCGACTGGCGGCCATTCTCGACTTGCCCGGCCTTGGCGGGCCGCGCGCGGCCACGGGAACGCGTGGGGGTTTTCTGGTAGCGGAGGAGGGACTCGAACCCCCGACACAAGGATTATGATTCCTCTGCTCTAGCCGGCTGAGCTACTCCGCCACGCGACGGCGCGCCTTGCGGCTGCGCTGTCGAGCGCGGCGATATAGGCTGCGCTCCGCCGGGGTGTCAAGGTTGTCCGGACCGGAGCGATCTGGCGAAGGCCTCGCCGTCGCGCAGGCCCAGTTCGTAGGCCGCTTTCAGGCCGTCGGCGTCGGTCACGGAGAACTTGTTCACCGTCACCGGACTGGAGGGGCGCACGACCGTGCGCAGCGGCGTCGATTCGAGCGGGCGGGCCGAGCGGGTGGAAAGCACCAGCGTGCGCCCGCCGGCCGCCTCCGCCTCCGCCAGCCGGATCAGCGGGGGATTGTCGACCAGACCGCCGTCGAGCGCGGCGCGGCCGTTGACGCGGCCGATGGGCATGAAGGGCGGCACCGAGGCGGTGGCCATCAGCGCGTCGGCGAGTTCCGCCGGGGATCGCGCCGCATGGGTCGAGAGCCAGTCGGGCTCGAGGCCGAGATAGAGACCGGCGCGCGAATGGGCCGCCCCGGTCATCGCCTTCTCGATCTGGTAGGCGCCGATGGAAGAAAGCGCGGCCAGCGCGCCGGGCATCCAGCCGGGAAAATGGGCGACCTGAATAAGGATTTCGGACGCCTGCCGGAGCTCGGCCAGTTCGGCTTCGCCGAACACTTCCTCAATGAGGGCGCGATACATGCCGCCGACGAGAAAGGGCGAGCGTCCCCGCGCCAGCAGCGCCCAGTCGAGCCCGCGCTCCGTTTCCGCGCAGGCGCGAAACACCCGTTCGCGGACGCGGTCGCCGGCGCCGATCAGCGAGAAGCAGGCCTGAAAGGCGCCGGCCGAGACGCCGACGACAAAGCGCGGCGCCTGCGGGCGCAGGCCGGTCAGCGCGTCCCAGAAACCGCCCTGCCAGTAGCAGCGATTGCCGCCGCCGGCGAAGGCGACGGCCGCGAAATCGCTCTGGCGCTGCGGGGCGTCGCTGTCGTTCGGCTGAGGCTGCATGCGGGATGCCTACCGCGCTGCGAAATGCATGTCGAGATTGCGCGCGCCGGGGCTTGGCCTCGCGCCGCCAGACGCTATTGTGTCGCCCGACGCCGGCCCGCGGCCGGGCAAGACATAACGGGAGCGGAAACATGCGCGACTATCTGAAGTTCTACATAGACGGCAAATGGGTCGATCCGGTCGCGCCGAAGGCGCTCGACGTCATCAACCCGGCGACCGAAGGCGTCGCCGGCCGCATTTCGCTCGGCGGCGCGGAGGATGTCGATCGCGCCGTGAAGGCCGCCCGCAAGGCGTTCGAGGCGTTTTCGCGCACCAGCCGCGAGGAGCGTATCGATCTGATCACCCGTATCATGGCCGAACTGAAGAAGCGCCACGAGGACATGGCCAAGGCCATCACCGAGGAGATGGGCGCCCCCGTGTGGCTTGCCCAGCGCGCGCAGGCGGCGATGGGCGCGGCGCATTTCGGCACCGCGCTGAACGTGCTGAAGACCTACAAGTTCGAGGAAGAGCAGCGCGGCACGACGCTGATCGTGAAAGAGCCGATCGGCGTCTGCGGCTTCATCACGCCGTGGAACTGGCCGCTCAACCAGATCGCCTGCAAGGTCGCGCCGGCGCTGGCCGTCGGCTGCACGATGGTGCTGAAACCGTCCGAAGTCGCGCCCTTCTCGGCGCAGATTTTCGCCGAGATCATGGACGCCGCCGGCGTCCCGGCCGGCGTGTTCAACATGGTCAACGGCGACGGGCCGGGCGTCGGCGCCGCCATTTCCTCGCATCCGGGCGTCGACATGGTGTCGTTCACCGGCTCGACCCGCGCCGGCATCGAGGTGGCGAAGAATGCCGCGCCGACGATCAAGCGCGTACATCAGGAACTCGGCGGCAAGAGCCCGAACATCATTCTGGAGGACGCCGACCTGAAGACGGCCGTGACCGGCGGCGTGCGCTCGGTGATGACCAATTCCGGCCAGTCCTGCAATGCGCCGACGCGCATGCTGGCGCCGAAGACGAAGATGGCCGAAGTCGTCGCCATCGCCAAGGCGGCGGCGGAAGCCACCACCGTCGGCGATCCCGGCGGCAATGCGCAGATGGGCCCGGTCGTGTCCGAAGTGCAGTGGAACAAGATCCAGGGGCTCATCAAGAAGGGCATCGAGGAAGGCGCGACGCTCGTCGCCGGCGGCCCCGGCAAGCCGGAGGGGCTGGAGAAGGGCTATTACGTCAAGCCGACGATCTTCGCCGACGTTACGCCGGAGATGACCATCGCGAAGGAGGAAATCTTCGGGCCGGTGCTGTCGATCATGCCCTACGACACGGTCGATCAGGCGGTCTCGATCGGCAACGACACGGAATACGGCCTTGCGGCCTATGTGTCGGGCGGGGATTTCGCCAAAGTGCGCGATGTCGCCTCGCGGCTGCGCGCCGGCCAGGTGGCGCTCAATGGCGCGGGCCCGGACATGATGGCGCCGTTCGGCGGGTTCAAGCAGTCCGGCAACGGCCGCGAATGGGGCGATCACGCCTTTGGCGAATTCCTCGAGACCAAGGCCATTCTCGGCATGCCGAAGCTTGAAGCTGCGGAGTAATGCCGCAACTGTCGACGCTCAGGAACCGACAAAGTCCTGAGCGTCGGCGAGCGAGGGAAACAGGCGGGGGCCGAGCAGGGTTTCGACCATGACGCTCCCGTCGCTCCGTGCGACAAAGGGCCTGTCGCCGATATAGCCGCGCTGAGGCGGCGTTTCGGGGGTCGCTACGGAAGGTTGCTCGTCGCGACGTTGGGCCGATCGCGCCAGCGCAGCGGCGAAGAAAGAATCCAGCGCGCCGAAGCCTGCCTTCAGGGCATGCAGCACGAGCAATGTCGCGCCGGTGAGGATGCTTGCGCAGGCCGCAGCGAGGCCCGCGAACAAAACTCCGTCGTCTCGCGGCGCGCCCAACAGCATGCGCGTGGCTGCGAGAGCCAGGAGCGCCGCCCAACCGAGAGCGCCCAACGCGAAACCGGCGCTGCTTCGAGCCGCGCGAACATTCCGGGCGACGAACGTCATCTGCGTATATCGTCCTTGGCCACGTAGTTGAATTCCTGGACAAGGATTTCCTTGACGAGTTCCGGCCGCGTCCGCTCCAGCACGCGTGCTTTCAACGTCTCGACGATCTTGTTGAGATCGGCGCGCTGCAATTGACGGAAATCGGTTTTCTCATCTGCGTAGAGAAGGCGGAAGGCCTCGTCGAGGATGATCCCGTCGGGCGCCACCGCCGCCGATTTCAGCGCCGCCGCTTGCCCGGTGTACGCGAATTGCGCAACGACATAGCCCTGCACCCGCCCCTCGGACAGGATCGGCACGTTGATGATCCGGGTCTTGCGCTGCTCGAGCGTTTCCGGCGGCTTGTCAGCCGTCTGCGTTCGATGCTCCCGCCAATAGGCGACTCCGAAATTGGCCGACAGGCTCAACAGCGCGACCCAGACAGTCAGGAGCAGTGGCTTGATCACAGGCGCGGGCGCCCGCGTCCGATTGTCGCCGAATAGGTGCGATCGGAATCTTCCTCGGCGATCGCATTCATGATGATGGCGGAGACCTGCCGCGCCGCATTGACGTGACAGCGCAGCATCTTCTGGTTGCGAATGATCGCGTCCTTGAGGCCCCGCAGCGCCGCCATCAATTCGGGATCGTCCGGCGGCCGCACGAAGGCTGGCGCGCGCCGTGACAGATCCAGCAGACACACGTCCTTCCTGTGACGGAAATCGCCATGATCGGCAGCGATCCCGCGTGCGAGAGCGGACGTTTCGTCTTCGATCGTCGCCTGCGTCCGCCGTATCGCGCGCAACAAGCCGTCGCGTGGCGGCTCCGTTGCGTGGGCGTCCTCCGCATCCGGGAGAAAGGAAGGTTTCATGACAATCCCCCGCGCGCAGCCGCAGACGCCGCACGCGCAGAGTCTGGCGAGGGGCGCCCTCCGACGTCTGCAAGCGCATCAGGCAATCTGAACATCGTCGCGGAGGCCGATTCCGCGAATTGTTGCGCGAGCATCGACTTCCACACCGACATCGCCGACCTCGATGCGCCATCGGAGCCGGAGGTCGGCGTCATCGTCTCGAAGGCCTTCTGCAGCAGCATGGCTCCGAGAGAGCGATAGGCGAAGGCCACAGGCGATTCGCCCGCAACCGGGCGTTTCGCCAGTGGACGATCCACGCGCGCGGACGGCGTCGCGACCGCCGCGTTCCGTGCTTCCTTCTGCGCGGGGTGAACGAGAGTTTCGAATTCGGTCGGCGCGGACGCAGCGGACGCGGCGAGCTTCTGACGCGCGGCTTCGGCACGGCGTGGATCCGCGGCAGCCACCACATTCGAAATGATGTCACTGGAAAATGCCGCCACGCCACGCTCCCTTCGCTCAGACTTTAGGCCCCTGGGACTTGCGGGAAGCTGACGGCGCCACGAATTGCATCTCTTCCAGCAGGGCGCGTTGCGTTCTGTCGTCGATACGGAGCTTGACCATCGCCAGCGCCTGCTCCGCGACGCGGGCGCGCAATTCGGCCTTCCGCTGCGCCGCCGATTCCGCCTCGAGTTTTGCGCCGATGGCTGCGCGGTCACGGGCGCTCCTCGAAATCTGATCAGCCGTCGCGCGCGCCAGGCCAACACTTTCCGGACCTGCCAGGAGGCCGAGAAGCTCCTTGGCGCGCGTAGCGAGCGCAGATTCGTCTCTGGCGAAGCGCCCGGATCGCGCTTGATGCAAGCGCGTCTCGACTTCAAACAACGCAACGATTCGGGCAAGTCGCGTGTAACGTTCCTGCATGGCTCAGAGACGCCACAGCCAGTCGCTGAAGCCCGCCAGAAATCGCGTCGCAATGTCCCGCCAGAGGACCGGCAGAAGCGCGAGCCCGCCGAGCAGGACGCCGGGAGCGACGACGAAATAGATAGCGATCTGGGGTGTGATCCTGTTGAGCAAGGCGAACGAAAAATTAGCGATCAATCCGAAAGCGACGAATGGCGAAGCGAGCTGAAACGCCAGTCGCAAGCCGAATGACAGCGTGTCCACGACGCGCTCGAGGATGAACTGCGGTTCGATGGAAGCGCCGAGCGGGAACGCGCGATAGGACTCGAAAACCGCATGCACGATTTGCCAGTGGATGTCGGCGACGAACAGCATGGCGGTCGTGGCGAATAGCACCAGGGCGGCGAGCTCCGGCATGCTGTCGCCGTCGTCAACCCGTGGCGCAAAGGACGAGCTCAGCCCGATCGCCATAGAAGCGACGGTAAACGTCAGCTCCAGCGAAGCAAAGACAAGCCGGCTCATCACCCCCATCGTCGCTCCGATCGCGCATTCCCGCAGAATGAGCGGTGAAAGACCCGCCACGCCGGTCTTGATCGCAGAGACCTGGAAATCCGTCAGGATAGCCGGCGCCAGCGCGGCAGTCAGACCGAGCGCGACAAGGAGGCGAATGCGGACCGGAAAGCGTCCGCTGGAAAAGCCCGGCGCGAAGGACAGGCACATGCCGATCCGGCAGAAGACGATGAAACCCGCAATAAGCTTCGGCTCTTCAAAGCCGCTCAAGGTATCGAGCCAAGGGTGACGACGTTTACGCCCTTCGCGATCTCGAGCGAAGAAAGCACCGGCAGGTTCGGGAGTGCGCGCTCCAGCATCATTCGAACGTAAGGGCGGGCCTCGGGCGCCGAGACGAAAGCGACGGTCGCGCCGCGCTCGGTATGTGGCTTGACCAGCGCGGTCGCTTCGGCCTGGAACTGTTCGACAAGCCTCGGATCGATGTCAAACTCGCATACCTCGCCTTTCGCATCGCGCTTGATCTGCAGATGAAAGGCGTTGTCCCACCGCGCACCCGTTCTGAGAATGCTGAGAGAGCCATCGACGAGAAGCTCGTCGCAGATTTGTGGAGCCATCCGGATCCGAACATGCTCGACAATCTGCTCGACTCGACGCGAGTATGGCGCGACCTCTGCGATCGCCTCCAGAATCAACGTGAAGCTGCGGATCGATACGCGTTCGGCAAGAAGAAGCTTCAGAACATTCTGGAGACCTGACAGCGACATATGGGCTGGGCAGATCTCGTCGAGCAGCTTTCGATATTCCGGCTCCAGCGTGTCCACGAGCGATCGCAAGTCGCGATAGGAAAACAACTGGGACAAGCTGCTTTTCAAGACTTCGCTCAAATGCGTGAGGATGACGGCCATGTTGTCGACAGGATCGAAGCCAGCTCGCCTGGCCTCTGCGACATAGGCCGGGGAGATCCACATGGCGTTCATGCCGAACGCCGGCTCGCGCGTGAGTTCGCCGATCAGATCCGGCTTCGGGCCGTCGCCGAAAACGACGAGGCTGTCGCCGACGGGCATTTCGAACGAGGCGACGACTGCCCCATGTATACGGACCTGATATGAACGCGATGGTATGTCGATCGGTGTCGACAGTTTGATTTCCGGGATCACGAATCCGTAGCGTTGCGCAAACTTCCTGCGCATTTTGGTCACCCGATGCGACATCTCGTCGAATGTCGGCAGAAGTCTCGCCGCCAGTTGCTGGCCGATGCATAGTTCAACTTCGCTCGTCCGCAGACACTCTTTGAGGGAAGTCTGATGGGCTTGTGCGGCCGCCCGTTCCGACGCGATAGCATGCGCCTGTTCCGCAGCGGTACGCCGCGCGGTATGGCGTGGTATCGCGATTCCGCCGAACGCGAGCGTGGCGCCCAGGAGCGCGAAGGGGACGAGAGGTAGCCCCGGAACGATCGCAAGAAGGCCCATCAATGCACCTGCGAGCGTCAATGCGCGCGGATGACGGGTTAGCTGGCCAACGACGGCCTGATCCGCGGAGCCGCGCGTGCCGCCCTTCGATACGAGGAGGCCTGCGGCAAGAGAAACGATCAAAGCTGGAATCTGCGAGACGAGGCCGTCGCCGACGGAAAGCTTGGTGAAGACGTTGACCGCGTCCGCAGCCGACATGCCGTGGCGCGTAATGCCAATCAGGATGCCTCCGAAAATATTGACGCCGAGTATGATAAGCCCGGCGACAGCGTCGCCTCGGACGAACTTCGACGCTCCGTCCATCGCGCCAAAAAACGAACTTTCCTCCTCGAGCTCACGCCGCCGCGCCTGCGCCTGCTTGTCGTCGATCAGGCCAGCGGAGAGGTCGGCGTCGATCGCCATCTGCTTTCCAGGGATCGCGTCCAGCGTGAACCGGGCGCCGACTTCGGCGATACGGGTCGCGCCTTTCGTGATCACCAAAAAATTCACGGTGATGAGAATCGAGAAGACGACGAGGCCAATGACGAAGTCGCCGCTCATGACGAGACGAGCGAAGCCGCCGATGACATAGCCTGCCGCCGATACTCCTTCAGACCCATGCGCGAGAATGAGGCGGGTTGTCGCTATGTTGAGAGACAGCCGCAGCATCGTGGACACGAGAAGAATCGTTGGAAAAGCGGAGAATTCGAGCGGCTTCTCGATCCAGAGAGCCACCATGAGAATGAGGACCGAAATGGAAAGAGACAGCGCAAGGCCGATGTCGATCAGGAACGGCGGCGTCGGCAGGAAGAATATGGACAGGATGAGAACGATGCCCGATGCGAAAAGGACATCGAAAGCGTTCGATCTTTCGGGCAAGGCCTGTGTGAGCGACGAGGGAATGGTCACGTGAGGCGCCTGGTCCCGCTGGAAAGGTTCGCGCTCAACATGTCGGCGACTTCCTTGAACACGTCGCCCGCGGGACCTGCTTCGCGTGGCTGACCGATGAGCGAATAGAGACCCGGCACGATTGCGACTGCGGCGTCGAGATCGGGGTCGAGTCCGGATTGGTATCCGCCCATCGCCCGCAAGTCGCGGGACTCCTCGAAGATCGCAACCAGGTTCCGAAATTTGGCGGAGAAGGCTTGCCTCTCGGGAGACAGTGCGATGTGCGCCAAGCGCGAGAGAGATGCGGGGATATCGACAGCGGGATATCGGCCCTGCGCTGCGACGGCGCGATCGAGAACGATATGCCCGTCCAGAATGCCGCGCACCGTGTCGGCGACAGGATCATTGTGGTCGTCGCCATCCACGAGAACCGCGAACACCCCGGTTATGTCGCCCGCGCCCTCTGGGCCTGGGCCGCTTCGTTCGAGTAGCCGCGGCAGATCGGCGAAAACGCTCGGTGGAAAGCCGCGGGACACCGGAGGTTCGCCTTGAGCGATTGCGATCTCGCGCGCCGCCAGCGCAAGTCTGGTAACTGAGTCCATGACAAGAAGTACGGAATGTCCCTCATCGCGAAAGTGCTCGGCGACCGTCACCGCCGTGTACGCGGCGGTACGACGCAGCAGAGCGCTCTCATCGCCTGTAGCGACAACGGTCACCGCGCGTTCCAGGCTTGGGCCAAGGGTCGATTCGATGAATTCCCTGACTTCTCGGCCGCGTTCTCCGATCAAGCCGACGACGATCACATCGAACCCCTCCGCGGTGGCGAGCATTCCGATGAGAGTCGATTTGCCGACGCCCGATCCGGCGAATATGCCGACACGCTGGCCGACGCAGAGCGGTGTGAAAAGATCGACAGCCTTCACACCCGTACTAATGCCCTGAGTAATGCGACGACGAGTCAGTGCAGCCGGCGAACTCGCAAATATACTCCTCGCTTTCGATCCTCCTGGAAGCGGGCCACGTCGATCGATCGGCTGAGCAAGCGCGTCGAGGGTTCGGCCGAGCCACGCCGGCGAAGGCGCTATTTCGAGCGGCCCTTGCCTGAAGACATGATCTCCAATCCGGAGCCGGGTATCGCGATCAAAGGGAATTGCGACGGCGTCGCTGACGTCAAGCCGGGAAATCTCCGCTATCGGCCTTTCGTCGTCTGCCGCCAGCAATATGTCGCGGACCTCCGAGCGCCTGCCGAGACCGGCGATGCGATAATGGCCCGCGCCAATCTCCGCGACCTTGCCCCCGACCAACACAGCGTCCCGAACGGGCGAGAATGTGGCGACGAGATGTTCCAGCTGCGCGAGCGCGTCGCGCGCCCCGCCGGCGGCGGTCATGTCTGCCCGCCAAGTATGCGGATCGCTTCCTGTTGGCTGGTATCGTTGATGGTCATGCATGCGGAAATGTGATCGAACAGGCGCTGGATTTCGATCAGCTTGGAGATCTCGGTCAGGGGATTGACATTCGCCTGTTCGAGATAGCCCTGCATCACCCCTGTCGCGGAGAAGTTGGTAATCGGCGTCGCGTCACGGTCGCTTGCAATCGCTGAATTGTCGCGACGGATGAGCCGGGCTCCGGGATCCATGGCGAATAGACCGAGAACGCCAACTTGCTTGCCACGCTGAAGGATTGCGCCATCATTGGCGAAGGAAAGCTCCCCGCCGGCTGGGTCCACGACCAGAGGTGAGCCCGCCGCATCAAGCACCGGGTAGCCGGCCAGGGTGCGGATGTCGCCATTCGAATCCATTTGCAAACGCCCGTCGCGCGTATAGGCGACGCCATCCGCCGTGGCGACCGACAGCCAACCGTCGCCTCTCACGGCCACGTCCATTGCGTTTCCGGTACGCAGGACTGCGCCGTGCGCGAGTGATATGAAATCAGCTCCCGCATCGGGAAAAGCGACATTTGAGCTGCCGGTAGTCGAAACGAGCGACTCGAACTTCAAGCCATCGGCAAGAAAGCCCGGAGTATTGGCGTTCGCGAGGTTGAAGGCGAGACGGTCGAGCTTTCGGGAAAGCGCGAGTTGCGCGGCCGCGTCGACGTAAAGTGCAATAGTCATTCGCCGCCTATGGCGTCTTGAAGCTTCTCATGCGTTGCATCGGTGTCCGACACGGCTTGCGTGAAGCTGGACGGAGGCCAAGTCAGCCTCGCGTAAGCCGGCGTGCGGCAAATCCGGAGGTGGCTGTCCAGAGCCGAGGAGCCCCTCATTGAACTTTGTCATTGGTCTGATCATCGCGCTCGGTTCAATTCTCGGCGGGTTCGCGGCGCTTGGCGGCCATCTGATCGTGATATGGCAGCCTTGGGAATTCGTGATCATCGGGGGGTCGGCGTTCGGAACGTTCATTATCGCAAACACGATGAAGACGATTCGCGACACCGGCGGCGCGGTGATGGATGCGATTCTGGATCGGCAGCCCAAACAACGCGATTACCTCGACGTCCTCGGCGTCCTTGCAGCACTGATGCGCGAGTTGCGGGCGAAGTCCCGCGCCGAGGTCGAGAGGCACGTCGACAATCCGGCGGAATCAACGATTTTCTTGTCGTTCCCGAAAGTTCTGGCCAACAAGGATCTGACATCGTTCATTTGCGACTACTGTCGGCTCATCATCATCGGCAACGCGCGAACGCATGAAATCGAAGCGTTGATGGATGAGGAACTGCACACGATCTCCAAAGACAAACTGAAGCCGTATCAGGCGCTGACCGCCGTCTCGGAAGCGCTGCCGGCCCTCGGTATCGTGGCGGCCGTGCTCGGCGTTATCAAGGCAATGGGCGCGCTTGATCAATCGCCGGAAATGCTTGGAGGCCTCATCGGCGCGGCCCTTGTCGGAACGTTTGCCGGCATTTTCATCTCCTACGGAATCGTCACGCCGCTCGGCGCAAAGATCAAAGGCACGCGGGAGAAGCAGGTCCGCGTCTATGTTATCGTCAAGCAGTCGCTTCTCGCATTCATGAATGGCGCGCTCCCGCAGATAGCAGTCGAGCACGGGCGCAAGACCGTACCGTCCAGCGAGAGACCTTCGATCGACGATGTCGAGACGGAGATGAGCGCCGGAGCGGGCCGGACCGCGGAAGCGGCATGATTGGAGGTATCGAGGGGCGTAACGATCACGCTTCGGACCACGTGGCGTTTTCGGAATGGCGGCCAGAGGTGTTCGTCAGCGATGGGGTTCGTGAAGTAGAAGCGCTGACTGCGCGCTTGCGCAACAGCGTGTCCGAGTTCTGCCGCAAGGAGATCGGGATGCAACGCATTCTGGTTGCGTCGGAGACCGATCAACCCGTGACAAGCGTCGCGGCAATGATCGAGGGCTTCGAAGGCGAGGTCGTATGCGCCGCCCCGACGCCCGATCTTGCCGCGATTTGCGCTGCGGCGATGGGCATGGAGCCAGGGCCATATCGAAGCGGCCATAGCGGCCAGATCCTGCAGCTTCTTGTCGACGGGGTCGTCGGTTCACTCCTGGATGTATTCTGCAAAGTCATCGCAGCGCCTGGACCGTCGTCCGCCATCCGTCGCCCCGTGAAATCCGAGGAAGGGCAGGGCATCCGAGCCTTGCCGAAGGATATTGCGCGGCTGCCGATCTCGATCGACGAATGCGGGTTGAGGCTGGAGTATCTGCTCGAACCCGCAGACCTACGTTCGCTCTGTCAGGCTCTCGGGGGAGAGCGAGAGGCCGTTTCGTCGGCAGACGCTGCGGAGGAAATCCCCATTCGTTTGATGGAAGCGAAAGTGACGCTGCAAGGGGCGCTCCTGGATCGCAAGGCGACTCTTGGCGAGACGAGATCGTGGCGGGTCGGATCGAAGGTCAAACTATCCTCGACACCGCGATCGAATGTCTTGCTAGGCGTCGGTGGCGAGACATTATTTCGATGTGAGCTTTCGCGCGACGGCGACTTCTTGGCCGTACGTCTATTGGACGCCAGTGAAGGAGAGCGATGATGGAAGGCGACGGTCGAACGAACCCGATCGCTGACTCGCAAGGCGATTCCGCGGTATCGATCCCGAGCGTGTCCGCGAATTTCGACGCAATTCCTCTGACATTGCGCGTCGTGCTTGGCGCCGTCACAATGTCGATTGGAGATATAGCGCGTCTGCGGGCGGGCGCTCTCATCAGACTCGATCGCAGGCTCGGAGAGCCCGTCGATTTGATGGTGGATGATCGGCTGGTGTGCCGTGGCGAGATCGGCGTCACCGATGACACGCCGCCACGATTTGTCTTCAAGATTGTCGAGCTGAATGCGCGGCGTCGAGACGGTCTGGAGCCATGAGCGATATTGAGCGACGCACGGGCGGCGACCGTCGGCGCCTGAGCGGCGCGCAACGAGCCGCGGCGTTGCTGATTGTTCTGGGGAAGGCGGGGGCCGCGCGGGTGCTTCAGCATCTCAGCAAGGATGAGGTGCTGGATATTGCACGATCCGCGGCGACCCTCGGAATAGTCGATCGCAATACGGTCGATGGAATGGTGGATCAGTTCTCCGTCGATTTTGTCGAAGGGCCGGAACTGATCGGTACGCTTTCTGAGGCGCAGCAGCTCGTTGCAGGAACTCTCGCGCCCCAGGATGTAGCCGAAATTGAGCCATCAACGCCGCAGAATGCGCCAGTAGACGTGTGGAAGGAGTTGCGTGGCCGCTCCGCGGCGCAGGTGGGCGAACTGCTGCAGCGCGAGCCGCCGTGGCTGGCGGCGTCGATCGTATCGCGGCTGCCGCCGGACCATGCGTCCGCCGCGCTCGCGGTCATGAACGACGGACTGCGTCGGGAAACGGTCGCATGTATGCTGACGTGCACGCCGCCGACGCCGCTTGTCTCGCAATTGCTCGACGAGGCTATCGCCAGCGTCCTGGCGAACGGAGACGGTCTACCCGCACGCAACGATGGGCAACGGCGTGTCGCGGAGATAGTCAATCTGATGTCGAGCGAGGTCATGGACGATGTGCTTTCGCATCTGTCGTCGATCGCGCCGGACCAAGCGTCGGGCGTGCGGTCGATGATATTCCGGTTCGAGGAACTGCCGCTGCTGAAGGCGGAGCACCGCGCGGCGCTGTTCGACGGGCTCCCCACCGAGAAAGTGATCCTCGCCTTGAAAGGAGCGGCCCCCGATCTGGTCGAGGCGGCTCTGGGCAGTCTTGGAGCGCGGGCGCGACGAATGGTCGAGAACGAGCTGTCGGGCGAAGCGAGCGCGCCCGATCGCGACATAGACGCGGCCCGGCAATTCATAGTCGCGACAGTTCTGCGGCTTTCTCAAGCGGGTACGATAAGCCTTCCCGCGGCGGCGCTCATCTAGCGTCGGAGGTCTCGGCATGTCCGATGTGGGCGATCAGGAAAGCAGGGAGCATGAAGCGTCCGATGAGAAACTGAAACAAGCGCGCGAACGAGGCGATACGCCGAGCGCGCCTGACATGTGGCTGCTGGGGTCGTTCATGGCAATCAGCCTGGCGTTGAACCTTCTGCCGGGTTTTGCAACGCGAGCGTCTGGTCGAGCGCTGGGCGGATTTTTCGAGATCTGCGCGGACATCAGTCTCACCAGTGCGAGTGACGTGATCGACTTGTCACGGTCGACAATAGCAGCGCTCGTGCTGGATTGGATGTTTGTCGTCGGTGGCATGTGCGTGATTGCGATCACGATAGGATCTTTCGCGCACGCGCCGGGGGTATCCTGGTCAAGAGTGGCGATCGATGTGGGCCGACTCGATCCGATCAAAGGCGTGAGCCGGATATTCGGGTTGAAAGGGCTCGTGGCTTTTGGCCGCGCGATATCGAAAATGGCCATCGCCTCCATTGTCTTGATTGTAGCTCTGCGCGAGCAATGGATTCGATTGGCGAAAGCGCCCTCGCCCGAGGCGCCGTTGGTCGGCGTCGAGACAACGTACGCCATCGAGCGAATTGCCGTAACCATGACCGTCGTCGCCGTCGTCTTTGGCGTTCTCGACGTCGTTCTCTCGCGACGTCGTTGGCGCAAAAAGCTGCGTATGACGACGCAAGAAATGAAAGACGAAATCAAGAAGGCGGAAGGCGATCCACACGTTAAAATGCGGATGCGCTCGATTGCGCTCGATCGCGCGCGCAAACGGATGCTGTCGGATGTGGAATCCGCGACGATGGTCATCGCCAATCCAACACACTACGCCTTGGCGTTGAGATACCTGAGAGAGGAAGGCGGAGCGCCTGTGGTCGTGGCCAAGGGGCAGGAACTGATCGCGCTGAAAATACGAGCCGAGGCGGTTGATCGGAAAATACCCGTTGTCGAGCAGCCTGAGCTTGCTCGCGCCATGTACCGGCGTGTCGAGGTTGGCGACGCTATTCCGGTCGAGTTCTACAGAGCGGTGGCGGAAATCGTCAATTTTCTGTCGAAGCGCAATCCACCCGCTTACGAGAGAGTGTAAGCAAGCTTCGCGCAAGCGTGGCCATTCTACCCTGATCCAACAGATCTGGAGAATGAATTGGCGGACATGTCCATATTTCGGGTAGCGCAGCAACATGCGCGATGGCTGATAGATCGGCAGAACGCCATCGCCGAGAACGTTGCGCACGCAGCATCGCCGGGGTTTCGGGCAAGCGACGTCGGGACCTTCGCGGCTTCCGTCGGCGCCGCCGATATTTCCATGACGTCGACAGACGAAAGACATCTGCAGAATGGGACCGAATCGGGACAGGCATTCCGCCGCGTCGCCTTGAAGGGAGACGCCACATCGCATTCCGGAAACAACGTTTCGCTGGATCAGCAATTGCTCATGTCGAATGAGGTCCATCAGGGCTACGCGCTGAATGCCGGAATTGTAAAGTCGTTCCACCGCATGATTCTTTCCGCGGCAAAGAGCTGAAAATGCTGGATCCGTTGCAGAGTTCTATGCGGGTGGCCGGCGCCGGTCTACGCGCGCAGGCCGTTCGTATCCAGCTTGTTTCCGAAAATATTGCGAACTCCCATACTACGGGGACGGCGCCGGGCGCCGACCCGTTTCGGCGGAAGACGGTGACGTTCGGCGATGAAGTGTCGCGTGCAGACGGCGCGCGCTATGTCGGCGTCAAGAGCATCGGCCGCGATTGGTCTCCATTTCGGATCGTTCGCGATCCGGGAAATCCGGCCGCGAATGATAAGGGCGAGGTGAAAATGCCTAACGTCGATCCGATTCTGGAGCTTTCCGACTTGAGGGACGCGAACCACGACTATCAAGCAGGCCTTCAGGTTGTGCGGCAGGCGCGCGACCTGTTTTCGATGACTGTCGACCTTCTTCGGATCTGAGGCAAAGATGATTCCACTATCCATGGGCTTGAGTGTCGCGCAGGGGATTGCTCGCTCGGTCGCAGACGCAGCGCGTCATCCCGCGGCCGCCGGCTCCGGCGACTTTGCTGACGTGCTTGCCAATGCGGCGACCAGCGCGCCGCGCTCGATTGCCGAGGCGGAGAACGCGGCGTCGGCCGGATTGCATGGCAAAGCGCCAGCGCGAGAAGTGGTCGAGCGGCTAATGTATGCGGAGCAGAACCTGCAGGTTCTACTCGTGGTGCGGGACAAAGCCGTCGCTGCGCTGCAGGAAATCAGCCGCATGGCGATATGAGGTAAAGCATGCGAGCGCTCACGATTGCGGCGACGGGCATGAGCGCACAGCAGCTCAATGTCGAGGTGATCGCCAACAACATCGCCAATATAAACACCACTGGGTTCAAGAGGGCGCGCGCGGAATTCACCGATCTCCTCTATCAGGCGGAAAGACTCCAAGGCGTTTCGAACAGAGGGCGCGACGCCACGGTTCCGGAAGGCGCCCAGATCGGGCTCGGGGTTCGCACAGCGGCCGTCCGTATTCTGAATATGCAAGGCGCCCTTACCAGCACCGGGAACAAGCTTGATCTCGCAATCAACGGCCGTGGCTGGTTCCAGATCCAGGCTGCGGACGGTCAGACAATCTATACGCGCGACGGGTCGTTCAGCACAAACGCGCAGGGGCAGATCCTCACCGCAGATGGCTACGGGCTCATTCCAGCGATTCAGACGCCCGCGAACGCGACCGCCATAAACATCTCCCAGTCAGGCCTCGTGACGGCGAGCCTGGCGGGGCAGACCGCGCCGCAGCAGATAGGGCAATTGACGATTGCAACGTTCGCAAATGAAGCTGGTCTCGAGCCGCTAGGCAGCAATCTCTTTCGTGAGACCGCGGCATCCGGGCAGCCCGTCAATGGCGCGCCGGCCGATCCCGGGTTTGGGGCGATCAATCAAGGGTACCTCGAGAATTCGAACGTCGATCCTGTCAAAGAAATAACCGACCTGATTTCCGCGCAACGCGCTTACGAAATGAATTCGAAAGTCATTCAAGCGGTCGATGACATGGCGAGTACGATTTCCAAGAATCTGAGATGACTCGTGGCGAGAGCGCTGATCGCATTTGCAATTCTTGCCGCCTCAGCGTCAATCAGTTGCGCGGAAGAAGTCGTGACGCCTTGCGCAAGGGCGACGATCTATCCGGGCGAGGTCATCCGACAGGATATGCTGAGTGAAACACTTCTCGACGCACGCGACGCGCGCGACATGGTCCGTTCGCGGGCGGACTTGGTCGGTTACGTGGCGCGCAGAACGCTTTTCCCAGGTCGACCAATTTCGATATCGTCTATCGATGATCCGAAGTCGATCCTGAACGGCGCCGCCGTCCAGCTCGTCTACGAGCGGCCGGGCATTAGCATCAATGCATCCGGTCAGGCGTTGCAGGCCGCGCGCGTCGGAGATGCGATACGCGTACGCAATACCGAAAGCGGGCTCGTCGTAACCGGGGTTGTAGCATCTTCCGGAGTCGTACTGGTGGGGCAATGATCGTCCGAATTGCATTGCTGGTCCTCGTCTGCCTGACTGCCGGAGCTGTCCAGGCAAAAGTCAGGATCAAGGATATAACGTCCGTCCGTGGCATGCGAGACAGTCAGGTCGTGGGCTACGGTCTGGTTGTCGGCCTTCAGGGCACGGGGGACTCCCTGCGCAATTCCGTGTTTACGGAACAATCGTTGCAGTCGATGCTTGATCGCATGGGGATCGCCGTGAAGAGCGGCGCAATGAGGACGCGCAATGTCGCGGCCGTCATCGTGTCCAGCGATGTTCCGCCTTTCTCGAGGGTCGGGACACGGATCGACGTGACGATCTCTTCGCTTGGCGATGCGACGTCTCTTGCCGGCGGCGCGCTGATTATGACCCCTTTGATGGGACCCGACGGTGTGGTGCAAGCCTCAGCGCAGGGGCCGGTCGCCGTGTCAGGCTTCGCCGAGTCCGGTCGCTCGGAGACAGCGACGCAGGGCGTTCCGACTACGGGGCGCATTGTCAACGGCGGCGTGGTCGAGCGCGAGATCGCGCGGGCAGGTGCGGAGCCAGGCCTGTTTCTCGAGCTACGCAATGCGGACTTCAAGACAGCGACAAAGGTCGCGGACGCAATAAACGAATACTCAAGGCGGCGGTTCGCGACCCCGATCGCGCAAGAACGTGACAATCGCACGATCGAGATTGCGCGCCCGCAGAAATTGACCGCGTCCCGGCTGCTCGCGGAGATTGGCGATCTGATGGTGGAACCGGATGTTCCAGCACGGGTGGTGATCGACGCGCGGTCAGGCACGGTCGTCGTTGGGGCCGACGTGCAAATCTCGACCGTGGCGGTGACGCATGGCGCGCTTTCTGTCCGCATCACTGAAACGCCAAGCGTATCGCAGCCTGCGCCACTCTCTCAGGGTCGCAGCGTCGCCACCAGTGAGACCGCCGTGTCCGTAAATCAGGAGGGAGGGCAGTTCGCGGTTCTCTCCGGCAGCAACTTGAAGTCTTTGATACGCGGGCTCAACCAGATCGGCGTGAAACCCGCCGGCATCATCGCGATCCTGCAGGCAATAAAAACAGCGGGCGCGATGCAGGCCGACGTCGTCGTACAATGATCCAGTTTCGCGCAAGTCGTGTCGGCGAAGACAGTGCGTCTCGGCGACGGAGCAGAAATTGCCTGCGTATCGAACGTTTCGGAGGATCGGCAGAGCACTCCTATCAATATATGTCGGAGCGGCTATTTTCATCCCGTTTGCGGGGCTCGTGTGCGCGCAGGAGTCGGCCGAGACCTCCGCGCTTCGGCCGGAAGTCGCACAGACGGAGTCGCAGTCCAGATTGACGGTCCCTGGTCGACGCAACGAGAAAGCCAAGACGCCACGAAAGCCGACATCTGGACGGCTTTCGGGTGGGAGAAAAAGCGGTTCCAGACTAGCTCCAATCCACAATCCAGCGCCGAGATCGCTCGCGAAACCGCAGATTGGAACGGAAGCAAAGACAATATCTGTCGAACCTGCTCCCGAGAAGCCCAAGGGCGATGCGACGCTCGCATTGGGTAGCGTCGAAGCCGCTACGGACGAAAAGCTCGCTTCGATCGCGCGATCCTACTGCTCGAACAATCTTGCAAATGCGGCGGAGGCGCGGATCGCAAGCAAACGAAAAGCGCTTCTCGAGCTGGAGGAGCGGATTGAAAGAAAATCCGCGGAGCTTAGCAAGTTGACGGCAGACGCGCGCAACTGGGTCGAAAGACGAGAGAAAAGTCGCGCGATGTCCCGAGACAGTCTTGTCGACGCATATTCAAGGATGCGACCCGAGGCTGCGGCGCAGCAGATCGGCGCAATGAGCGATGACGCCGCTGTCAGCATCATTATGAAGCTCAATGCGCGGGCGGCAAGCGCGATCATGAACGAGATGGGTGCGGACCGAGCAGCACGCATTGCCGACAAGGCGCTGAGGAAGCCCGGCGATGCGGACGAGTCTCAGAAGAGCGGATCGTGAAGGGAAAGAGCCTGATCGTCGGCGCTTTGTTGCTTTCGGGCTGCGCCACCAGCCTGCGGGATATCGGACGGAATCCGCACATGACCGCTGTCGGCGACGGTCTGGAAGTAGAAACCAATCTTCGGCAGATTTCGGATTCGCGAGCCACTTACACTGGACCGTTGCGTTCCCTATGGGACGAAAGAGGCGGCGACCTTTTTCGTGACGCGCGCGCCGCCCGGATCGGCGACCTCATCACGGTCACAATCGCGATCAACGACAGCGCCGTTCTCGGAAACTCAACGGACAGGTCCAACGAGTCGCTATTCAAGAGCGCGTTCGACGGCTCGCTATCTGTTCCGTTTCTTGCCGGCCAGCTCAACGGCGCAGCCAACGCCGGAACGACATCGTCGTCGAAAGGGCAGGGCAACATCGGACGCTCCGAGAAGATTCAGCTGTCGGTCGCGGCGATCGTCACGGAACTGTTGCCTAACGGAAATCTCCTCATCAGCGGATCGCAGGAGGTGCGGGTCAATTTTGAACTACGCGAGCTCAAGGTGTCCGGAATTGTGCGCCCACGCGATATCAGTCGCGATAATTCGATCACGTACGACAAGATTGCGGAAGCTCGAATTTCCTACGGAGGCCGTGGACGATTGAGCGAGGTGCAGCAGCCAAGCCTGATGCACCAAGTGGTCGACGCCGTACGCCCGTTTTGACGCGAGGTCCGGCGATGAAATCCGCCTTGCCGGTCCTTCTATGTTCGGTCGTTGCGCTTCTTCTAGGCGTCGGCAGTGGACTATTGGGCGGCGCAACTTCGTCAAAAAATGCATCAATGCTCGAAGGCGCGATCGTCCAACCATCCGCCGCCGTTGAGCAAGGCGCTGCGATCCGGGAGCTTAAGCCTATAGTCACAAACCTGTCTGCACCGGCTGGCGCCTGGATTCGTTTGGAACTTGCTTTGGCGCTTAACGCACGGCCGGGCGCCCCTATTGACAAACAGATTGCGGAATTCGCATCCGACACGGCGGACTTTCTTCGTAGCCTGTCCGCCGAGCAACTTCAGGGTCCCAATGGCCTCCGACGTCTACGCGAAGACCTGCTCGAACGCGCACGGTTTCGTGTCGGGAAAGAAGCGGAATCGGTCCTTATTCAAACACTGGTGATTCAGTGAGGAGCCGTCTCAGATCATTGGCGATCGTAATGGCGTGCGCCGCAATGAATGGCGGCGTCGCTCATGCCCAGACGCCAAATTTGCCGCAGGCGTTCGCGGATGGCGCGGTTTCCGGCAGGATCGTGCAACTTGTCGCGATTTTGTCGGTCTTGTCGATAGCGCCGAGCTTGCTTGTCATGACGACGAGTTTCACACGTTTCATTGTGGCCCTGTCGTTCCTGAGGTCCGGGCTGGGCCTGCAGAATACGCCCGGCAATATGGTTCTGGTGAGCCTTGCGCTCTTTATGACCTTGTTCGTGATGTCGCCGACGCTCGAAAGATCCTGGAATGAAGGCGTGCGGCCGCTCGTTGAGCATTCAATTGATGAACGAGAGGCGGCCGAGCGAATTGTCAGCCCATTTCGCGAGTTCATGATGGAGCACGTTCGCGCGGCCGATCTGAAATTGCTGAAGGATTTGCGCGATGGTCCGGAACGCGCGGTAGATGGAGGGGCGCCGTCCCTTGCGATTCTGGTGCCTGCATTCATGATGTCCGAGCTACGAAGAGGCTTCGAGATCGGATTCCTGATCGCCCTTCCGTTCCTTGTCATCGACCTCATCGTTGCGACCATAACGATGTCGATGGGCATGATGATGTTGCCGCCGTCGGTGATCGGTCTTCCGATAAAAGTGTTGTTTTTCGTCGTGATCGACGGGTGGTCGTTGCTTGTGAGCGGGCTGGTGCGGTCGTTCGGATTGCGGTAGCGATTAGTAAAAGCGCAACGAATTGCAGCTATCTATCGCTCCACGACAGGCTGGCGCGTCCGAACGGATATAGCCACTGGCATGACGCCGTTCTGTCTCGCCGTCCGTTACGGCATGTCCCCATGAAAACTGGTCAATTCAGAAAGGGACGACGCATGTCCAGCATTCTCACGAATTCCTCCGCCCTGACTGCGCTGCAGAATCTTGCAGCGACGCAGAAGAGCCTGCAGACCACGCAGAACCAGATCTCGACCGGCCTGAAGGTGTCGAGTTCGGCGGACAACGCATCCTATTGGTCCATAGCATCGACGATGAAATCGGATAATGGCGCGCTGGGCGCCGTTAAGACGTCCCTTTCGCAGAGCGCTGCGATGCTGAGCTTCACGAATTCCGCTGTGAATAACGTGATCTCGGTCATGAACCAGATCAAGAACGATCTCGTGACAGCCCGGCAGCCCGGCGCCGACCTCGACAAGATCGGCACCGATATCGCGCAGGCGACCAAGCAGCTCACGTCCATTGTCGGTTCTTCGACCTATTCCGGCGTCAACCTCTTCGATGGATCGACATCGTCGCTCGACCTGGTGTCTTCGTTCGATCGAGACGCCGCGGGCGCGACGTCCGTTGGCAAGATCACGGTCACAACGGCGGCGCTGACCGGCACCGGCGCAGGCGCTACGGCCGGATCCGGTATACTCGAAGGCGGTACGGGCACGGCGACCGGCACGGGGACGGATTTCACCAGTCTGTCGGTCACGTCGTCGACTACGTCGGCCTCGCTCGATACGTTCATCGCAGATGCCGACAAGACGTTGTCTGCTCTGCAGGATTACGGCGCGAAGATCGGCGCGACGCAGACACGGGTCGGATTGCAGCAGAGCTTCGTCTCCGCATTGTCGGATGCCCTGACAAATGGCGTCAGCGCGCTCGTCGACGCCGACATGAACGAAGCGTCGACTCGCCTGCAGGCTCTGCAGACGCAGCAGCAACTCGGTGTGCAGTCCCTCGCCATTGCAAACCAGAACTCGCAGATGATCCTCAAGCTGTTCGGTTGATCGCAAAGGGCAACTCCCGCGCAAGGTTGGCGAAAGATCGTCAATTCGTTGCGCGGGAGCGGCTCGGTGCTGGGTATCCAACTTCAACAGATCGTCAATTCTCTGCAAAGCCTGGGCCCACGCCGACTGTGGCAACTTGCCGTGGCCGGCGTGGCGATCGTCGTAGCGGTAGTCGTCGCGGGCTATTTCGCGAACAGACCAGCGTCCGAAGTGCTCTACGCTGGGTTGGATTCACAGGACGTCGCACGGATTGCGAGCGCGCTGCGCGAAGCCAATATAGCGTTTGACGTTACCTCGGATGGCGGCTCTCTACTCGTCGAAAACGGACAGGCGTCGCGCGCGCGGATGATTCTGGCGGATCGAGGTCTGCCGCGCAGTCCCAATGCCGGTTACGAGCTGTTTGACAAGCTGGGGTCGCTTGGGCTGACGTCTTTCATGCAGGATGTGACGCGCATCCGTGCGCTCGAGGGCGAGCTTGCGCGCAGCATTCAGACGATACGCGGAGTGGGGGCGGCGCGTGTGCATATTGCGATGCAGACGGAGGGTGGATTTCGAAAGCCCAAACAGGCCTCCAGCGCATCGGTTATCGTCCGGTTGTCTTCAGCTGCAGAACGGGGCGTCGCACAAGCCATAAGACGACTCGTTTCAGCGGCGACGGCCGGTCTTTCGATGGATGCGGTGACCGTCCTGAGCGCAGACGGTTCGGTGCTGGCGACCGGAGGCGACAATGATGTATCCGGCGCGAGCGGCGCTCTCACTCTCGAAAAGACAATATCCGAGGCGCTCAAGGACAATATACGGCAGTCACTCACGCCAATCGTCGGAGTTGGCAATCTTCAAGTCAGCGTGGCGCTGCAGTTGAACACCGACAAGCGTCAGATCACGGAAACCGTCTACAATCCAGAGTCCCGGATCGAGCGTTCGGTCCGCGTCGTGAAGGAAAGTCAGACCGCGCAGAATGCGACTGGGACGCCTCCGACGTCCATCGAGCGGAACATTCCGACCGACAAGGCAAAGGGCGACGGGAGAGGCACGAACGAAGAAAACAGCAAGAAAGAAGAGCTGACAAATTACGAAATATCGTCAAAGACGACTGTCACGACCGTGGGCGAGTTCTCCATCGAACGCCTCAATGTTGCGGTCCTGATCAACAAAAAGCCGCTTCTGGCGACGTTGGGCGAAAAGGCGGTCGAACAACTGGAAAGCCGGTTGTCCGAGCTGTCGGACCTCGCGTCGACCGCCGTGGGCTTGGCGAAAGAGCGCGGCGACAAGATCAAGGTCACCGCCATCGACTTCGCCGAAGGCGTCAACGACCTTTCGACGGCGCCGGAGCCAGGTCTCGCGACAATGGC
The DNA here is from genome assembly GCA_047605445.1 of Rhodoblastus sp. Taxonomy (GTDB): domain Bacteria; phylum Pseudomonadota; class Alphaproteobacteria; order Rhizobiales; family Beijerinckiaceae; genus JAJXWB01. Next base: position 32,404 of record JASGFP010000006.1, read on the forward strand.
CGTGCGACAGATTGGATCGGTATTCAATGCGTTGGCTGTTGTTGTCGTGGCCGCTATCGCGGGGCTTGTCGCCTTGCGAGGCCTCGCGAGAACTGCGGTCGGCTCAACACATTCACAGGATAGACTTGCGACGACGGAAATTCCTGAGCTTGCCGGCCCGAGGTCGCAGGAAGGCGATCAGGAGCCGGGACACAGCGCGATTGCGCTCGGCAACAATCAGCGAAAGCGCGCGCAGAGAAGGCTCGAAAGTCTGGTGGACGCAGACGATCAGCAAGCTGCGCGCGTGATCAAGGAATGGTTGAGGGCGGAGGCATAGGCAAGCGATGATGCCCCTTTCAACTTACCTCGCCGACGCGGCGAGGACCCCGTTGGAGCGCTTGGGCGATGCGGACGCCTCAACGCCGTCCGTGGACTTGGCCGCGCAAATTGAAGACTATGCTCAACGGCGGGCCGAAGACGCTATGGCGCGTGCAGGCCTTGCTTTCCGTGAGGCGATCGCCATCTCGATTGAGCGCCAAAGAGCGGCCCAGGCGGCATGGTCGAGCGAATGTCAGGACCGCGTGTCGCAAGAAGCAGCCGCCGCGCGCGAGGCGTTCGAGCATAAGGTCTCGCAATGTCTCGCAAGAATACTCGCGCCATTTGTAGAAACGCGACAACGCGAGCGTATACGCGCGTTTTTCGTATCGCAAGTTGCGGCGATATTCGCTGAGACGCCTGACATTGTTGTCATGATCGACGGGCCAACGGCGGATTGCCGGATTGTCGCAGGCAGTCTCGGCAAGATCGGCGTCAGAACGGCATTGCGAGAAAACGAAAGCGACAGGCTCGAAGCGGAAATTGGCTCTACGATTGTACGCGCGAGTTTCCACAAATGGTCGCGACAGTTGGCAGCCATACTCGATGGGATAGATAGTGTCGACGAATGAACCCGAAGGGGTGCGCGAGATCGTGATCGTCCGCCGTCGCGCCGACGGCGATCACGATGACCATCATGGCGGCGTATGGAAGGTCGCTTTCGCAGACTTCATGACTGCGATGATGGCGTTCTTCCTGGTTCTCTGGATCGTCAACTCGACAACGAAGCAGACGCGAAGCTCCCTTGCGCGCTACTTCAACCCGATCCGTCTCTCGGACACGACGCCAGCGCGCAAAGGATTGAATGACCCGCGCGAGGTCGACTTTGACGCTTCATCAGACGGGTCGACACAGATTGGCGACGAGACGCACGATGCGCCCCGTCCTGAGAATAGTCCTCTCGCAGCGCCGAAGACGCAGAGCAAGGAAAGCCGTCCGCGCAGCTTGTCGCGCGCCGCCGGTCCGCCGATCGAAGACAATTCCGATGACTCTGAGCCAACATTTCCTGGAATGAAATCGAAGAGCCGCGCCAATTCCAATACGGAGAGACAAACGAAGAAAGGAGCAAATGACGCGGCAAGCGTCAGGGCGGAGATCGTGGCCGGGTTAGGCGACGCCATCGGCCGCGAAGAGCTTGGCGCCTTGACGGTAACCGAATCGCCGGAAGGCGTTCTGATCAATCTGACCGATCGTAGCGACGCCGTAACATTCGCTGTCGGATCGTCAGCCGCTGAAGGTAAGCTTGTCCGGTGGCTCGAAGCTATTGCGCGCGTGTTGAAGGGACGGTCGGGCGCTCTCGTAGTCCGTGGCCACACCGATTCAAGACAATTCAAAGGCGGCGGCGATGACAACTGGCGTCTATCGTTCGCGAGAGCGCAAGCAGCCTTTTTCGGGTTGGTCCGCGGCGGAATCGACGAGCGCAGAATCGAAAAGGTCGAGGCTTATGCCGATCGCATGCCTATCAATGCGCAATCCCCGAACGCGCGAGAGAACCGACGTATAGAGATATTGCTGAGACGGGTGTCCCCGTGAGGGCGACCTTAAGCCTACTCGCAGCGGCGATCGTGTTCAGTTCGTCGTCGGCGCGCCCGGCGGAAGGCATTCAGCCATTCGGGATGATGCGCGCATTACAAGACATGCAGGAGGGCGTATCCGTCGGGATTGATCTCCAACAAGCAGCAACCGAAGCGAGCCTGAACCGATTCGTGCTGGCGATCAGCAGCGGAGCGGGAGATTGGACGGATCGTCGTAATCGAGCGGCGCTCTTGTTCTATCTTGTGACGGGCGGCGATCCGAATCCTGTCAAGCCGGCGCTTGCGTTGCTGCCGAAGGATACGCCCGATCGGAAAGTCATCGAGCGGGCCTTCGCGAGTGCTGAAGCGGCACAAGGCGACGGCAACGCTTCTCTGAATTCGATTGATCCTCGTGATGCATCGCCCGAGGTCGCCGGGGCCGTTGCGCTTGCGCAGGGAGTATCGTTGGGCCGTCAAGATCGATTGGCGGCGGCCGCGAGGTTGCGCGACGCGCGCTTGCTCGCGCCGGGCGGGCTGATCGAGGAGATGTCGTTGCGGCAAGAGATACGTCTTCTTCGAGGCGTGTCCGACATCCGAAATCTCGAGTCGCTTGTTGCGCGGTATTTCTCGCTCTTTGCACGGTCGATCCACTCCCGGCGGGTTCTGTCGGACTTCGTGGAGATCGGCGAGAAGACCTGGAAGGAAAGGGAACGTGAAAATCGCGAGGTCGTAGTGAACGCTCTTGCAGCTATGCCGGATAACCCACGGCATGAAGCGGGCATCCGCCTCGCGCGGTCCTTGTTTGTGCTCGGCGACCGCAAGGGTGCGCTCGGTCTGATCGAAGCGTCATGCGGCGATCTGAATGAACGCGCCAAAGATGGCGCGAGATGCGCCTTCTACAGATCATTGGCCACCGTGTACGATAGTATCGAGAGGCGCGACGCGCTGCAGTCGACTGCGCATCTCGAGACAGTCGACCGCCTGATTGGCCATTGTGCCGGCGTTCTTCTCGACAGCGAGAGAGGCGCTGCGGTGGGTGTGGCCGGAAGCGATATTCCAGCGATCGGCGGCGAGTCAGGGTCGGGTGTGGCCGAACGCTCGCAGGCTCTGATCGATGAAGCCGAGCGCTTGATCGCGAGGATGAGGTAGTGAGAACCGGTTGCGCCAAGATGTTGGGAGGCGTGTCCGCTCGCGCGCTTCAACATCCCAAAGCAGCTGCGCCTACAAAATTCGAGCCGCTCGATGCTTGGATCAGCGATGGGAGCGGCGCTGCGCGTAGCGTCCGATCAGTGACCGCGCACTCCGGTCCGTCACTGAGGCGCGATTGCAAAGCGAAAGTCGTCGGGGATGATGTAAGCGCGACGCTCCTGGCGAACGAAGTGGCCGGCTTGGCCGAACCAGGTTCGGGTCTCGACTGGAGAGCGCTTGCCGCATCGTGTCTGGATATGTCCAGACCTCTCCTGGACGGAGTCGAGAAGTCGCTTGGCTGGAGTCCCGCGGCTGCGGATGGGTCGAATACCGAACTACATCGGACGAAATCTCCGTCCATTCGAGAGGTATCACTTGAGAGTGCGGATCACAGTTCGACGGAAGCGGTCAGTGCAGGTGGCGAAAATGAAACGTGGAAAATCTGCTTGACGACGACGCGTGGGGCGTCGCCCGGAGTCACGAAGGCGCATCCGTCGTGCGCTGCGTCGATCAGGGCTGACGATACTGCAATTCAGGTGAACTTTGATCGCGAACCGTTCTCCGCGACGTTGCCAGATGTACTTTCCAACCAGCTGAATGGGGGGATGTCGGGCGTCAGCCGAAGTACGATTGGCGTTTCGGACGCCGCCGTGTCCTCCGATGCGCCGGCATCGGACCTCGTCGCCAGAATTGAGGAAGCGATCCGATCCGCCTCCATCTCGGACAAGGGGCAGATCGACGAAATGCGTGTGATGTTGCGAACCGAGGCTGTCGGCGACGTCGAGGTCCATCTGAGTCTCGACGAAGGTCAAACAAGAATCGAGATATCCGGCGGGCCGGCGTCTGCCCATTTTCTTGAGAACGAGCGTTCCTCACTCGAAGCCAGGATCTGGCAAGCGACAGGCGTCAACGTTGAGCTATCGGTGATCGCGTATCGGGGCGACCATACGGGGCATGGGCAGAATGTACGGCAGGAAGCGTTTGGCGCGCTGTTTCAATCTTCGACCGAAGGCCGTTCGAGCAGGGAACGCCGATCCGAAGGCCACGGACACGATGCGCCGGCATCCGGGCCCGAAGGCAGGCAGAGACTGCGTCAAACGTCTGCCGATGGCGTTGTTGGCGGCGGCGGTCGGGGGTTGCGTCTGTAGCGTCGCGTGGGCCGATGGGCATTTTCGAAAGCAGGCCTGCGAGCGCGAGATGATTGGCGCCTCGAACAGACACGGCGTGCCGCTCGGCGTGCTTTATGCGGTCGGACTCGTCGAGAGCGGCAACGGGCGCTCGCTGCATGCGCTTGCTGTCAATGTGGAAGGCGTCGCCCATTATCCGGCGACTGGGCCGGAGGCGATCGCTACGGTTCTGCAGGCTCAGCAAGCAGGCGTAAAGTTGATCGACGTCGGCTGCATGCAGATCAATCTGCATTTTCATCGCAGCCGCTTCGCCTCGCTGGAGGACATGTTCGATCCATCGAGGAATGTAGCCTATGGGGCCGCATATCTATCATCGCTGCACGCGCGAACGCGAAGCTGGACGGAAGCGGTCGCCAGATATCATGCGGGTCCCGCCAACTTTCCCGCGCAGGCGAAATACGTTTGCGCGGTCATACGAAAGCTCGTGGCGGCTGGTTTGGGCGCGTGGACTGGGGAAGCCCGTGCAGCTTGCTCGACGCAACCTGATAAATAAATCCCTGAATATATTACGGAGCGTAAAATAACAACGTTACGTAACATTGTATATAATCTTGATGTTAACCGTTTATTAACCAATATATACAATTATTGAAAGAATCGATGCTCAACCGAACGCTCTTGCGGATTCGGGGAGTCTCAGGGGGCTTGGATGATCATCTTTGTGGAATCGCGCGTTCAGGTCGCGTCGGCCTTCAAGGCGCAGTTCGAACGGATCGGCACTTCACTGGTTGCTTTCGGACGCCCTGAATTTGAAGCCTGGCTCGGGGGCGCGACCAGGCCAGAACTCGCTTCCGTCGAATGCATTCTCATCGGCGATGCTTGCGACCGCACGAGCTGCGTCAAGCTCATCAGGTCGCGCAGCAGGGCGCCCATAATTGCGCTGAGCGATCACAGCATGCTCGAGCGGACGCTCGATCTGTTCGCCGAAGGCGTCGACGATGTCGTGCGCAAGCCCGTTCACGTTCGCGAGTTGCAAGCGCGGATGCGCGCGATCCAGCGCCGTTCGGAGACAAAGGAGGAATTTGCCACAGTCGGCGCGATCCGCGTGTTCTGGGACGGCAGAGATCCCGAGGTCGAAGGTTGTGTATTTCCCCTGCCGCGGCGGGAGCGGCGGATACTCGAGTTCCTGGCCTCGCACCGTGGCCGGCGCGTAACCAAAGCGCAAATATTCCATTCGATCTACGGGCTATTCGACGACGAGGTCGACGAGAACGTCGTCGAGAGCCACGTGAGCAAACTGCGAAAGAAGCTCAAGGCGCGCATTGGCTATGATCCGATCGATTCAAAACGTTTCCTTGGCTATTGCCTGCTCGAGAGACGCCCGGAGGCGGCGGACTTCCACAGGTGCGCGCCGGTCGCGCGGTTGCCCGCGAGTGCGCCGCATGCGCTGCATGCCTGAAATCTGACGACGAACTCGGAGGAACCATATGTCGATTTTCGGCGCGATGCGCACGAGCGTTTCCGGTATGAACGCTCAATCTACGAAACTTTCGGCGTTGTCTGACAATATCGCCAATGCGAACACCGTCGGATACAAGGCCGCGTCGACGCTTTTCAAGACGATGCTCGTTACGGGCGGGCTTTCGCAATATGGGTCTGGGTCGGTCGACACGCGTATACGTTACGGGATCAGCCAGCAGGGCGCGCTCGTCGGGACATCGTCATCGACCGATATCGGCATACAGGGCGGCGGCTATTTCGTTGTAGCGGACGCGAACGGAAAGCCTCACCTGACGCGCGAAGGGTCGTTTCGACAGGATGCTGACGGATACCTCGTCAATGCCGGAGGCTTTCGTCTCATGGGAGTGTCGGCGCATGCGAGCGACGCTGTGGGCTTCTCCGGTCTAACGCAGTTGAAAGTCGCTACGACAGGCCTGATGGCGTCGCCGAGCGCGAGCGGAACGTTCTCCGCCAACCTCCCTGCGGGCGCCGATGCGGTCGCCGCAGCGAATCTGCCGTCGACGAACTCCGGATCCGCCAGCTGGACCGCCAAATCGTCGTTGGTCGTCTACGACAATCTCGGCTCTCCCGTCACATTCGACGTGTATTTCACAAAGACAGGCGACAATACATGGGAGACCGCGGTGTACGACCGTTCGGCGGCGGGCAGTGGCGGTGGGTTTCCCTATTCGTCCGGGCCGATTGCGACCGAGAACCTGCAGTTCGATGGCGCGACCGGCGCGCTTGCCAGTCCGGCAGGCCGATCGCTGGAACTGTCCGTGCCCAATGGCCAGACGCTGAAACTCGATATTGGCGGGATGACGCAACTGGGCGCGGCGTATTCGGTCAGCGCCGCCTCCGTGGATGGAAATGCGCCGACGCCATTCAGCCAGATATCGATCGAGTCCGACGGATCGGTCTATGCCGTCTACCAGAACGGCGCGCGTAAGAAGGAGGGTGAAATACGCCTCGCCACGACCCCAAGTCCCGACAATCTCGAGCCGCTCTCAGGCAACGTCTATGACATATCGTCCGCCTCGGGCGAGGCGGTCGTCGGATCGCCGGGCGCCGGCGCATTCGGTTCGCTCGTGTCCTCCGCGCTCGAAAGCTCCACGGTCGACATTGCCGCGGAACTGACCGACATGATCGAGACCCAACGATCATATTCGGCGGATTCCAAGGCGTTCCAGGTCGCCACGGACATGGCGGACATACTCGTCAACCTGAAGGTCTGACGTCAATCGATCTCAGGAAGCGATGATCATGAGCCTGCAGGCCGCATTCCGCTCTTCGCAATCCGCACTGGCCGCCAACGCTTTCCAGACTGCGACCGTATCGCGCAACGTGTCTGGCGCCGGCTCCGCAAGCTACGTTCGAAAGATCGCGCTGGTCGACACGGCCGTCACGGGAATGACGAGCGCGACGCGTGTAGCGCGCGCAACCGATCTTGCTCTGCAGAGCGCGACTCTCAACGCAAGCGCCGCAGCGCAAGGCGACGAGGCTCTATCGAAAGCGCTCGACATCTTGCAGACGATCATCGGCGACCCGGCGAACGGAACGTCACCGTCCGCACGCATATCGAACCTGAAAGTCGCGCTGCTTCAAGCTGCATCGGCCCCTCAGGACGCGGCAGGGCTTTCTTCGGCGGTCAGCGCGGCGCAGTCTTTGGCGACAACGCTCAACAATGCATCCGATACTGTGCAGCAAGCTCGGCTTCAGGCCGACCGCGACATGTCCGATGCGGTTTCAACGATCAACTCACTGCTGACGTCCTTTGGCCAAGCAAATTCGGCCATTGTGGCGGGTCGCGCGGCCGGCAAGGATGTGACCGATGTGCAAGACCGCAGGGATGCGATCCTTGCCGACCTCGCAAAGCAGGTCCCAATCTCGACAATTCAGGAGTCCGACGGAGGCATATCCATCTACACGGACTCCGGCGTTGCGATGTTCCAGGGCGCGGCGCGAACGGTTTCGATGACGCCAACGCAGACCTATTCGGCCAGCACAAGCGGGCAAGCTGTTTACATAGACGGGGTGGCCGTTACGGGATCGGCAGCCGCAATGCCTCTCAAGTCCGGCGCTCTGGCGGGCCTGTCGACGTTTCGCGACACGATTGCAGTGAGCCTCCAATCGCAACTTGATGAGGTCGCAGTCGGGCTTGTCTCGGCTTTTGCGCAGACGCCTGCGGGAGGCATGTCGTCGCAGAACCGGACTGGACTGTTCGCCTGGTCGGGGACTCCGACATTGCCTGCCACGGGAACTGCCGGAATTGCCGCCGAAATTCAGGTCGATCCCAGCGTCATTCGCGACCCGAACCTGCTGCGGGACGGCGGAATCGGAAACGATCCGGCATATGTTTCCAATCCGAACGGAGCATCGAGCTATTCGTCGCGGCTGTATGCGCTCGCAGACGCCCTTGGCGCGACGCAATCGTTCATGGCCACTGGATTGGCGTCTCGCCAGAGCGTAACGGATCTGGCGTCGCAATCGGAGGCCTGGTTCGAGGGCATACGACAGGAAGCGACAGACCAAGCGACCAATTCGAATGCGTCGTTCGTGCAGGCGGCCGCCGCATTCTCCAATGCGGCAGGCGTCAACATCGACGATCAGATGTCGCAGATGCTCGATCTGGAGAACTCCTATCAAGCGTCCGCCAAGATGATGGCGACAATCGACACCATGTACGCCGCATTGTTCAACGCGTTGAAAACGTCATGATCTCGACCGTCTCGACAGCGACAGCCCAATCATTCGCGCGTACGGCGATCAGTCGCCTGCAATCCGAACTGTCAGTGGCACAACAGGAAATGGCGAGCGGACGCCATAGCGATGTCGGTCTGACGTTGGGGCGCCGTTCAGGCGTCGACGCGTCTTTGCGGGCGCAGATAGCGACGAAAGACGCGCTGATCGGGTCCAACAAAGTTCTGACGGCGCGTTTCGATGCTGTCGACGGCGCGCTCGGTTCATTGACCCAGGTTGCACAATCACTGCAACAATCGCTGGTTGCGGCGAATTCCGCCGGCGCCGACGCCGGTGCGATCGGAAAACAGGCGGCGGCGGCGCTCGCCCAGATTGTATCGATCACCAATACGGCATTCGATGGCGCGTATCTGTTTGCCGGGTCAAGCAACAGCGGTAAACCGCTCAACGACATTTCCTTTGACGGCGTCAATGGACCTGGTGCGGCGGTAGTCGAGGCCTTTCGGACGCGGTTCGGCAGCGATCCGAACGATAGCGCGACATCGACACTATCCGGCGCCGACATGCAATCGTTTCTGGATACCGAATTCGCGCAACTGTTCGATGCAGGCAACTGGACCACGTTGTGGGCGAATGGGTCTGACGACAATTTCGAAAGTCGGATATCGGAATCTCGTTCGTTGACGACCTCAGCGACTGCCGCTTCGCCGGCGGTTCGGGATCTGGTGAAATCTCTGACCATGCTTGCGGGGCTCGGGCTGGCGTCGCTCGGCGCCGATGCGCGAGCCGCGGTCATCACGCAGGCAGCCGGCTCGCTTGGCCAATCGCTCAAGGAGCTGGCGGAGCTTTCGGCCGACGTCGGGGCCAAGAGTGCAACAATCGAGGATACGAGCGGCGAACTTCAAGCGCAGAATGTTCAGTTGAAAAGTCGCTTGAACGATATGGAGTCGGTCGATCCGGCGGAAGTATCCATCCGGCTGTCGTCATTGAGCACACAGCTTCAGGCGAGTTACCAGGCGACCGCCAAGCTTGCCGACCTCAGTCTGGTCAACTTCATTTAAGGAGCGAGGGTGTATCGCAACGGATATGCTGAGATCGCCGTGGACGATCAGGTGGAAGCGCGCCGGACTGAAATTGCGGCGTTAAACTTTGTCATCGTTCAACTCGAAACCGCTCGCGATGCGCCCAATGACGCTGGAAGCCTCCATCGGGCGCTCGATGCGATGGAAACGCTTTGGTCGATCTTCATGGCGGACGCGGCCCACGTTGAGAATGCTTTGCCAAAGGAAACGCGAAGAAACATCATCTCGATCGCGCGTTGGCTGTTCGTGCGCTCGGCGGCGCTGAGAGGCGGGAACGCCACAGGCGTCGATCTCCTGATAGAGATCAATTGCGCTATCCGGAATGGCCTGGAAAGCCGCTCATGAAGCTGTCGCTGCGCGCTGGCGAAAAAATCTATATGAACGGCGCCGTCTTCAGCGTCGATCGTCGCGTTTCGCTGCATCTGTTGAACGATGCGACGTTTCTACTGGAAAATCACGTCATGCAAGCTGCGGACGCCACGAGTCCGCTGAGACAAGCTTACTTCTCGATTCAGACCATGCTGATGGACCCAGGCGGCGCCGATGGGTTGCTGCCGTCAGTTTTGCGCATGCTCGAGTTGCTATCGACGACGCAGCCGTCGGCGCGCTTGTGTAGCGCGCTGCATGGCGTGGGCGCCTCGTTGCGATCCGGACGAATTTTCGAAGCGTTGCGGGAGATGCGTTCGCTGTACCGCGCCGAAGAGGCGGCCAACAGTAGGCCGGAAGATCCGGCAGAGGAAACGTAGTTATGCAAGTGAACGCGCTAGCATCCACATCCCAGCGCGCTTCGGGCTCGCAAGCCGCTGCAAGCGGCAGCAGTCCCACATTGGGATACAACGATTTTCTCCAGCTACTGATGGCGCAAATGCGCAATCAGGATCCGACTGCGCCGACTGACTCGACGCAATGGGTGTCGCAGCTCGCGACCTTCTCCAGCGTGGAGCAGGCTGTGCAGGCCAACAGCAAGCTCGACCAGATACTGCAGAATACATCCATTACCGATGCGGAAGCGTTGCTTGGGCGGACCGTGTCGTCGCTCGACGGTTCGGTTTCCGGTGTCGTGGTGTCCGTGACGATCCTGAGCAGCGGGCTTGTAGCGACGCTGGACAATGGCGCAATTCTCCCGATCACGTCGGACGTGACGATCTCGAAATGAACGAAGCCGCTGCACTGGACCTGATGCGTCTTGCCCTGACGACGGTCATTGCTGCGTCGGCTCCAGCCGTGGGGGCAGCGATGACGGTCGGGATTGTCATCGCGGTCTTTCAGGCGCTGACGCAGATACAGGAAGCGACGCTAACTTTCGTTCCGAAGATCATCGCGGTTTTTGTCGCGCTGATGATCAGCGCTTCGTTCATAGGAAGCCAGGTCTACACATTCAGCGAGAGCGTCTACAGCCGCATAGCGAGCCCAGGGCGATGAGGCGGGCTGGCGGGGAGGCGCGTCGGTCTTGACCGCAGATCAGGCGATGACTGTCGTCGGCGCCGGACTGGCGATGAGCGTCGCCACTTTCGCCGTGGTCGCGGTCAGGCAGAACGACGGTGTTCCCTGGGTCAACGGCCAGGAACATCTGGCCCTGTTTTCCAAACCGTCACGATCGCAGGACGATCGCGTTGTCGCGTCGGGGAATGGCGGCTCAGGCGCAGATGGACATGAAACGTCGCTCGCTCGTATCGACTATGCGCCGACAGCGTCGATCAAGGCGCGACCGGCGACGCAACGACGTGTGACGCGCGTTACCCGCGACCGCGTTCTTATCGAGGGCTCAAACGGCCAGTTGGAATTGCGTTTGGGCGATGCCGCGCCCGGCCTTGGGCGCCTGGAAAACATCCGTCTCATAGACGGACGTTGGACCGCGATCTTCGGCGGGACCGTCAATCGGTCTCAGAGCTCCAGATAGGCGCGGCGCACATCCTGGTTTTCGACGAGGCTGCGCATGTCGCCCGAGAATTTGATCTGCCCGTGTTCGACGACGTATGCGCGACCAGCGACCGCAGCGGCGAAAGGCAGGTTCTGTTCCGAGACAAGAATGGCGACGCCCGATTTTTTCAGGCGTTCGATCATGACGATCATCTGATCCACAATAATCGGCGCTATGCCCTCGGAAGGTTCGTCAAGAAGGATCGCGATCGGATTTCCCATCAAGGTGCGGGCAATCGTCAGCATCTGCTGCTCACCGCCGGACATTCGGCCGGCCGCTCTGTGGCGCGCCTCCGAGAGGTTAGGGAAGAGGTCGAACAGGCGCTCCGGGGTCCAGGGATCGCGCGCGAGATCGGCGTCGTCATGCGGTGGCCGGCGCCCGACCTCGAGATTCTCCATGACTGTGAGATCGGAAAAAATCCGTCGGTCCTCCGGCACGAAGCCGAGACCGCGACGCGCGATCTCGTGTGGCTTGAGGCCGATGATCTCCTCGCCGCGAAACCGGATTGAGCCGGAGCGGCGTGCAACCAGCCCGATGATCGATTCGAAGGTTGTCGTCTTTCCCGCGCCGTTGCGTCCCATGAGCGCGACCACTTCGCCCGCATGAAGGTCGAAATCCACCGTGAACAGGATCTGCGCTGCGCCGTAGGACGCATTGAGGCCGCGAACGCTCAGGAGCGGAGCGTTCATGGCTTCACTCCTTCGAAGGCGCGCTCCGAACCGAAATAGGCGCTGCGGGCGGCGGGATCGTTGCGCACCTCCTGCGGCGCGCCCTGCGCGATGAGCTTGCCGCGCGCCAGAACCAGCAGACGGTCCGAGAAGCCGAATACGGCGTCCATCGAGTGCTCGGTGAAGAGGACGCCCATGCCGCGCTTGCGCGCGAGATCGCGCGTCAACGTCATCATCGCTATACGTTCACCCGGCGCCATCCCGGCGGTCGGCTCGTCCATCAGCAACAGCTTCGGGTCGTTCGCGAGGGCTATCGCCAGTTCGACGCGCTTGACGTCTCCATAAGCGAGATCGCTGCATGGCCGATCGGCCTGATCGGCCATGCCCACCTGCGTGAGAAGGTCGAGCGCCTGCGCAGCCGGGTATCGAGCGACGGGCCGCCAGAACCGGATGAGCTCCCGCTTGTGGGAAAGCGTAGCCAGCTGGACATTTTCCAGCACGCTCATAGACGGAAAGGTCGCCGCCACCTGAAACGTCCTGCCAACGCCCAGGCGCCAGATGGCGTGCGGGGCGAGGCCGAGAATATCGCGCCCCTTGAACAGAACTCGCCCGCCGTCCGGTCGCAACTGGCCGTTGATCATGTTGAAGCATGTCGACTTTCCAGCGCCGTTCGGCCCGATGATCGCGAGCATCTCGCCGGCTTCGAGCGAGAAAGTCACGTCGGCGACGGCGTGAACGCCGCCGAAGCTCTTGGACAGGCGCTCTATGGACAGGAGGCTCATCGGCTGCCTACCCATTTACGGATCGTGCCGACGATGCCGGCTGGAAACAGCATGACGAGCGCAAGAATGAACAGACCGAGCATCGCGCGCCAGTATTCGACATGGCGGGCGATCTGGTCCTGCAATGAGAGAAAGACGGCTGATCCTACAATCGGCCCCGAGATGGCGTCGACGCCGCCCAGCAGCACCATGACGAGGCCATCGACCGAACGCCCGATGCCGAGCGTCTCCGGCGAGATGCTGCCCTTCGAGAAGGCGAACAGACCGCCAGCCAATCCAGCGAAGGCGCCGGCGATTGAAAACCCGGCCCATTGAATCCGTCGCACGTCGATGCCGATCGCCTCGCTGCGGACAACGGAGTCGCGGGCTGCGCGCATCGCGTAGCCGAATGGCGCAAAGACGATGCGACGGATCGTGACGACGGATGCGCCGCAAAGCACAAGCGCGAGACAGAAATAGACAGACTTTTGCGAGAACCACGCCGACGGCCAGACGCCGATGATGCCGTTGCTGCCTCCGGTCAGTTCGTCCCATTGATAGACGATCGACCAGACGATCTGACTGAAGGCGAGCGTGAGCATGGCGAGGTAGACGCCCGACAGGCGAACGCAGAACCAGCCAAAGACGATTGCGCCGATCACGCCGCCGACCGGGGCTGCGATAATCGCCGCCCACATCGGCCAGGCCAGCGCCTTGCTGGCAAGCGCGGCAGTGTAAGCGCCAAGGCCGAAATACGCGGCATGCCCGAAAGAATGCATGCCGCCGGGGCCCATCATGAAGTGCAACGAGGCCGCGAACAGGATCGCGATCAACATATCAATGCCGAAGACGAAAACGTAAGAGCTCGCATCGGCGATGAGCGGCACGGCGAGGATCGCGGCGACGAGCGCGGCCACCGCGAGGTTCTGCGCCGGGCCCGGCGGCTCGATTGTCGACCTCTCGGATGCGTGCGGCCTGATGGCGACATCCGGTCTGCCGAGGAGGCCCCACGGCCGGATGATCAGGACTATGGCCATGACGACGAATTCGGCCACAAGCGTGAACTTCGGGAAAGAGATCACGAATCCGAATGGCGTCTGCCAATCGCCGAGCGCGATACACAGGGCCTTGATCTCCGCGATCAGAATCGCGGCGACGAACGCGCCGGGCAACGATCCCATACCGCCGACGACGACGACCACGAATGCGTCGCCAATCGCAGTCAAATCCATCGCCAGCGTCGCCGGTTCGCGCGGCAGTTGAAGCGCGCCGCCCAGACCCGCGAGCGCGGCGCCGATGGCGAACACACTGGTGAATAGAAGCGTCTGGTTCACCCCGAGCGCGGCGACCATTTCCCGGTCCTGCGTCGCCGCCCGGACAAGGACGCCCCAGCGCGTTCGGGTCAAGAGGAGGTGAAGCGCAATGAGCACGAGGGGACCGGCGGCGATCAAGGCGAGGTCGTATTGCGGCACCCGCCGGCCCAGGATCGAGACCGCTCCCGACAGGCCGGGCGCGCGCGGTCCGAGCAAATCTTCCGCGCCCCAGACGAACAGCGCGACATCCTTGATGATCAAGGTCAGCGCGAATGTCGCGAGCAGCTGGAACAGCTCCGGCGCCCGGTAGATTCGCCGCAAGATCGTCAGTTCGAGCAACGCGCCGATAATGCCGACGACAATTGCGCTGGCGGCAATCGCGAACCAGAAGCCCAGCGCTCCCTGCAAACGTTCGGTCAACGACCAGGCGACGTAGGCGCCGATCATGTAGAGCGAGCCGTGAGCGAAGTTCACGATTCGCGTAACGCCGAATATGAGCGAGAGACCCGCGGCAAGCAGAAAGAGCGTCGATGCCGCCGCGAGCCCGTTGAGCGCCTGTACGAAGAGGCCGGACAGGCTCATCTGACTGTCATCCGATCCGTCCGCACGCGCGGGTCAATCGGCGGGGCGGAGTTTCTTCACTTCCTCGTCGCTCGGCTGGAACTTCGAGCCGTCCTTGTAGACGAAATCAACCATCACGCCCTTGCCGTCCTTCACATCGGTCTTGCCGACATAGGCGCCCATGGTCGATTGATGATCGATGGCGCGGAACGTCGCCTTGCCCAGCGGGGACTCGAATTCGAGGCCCGAGAAAGCCGGGATCAGCCTGTCGGCGTCCGATCCGCCGGCCTTGGCTATTCCGGCGGCGATCGCTTTGATTGTGGAATAGCCCACGACGGAGCCGAGCCGCGGATAATCGTTGTACTTTTTCTGATAGGCGTCGAGGAACGCCTTATGCTCAGGCGTCGTGATCGCGTACCAGGGATAGCCGGTCACGATCCAGCCTTTCGGCGCCTCGTCCTTGAGAGGATCGAGATATTCGGGCTCGCCGGTCAGCATGCTGACCACGGCGGTCGATTGAAAGAGGCCGCGCGTCGAACCTTCGCGCACGAATTTCGCGAGATCGGCGCCGAACAGGACGTTGAAAATCGCATCGGGCTTGGCGTCGGCCAGCGCCTGCGTGACAGCGCCCGCGTCGATCTTGCCGAGCGGCGTGGCCTGGTCGTTGACGAATTCGACGTCAGGCTGCGCCGCTTTCAGCAGCGCCTTGAAGGTCGCGACGGCGGACTGGCCGTATTCGTAGTTGGGATAGACGAACGCCCAGCGCTTCTTGCCGAGCTTGGCGGCCTCGGGCACGAGCATGGCGGATTGCATGTAGGTCGAGGGGCGCAGCCGGAACGTGTAGCGGTTGCCTCCCTGCCAGACGATCTTGTCGGTCAGCGGCTCCGAGGCGAGATAAAAGACCTTCCGCTGCTTGGCGAAGTCGCCCAGAGCGACGCCGATGTTCGACAGAAACCCACCGGCAAGCAGATCGACCTTCTCGGCGGAAACGAGTTCTTCGGCCATGCGCACGGCGTCGCCCGGATTGGCGTTGTCATCGCGTGTGACGATTTCGATCTTGCGACCGGCGACGCCGCCGGCCGCGTTGACCTGCTCGACCGCCAGTTCCATGCCGCGACGGTAAGGCTCGAGGAAAGCCGCCTGCGCCTTGTAGCTGTTGATCTCGCCGATGCGGATCGGATTTTGCGCCGAGGCGGCGCCGATCGACAGAATCGCCGTAGCGAGGACGCACCCCAGCAGCTTTGCCTTCATTTCCGCCTCCTGTGCCCGTAGGCTCTAAGTCGTGACGCGCCCGACCGGTCCGGTCGCCTGACGAGCGATAGTTGGGTTCGCCGCAATCGTTTTGCAAATCGCGTTTCGCGACCTCGCGCCGCGCCTCGGCGCCCGGCAATTGCTTGCTTGACAGACCGCGCGCGGCAAGTCGAGTATTTGCATACTAATGGTTTCGGGTCCGCTGTAAATCGCGTTTGCGACCCGCGAAAGGAAGCGCCATGTCAGCGCTCGCCGATGGAAAAGTTCGCTGCGACGCCTGCCCGGTCATGTGCATCATCAAGCCGGGCGCGGCCGGCGCCTGTGATCGGTATGCAAATCAGGATGGCGCGCTGGTTCGCACCGACCCACACGTTCTGCTCGCGCGCACAATTGGCGAAGGCGGAGCTGTCCGGCCGTTTCTGGCGGGCGCGGCGGACTGGGACGGCGAGATCGTCGATACCCGCGAAACATTCGTGACGGCAGTCGGCGCCGGAACGACATATCCCGACTACAAGCCTGCGCCTTTCATAGTTTCCTCGAATGTCGACGGGATCGACGTCGTGACGGTTGTCACCGAAGGCATCTATTCGTACTGCGGTCTGAAAGTGAAGATCGATACGGACCGCCATCTTGGACGCGAATGCAGCACGGTGCGCGCCGAGGGCGAACCGGTCGGTCACGTGACAACCGGCGAATACGGCTCGCAGATGCTTTCGCTCGGCGGCGTCAACCATTTGACTCATGGCGGCAAGAACGAAGGTCGCGTGACGTGCCGGACGTTGATGGACCTTGCCAACGGACATGCCGTGGAGTTGACCATTGACGATGGCGCCACCGTGATCGTGCAGGCTGGCGCAGCGCCCATCGTCAACGGCGCAGTTGAGGAACGAATGCGTGTCGGCTGCGGTTCGGCGACAATAGGCATGTTCGCCAAACAATGGTTCGGCAAGGTCGATGAAGTGGTCGTCGTCGACGATCACATCACCGGCGTCCTGTCCGAACATCAGGCCGGCAAGCTGCTCGGCGTCGAAAGCACAGGCATACGTCTGCGCGGACGCAAATCGACGCCCGGGCGCTATTTCCACGTCGCCGATCCCGGCGTCGGGTGGGGCGGGACCAATGTCTCCGATCCCCTGGAGATTGTGCAAGGCTTCGACGCCGCCAAAGGCGCGCGGCCGGGCCTGCGCATGCTGATGGTGTCGACGACCGGCGAGCAGCACGCCTATTTTGAACTCGACGACGGGCTGAGACCGAGAGCGCTCGACCTGCCGGCGCCTCTCGCGGAATCAGTCGCGCGCATCAAGGAGAATTGCGAGCCCGCGCTTTGCACGGTTCTCTTCATGGCCGGCGCGGGCGGATCGCTGCGCGCGGGCGTGACGGAGAATCCGGTCCGTCTGACGCAATCCGTCAAGTCCACTTTGACCCGGGTGACAGCCGGCGGCGCGCCGGTCTATGTCTGGCCGGGCGGCGGCATAACCTTCATGGTCGATGTCACGTTATTGCCCGCCAATTCCTTCGGCTACGTGCCGACGCCGGCGATCGTCGCGCCCATCGAGTTTACGATGCGGCGGGACGCCTATGCGGCTCTGGGCGGCCATATCGACCATGTGCGTCCGCTCGAAGACGTTGTGCGAGAGGCGGGCAAGGTCAATGAGCCTTTCGCGTCCGATCTTCCGTGGCCGCTGCGCACGAAGGCGGAGCGGCAATGAACGCTCGCATGCAGGCTTCGCTTCTTTCGGACGGCCGCTTGCATCTGAACGATGGTCCGATCGATCTCATCGTCTTCGTCGATGGCGCCGAGGCCGCACGTCGAGAGGCCCTGAAGGCGGCGACCGCACGATTTTCGACCGCGCTCGACGAGCTTTGTGCAGAGCTTTCCTATCTGCGTGCGCCCGCGACTTGTTTTCGCGAGCCGCCGAACGGCGCAATAGCGCGGCGCATGGACGATGCGGTCAGACCGCTGGGCGAAAAATGCTTCATTACGCCGATGGCGGCGGTCGCGGGCGCGGTGGCCGATGAAATACTGGCGGCCATGCTGGATGCAGCCGATCTTCGGCGCGCGTACGTCAACAACGGCGGCGACATTGCGCTGCATGTCGTCGACGGCGCCAGCCTGCGGGTCGGGGTAGTCGACAGGCCGGACGAACCGAGCCTGTTCGGCGTCGCGGCTCTGGAAGAAGCGCACGGCGTCGGCGGCGTAGCGACAAGCGGCTGGCGAGGCCGCAGCTTTTCGTTCGGGATCGCGGACGCCGCGACCGTGCTGGCGCCGAACGCCGTTTCGGCGGATGCCGCCGCGACATTGATCGCCAACGCGGTCGATCTGCCAGGTCATCGCAATGTCGTTCGTATTGCGGCGTGCGAGATCGACCCGCAAAGCGACCTCGGCGATCGACGCGTCACACGCGACGTCGGCGAATTGTCGGATGACGAGGTGGATCAGGCGCTCTCTCGCGGAGAGAGGGAGGCTCAGCGGCTGATTGCGTCGGGCGTCATTGTAGCGGCTTCGCTTCGGCTTCGCGGGACGACGCAAATCGTCGGGCGCCTCGCACCGAGCGGCGTCAACACGCGCGAGAGAGGGAATTCAAAATGGCGCCTGTCATTCGCAAGATTGTGACCGTCGTCGAAGAGACGCGATCCGAAATGGGGCGCCGGGTCGATCCGCCGACGCGTCGTGCTGCGGCGATCGCCGTGATCGCGAACCCGTTTGCAGGGCGCTATGTGGAAGATCTCTCGGAACTGTTCGACATCGGCGAGACGCTCGGCGCGCTGCTCTGCGAACGCGCGGTCGCGGCGCTCGGCATTCCCGGAGACGCAATCGAGAGCTATGGCAAGGCGGCGGCCGTCGGCGAGAATGGGGAACTCGAGCATGCCGCCGCGATCCTGCATCCAAAGCTCGGCGCGCCGGTTCGCAGGACGTTGGGCAAGGGCGCGGCGTTGATCCCATCGTCAAAGAAGCGTGGCGGCCCCGGCGTCGCGCTGGATATTCCGCTTGGACACAAGGACGCGGCTTTCGTGCGTAGCCATTTCGACGGGATGGAAGTGCGTATAGTGGATGCGCCGCGCGCCGACGAGATCGTGGTCGCGGTCGCGGTGACCGATTCCGGCCGACCTTTGCCGCGGGTTGGGGGCTTGAAGAAAGACGAGATCAAGGGCGAGGACGGATTGCGCTGAGCAAGGTTGTCAGGCGCGCGCCTTGATCGCCGCCAGCAGCCGATCCGGCGTTGCGGGCGCACGACGCACGATAACGCCCGTTGCGTGGCGGATCGCGTTGAAGATTGCGGGCGCGGTGGGGATGAGGGCCTGTTCGCCGATTCCCTTGGCGCCGAACGGGCCGACCGCATTCGGCGTCTCCACCAGAATGGTTTCAATGTCGGGCATGTCGCCGATGGTCGGGATCAGATAGTCGTGCAGGTTCTCGCCGCGACCGGGATGAAATTCCTCCATCAGCGCGAGCCCGAGACCCTGCATGATTCCGCCCTCGATCTGGCCTTCCAGCAGCGTCGGATTGATGGCGCGTCCGACATCGTGCGCAGCGACTATCTTGCGCACCTTCACGACGCCTAACCGGATGTCGACGTCGACTTCGGCCAGATGGGCGCCGAATCCGTAGATAGCGTAGGGCGTGCCCTGGCCTTTCTCATTCAGCGGCGTCGTCGGCGGATCGAAGGTCGCTTCCGCCGCAAGCAGGTATCCAAGCGAATCCGGCTCCAAAGTTGCGAGAGAAAGTTCGTGCCGCCGACCCTTGTCGCGCAGCACAATCCGGCCGGCGTCGAGCACGATCTGCGAGCCGTCGGACACGTTGGCGAGCCGCAGAATTTTCGCGCGCAAATCCTTGCCGGCAGCCTCGGCCGCGCGGCCCGTCACGAAGGTCTGGCGCGAGGCGGAAGTCTTGCCGCAGTCGGGCGTGACGTCGGTGTCGGCGGAAACGAGATCGAATTTCTCGACGCCGACGCCGAGCGCGCTTGCGGCGATCTGCGTGATGACCGTGTTGGATCCCTGGCCGATATCGACCGCGCCTTGATGCAGCGCGATGCGACCATCGGGCTTCAAGCCGATACGAATGGTAGAGGGGTTGGGCAGGGACGTATTGCCGCAGCCGTACCACATGCCGGCGACGCCCACGCCGCGGCGGATATGGCCGGTTGCGCTCGCATTGAATCCTTCCGCAGCGCTCCGCGCCGTCCGCCACGGCACGCGCAAGGATTCGAGACATTCGCGGAAAGCGACGCCATCCCCCAACACCTGGCCGGTCGCTGTTGGCTGGTCGGGCGCGAGCGCGTTGCGGATGCGCAGGTCCAGCGGGTCGATGTCGAGCCGGGCGGCGAGTTCATCGAGCAATTGTTCCTGTGCGACGGCCATCTGCGGCACGCCAAAGCCGCGGAAGGCGCCTGCGGGGGCGCAATTGGTGTGAATGGCGCGCGTGCGCGCGCGATAGTGAGGCACGAAATAGGGGCCGGATGCGTGAACCGGCACACGATTGGCGACGGTCGGCCCCCAACTCGCGTAGGCGCCGGTGTTGAAATCGCCAGCAAAGTCGACACTCACGAGCTTGCCCTCTCGCGTCGCCGATATGCGCGACCTGATGCGGGAGGGATGACGCTTCGTCGTGGTGGCGATCGATTCCGGCCGCGAGTAGATCATTGCAACCGGCCGGCGAATGATCCAGGCCGCGAGCGCTACATAAGGCTGCACGGAAAGATCGAGCTTCGAGCCGAACCCGCCGCCGACGGCGGTCGGAACGATTCGCACGTCCTGCGGCGCGATACCGATGATCGCGGCTATATCGTCGCGGTCCATGTAGGGCGATTGGGTGCAGGCCGAAACTTCGATGCGGTCCCCGACGCGGCGCGCAAATCCGGCTTCAGGCTCTATATAGGCATGTTCCACAAAGCCGGTCTCGAATTCTCCGTCCACGCTGACGTCGTCTCGCGCTTCGGTGCTGCCGACATCGCCTTTCTCGACATAGCCGTGGACGAGAATGTTGCCCGAACGGTTCTCGTGGAGCAGGCAGGCGTCCGATGCGAGGGCCTCGTCGATGGTGAGAGCGGGCGGCAAGGGCGTCCATCGGACCGGAAACGTCGAGAGATCGAGCGACTCAATTGACGCGCGTGTTCCGACGACAGCAGCGACGGCCTCGCCCTTGAAACGCGTTTCCTTTGTCGCGAAGACCGGTTGATCGGCGAATGGCGGTATGACGCCGTGCAGGTTTCGGCCGGGAACATCGTCCGCCGTGAACACGCGTTCGACGCCGGGATGCGCCTCGCGCCAGGCGTCCATGTCGCCGAATGCGAACTGTGCGCGGTGATGCGGCGATCGGATCGCGCGCAGCAGGAACGCATCGTCGGGAATGCCGTCCGCGCCGAAGGCGTCTCGGCCCTCCACCTTGGCGCGGCCGTCGAGCCGCGCGATCCGTTCGCCGACATGGCCATTGGTTGCGCCGTGCGACGAAGCGCGGCCATCCGCCGCCGCGCTGACCGCGTCGTATATCTTGGCGTAGCCGGTGCAGCGGCACAACACGCCAGCCAGAGCGGCTTCGATCTCGTCGTCGCGCGGATGCGGCGTCGCGTCGAGCAGCGCGGCGGCCGACACAATCATGCCTGGCGTGCAGACGCCGCATTGGGCCGCGCCGCATGCGTGGAAGGAGTCCAGCAAACGCGCCCCGGACGACGTCTCGCGCGCGACTCCTTCGATCGTGACGATGGATGCGCCCTCGACCTGACCGACGGCGACGAGACAGGCGCAGACCGGAGCGCCATCGACGAGCACCGTGCAAGCGCCGCAATCGCCTGCCTCGCAGCCGATCTTGGTTCCGACCAGACCGAGATGTTCGCGCAATACAGACGAGAGACGTTCGACGCCGGTCGCGGCGACGGATTCCGGCGCGCCGTTGATCCTCAATGAAATGCAGGATGCCGCTCTATCCATGTGCGGTCTTCGTCAGGTCGGCGAGCGCGCGACGCACGAGTTCCAGGGCCGCGTCGCGCCGGTAACCCGCTGTCGCACGCATGTCATCGATCGGGCTCAGCGCCCCAAGATCATCCGGCGTCGCAAGTTTGACGATCGACGCATCCGCCGACCGCCCGATGAGCTTGTGCTCGAGATCGGCAAGGCGCTGCGCAACGGCGGAGGCCGCGCCGACTGCGATCCGCGCCTGTGAAACTGCGCCTGAATCGTCGACCGCGATCAGCGCAGCGACCATGACGATGGAAATGACGAGATGCTTGCGCGCGCCGAGCTTCACGAAGGTCGATCGCGCGCCTGCCACGTCATCGACGATGATGGCCGTCAATATCTCGTCCGGCGCGCGTTCGGTGCGGCGATTGCCCTGCAGATAGTCCCGCAGCGCCAGAACACGCAGACCGCGGGACGAGGCGAGTTCCACGCGCGCATTCAGCGCCACCAGTGGCGGCGCTCCGTCGGCGGCAGGCGAGGCATTGCAGAGATTGCCGCCGATCGTGCCGCGATTCTGGATCTGCACGGCGCCGATTTCGAGCGCCGCCTGGCGCAGCATATCGAAGGCGGGCGGGAGATTTTCGCGAGCAATTTCCGTCCACGTCGTCGCAGCGCCGATCCGCACGGTCGCACCGCTGACGGAGATCCCGCGGAGATCCTCCAGTCTCGAAACGTCTATCAAGCGCTTCGGCGCGGGGCGGTCGACATGCGCGGGGAAAATATCCGTGCCGCCGGCCAGTATCATCGCATCCGGCAGGCGGAGCAGTTCGAGCGCTTCGGCTGTCGATTGCGGACGATGCAACATGCGAACCCGCCATTCCGGCGAAGCCTGAGCGAGGCTTCAACGTTCGTATGCAAATAGTCAGTTCGGACCTGCGTCTTGTCAAGGCGCAGACGAGGGCGGATGGTGAAGATCGAGGGCAGTGAGAGACCTATGAGCGATTCTTTCGTCATGCAGCCGAAACCTGAAGCTGGCCAAAGCCAAGTCGCGTCTGCCTATGCGCTCGACCAGCAGGTCGGTTTCCTGTTGCGCCAGGCCCAGCAAAGGCACACGGCGATATTCGCGCGCCTGATGCCCGACGACGTTACGCCGACGCAATGGGCGACCCTTGCCAAGCTTCACGAGATCGGCGGCTGCTCGCAAAATCTTCTCGGTCGCCATGTTGCGATGGATGCTGCGACGATCAAAGGCGTGGTCGATCGTCTGCTTGCGCGCGATCTGGTCGTTGTTTCCGCCGATCCCTCGGACAGCCGCCGCCTGACGATCGATCTTTCCGACAGCGGCCGCGATTTTGTGCGGCGCGCGCTGCCCATCGCGACCGCGATTACCGAGGAAACCGTGGCCTCGCTGGACGCCGCGGAAAGCGAGACGCTGCTCAGGCTGCTCGCGCGGATCAGATAGCGGTCAACCTGCGACGATTTCGGGAATGCGCGTGGCTGGCGGCGTGTTGCGGCTGCGGCCGGCGCGCACCAGCCCGTCGATGATGACCATGCCGACGCCGGGCAGATCGCCCAAGCGCACGCTTTCGAGCAGCGAATTTGCCGGCGAATGTTGCGCCTTGTCCATGAGGACAAAATCGGCGGATCGGCCGACTTCGACCAGGCCGCAATCGAGGCCGCGCATGCGCGCGGTGTTGCCCGTGGCGAAACAGAAAGCGATTTCGGCGGGCACGTCTCCCAGCGAAGACAGCATAGAGACCATGCGCAATATGCCCAGCGGCTGCACGCCGGAGCCGGCGGGCCCGTCCGTGCCGAGGATGACGCGCTCGAGTTCCTTCATCTCGCGCGCCGTGCGCAGCGTGAACAGCGCGGAGCGCTCGTTGCCGTTGTGGACCAGTTCGAGGCCGCGCTTGCATCCTTCACAGATGCAGCGGATCTGATCGTCGGGCAACGCAGTGTGGCCGCCGTTGATGTGGCCCACGATGTCAGCGTCGCATTCGAGCACGATGTCCTTGTCGATCAGACCTGAGCCAGGAATCGAAGGGCCGCCCGTGTGAATGGTCGATTGAATGCCGTGCTTGCGCGCCCATTCCACCATCTTGCGGCCGGTTGGCCCGTCCTTCACGCCGCCGAGGCCGATCTCGCCGAGCAGTTTCACGCCGGCGCTGGCGAGTTCGGCGAAATCGCTTTCCACCATGCCATTCTCGATCACCGGCGCGCCGGCGTGCAGCTTGACGCCGCCTGGCCGAAAGTTCGTGTAGGCGCGTTGCGCGGCGATCGCCATAGCCTTGAGGCCGACAATGTCGCGGGCGCGGCCTGGCGTGTGCACCTCGCCTGCCGAGATCATCGTGGTGACGCCCCCGTGCATGGAGGAGTCGATCCAGTTGAGCTGGCTCTGGCGCGGCGTCCAGTCTCCGGCGACGGGATGGACATGGCTGTCGATCAGGCCGGGCGCCAGCGTCGCGCCGTTTGCGTCGACGATGGTGCGCGCGCCGTTCGTATCCAGATCTTTCAGGCGGCCGATGGCCGCAATCTTGCCGTCGACCGCGACGATCGCGTCGCCATCGAGGATCGGCTTCTCGAGTGCGCCGGACAGAATCAGGCCGATGTTGCGGATGACGATTTTGCCGGCCGTCTCGGTCGTCGCTTCGTGAGCCATCGCGCCCTCCCGTTTCCTGCGGCGGTCCTCGCCAATATCGTGAGCATACAAACAGCGTCGGATGGCGCAATGGCGGCGATCAGCCAGCGGCCGCCGCCTTCCTCGCCCCCTCCAGAATGAAATCGAAGCGCAGGTATCGGTGCGGCTTGTCGATCGGAGGCCCAGCGAGCGGTTGCGTCTGTTCGCGGCGCTCGAAGTCGGCGACAAGGGAATCCTTCACGCCGAAAACAACGTCGGAACCCAGATATTCATCGCCCGCGACGAAGACGTGCGTAACCAGCGTCTCGTGGCCCGCGCTCTCGATGCGAAAATGAACGTGCGCCGGCCTGAATGGATGGCGGCCTGCTGCGCCAAGCAGCGCGCCCACCGGACCGTCGCTCGGAATGGGGTAGCTTTTCGGCATGATCGACCAGAAGGCGTAGCGGCCGGCCTCGTCCGTCCTCAGCCGCCCGCGCAGGAAGAAAAGGTTGGGATCGTCGAATTGCAGATCGTAGCGGCCCTGATCATCGGACTGCCAGACATCGACGACGGCTCCTGCGAGCGGGGCGCCGTCGTTCCCGCGCACCTGGCCTTCGACGAACAGGGGCTCGCCGGGAAGTCCCCGGGCGATGTCGC
Organism: Rhodoblastus sp.; assembly: GCA_047605445.1. Lineage (GTDB taxonomy): Bacteria > Pseudomonadota > Alphaproteobacteria > Rhizobiales > Beijerinckiaceae > JAJXWB01. The sequence goes on from JASGFP010000006.1 coordinate 57,510, forward strand.
CGCCAAGGGCGCACACCGGGGGATCGGCGACATAGAATGGACCGAGTACGGTCGTCTCGGTGCTGGCCTTGCCGCGCGCGTGATTGATCTGGTCGACCAGCATGGATACGCCCAGCGTATCCGACAGCAGGATGAATTCCTGGCGACGGTCGTCGCACATCTGTCCGGTCCGCGTCAGGAAATCGATCGTGCTGGCCCATTCGCCTTCGCTCGGGCGCACTTCGCGCACGAAGGCGTGCAGATGCCGGACAAGGGCTTGCAGGGTTTCGCGAACGCGCGGGTCGGGCGCGTCCGCGACGCGGGCGATGACCGCTTCGGTCAATCTTTCCTCGTCACGCGCCGCATCAGAGCTCATTCGCTTTGCTCCTCGTTGAGCCGAGAGTCGATCCGCCGTCCTGGCAAGTCAATGTCGCGCGCCGGCGCTGCGGCATATGGCGCAGAAGGGCCAGGCTCGCATTCCAGCCGCCGCAGATCGCCAATGCAAGCGCGAGCGCGAGAGGCGCGCCGAGCGGCAGAACCGTCAAATGAAGGGCGGCCACGGCGATACCGAAGCCGACGAGACCCGGCAGAGCGTGAGCGAGCACCGCGCTTGCGCCCGCGCCGCCGATGCGCGGCTGAAGGATAATGGCGAGCGAGAACATCACGATCGGCACGAGTGCGGCGACGCCCGCGGCGGCGGGACCGAAAAAGCGGCCGACAACGACGGTGAAGCCGACGAGCGCCATGACGAGCGCGGCCCGGAAGGGAATGTCCCACCACCGCGCCATAGGCGGTCGGCCCGGCGGCGTCGCCCGGCAGGCGACAGTCGCAAGATAGGCAGGGATGAAGATAGCGATATTCAGAAGCGCGGCAGAGCCGACAGTCCAGCGGGTGTTGACGACGGCGAGCGCCGCGACGATCCACAGGCCGAAAGACAGGCCGAGCGCGATCCACAGCGGCCGCTTTCGCGCAAGGACAGCGTAGAGGGCGCCGAAGCCGAAGGTTACGCCATTGACTGCAAGACTGGTCAGCGCCGCTTCGTGGATGAATGCGCCGCCATGCTCGGCAGCCAGGAAAATGTAGGACGGCCCTGCCGAGATCGGCAGCGTGGCGACCATCGCGCCCAGGAACGGGCCGGCGCGCTCGACGATCTTGGAGGCCGCGACGACGATGATCGCCGTCGTCGTCATCTTGGCCGCGAGCATGATCCAGAACGATTGCAGCATGTCGGCGTGTTTTCCCAGCCGGCCTTGCCTAGCCGTTTGCGAGGCCGGCGGCCAATGCGTTGCGGCATGGCGCCCATGAGTCGATCCAAAATCCGTCGCAGACTTCCATTCTGCGCAGGGCGACAGTGCGCCGTCTCGACGGGGAGGGCCCGCCGTGTCATGCACGCCGGGCAGGGAGGAAGAATATGAGCGGATCGGACGGGATCGTCATCGTCGGAGCAGGACACGGCGGCGTACAGGCGGCCGCCTCCCTGCGTGAAGAAGGTTACGCCGGCCCCATCGTTCTCGTGTCCGACGATCCGAATGCGCCTTATCAGCGGCCGCCCTTGTCGAAGGCCTTCATCAAGGGCGAGGCGACTGCGGAATCTCTGGTGCTGCGGGGCCCTGCCTATTACGCCGACAAGCAGATCGACCTCCGGCTGGGCGAAAGCGTCGCCGAGATCGATTGCGCCCGCCGGGTCGCACGGCTCGCCTCGGGCGCGTCCCTTGCCTACGGGCATCTCGTTCTGGCGACCGGCGCCATTGCGCGGCCCGCGTCCTTTTCCGGCGCGGAACTCGACGGCGTGCTGGCGCTGCGGGACATCAGGGACGCCGCGCAATTGAAGGCGAAGCTCGAAGACGCGAGGCACGTCGTCGTCATCGGCGCCGGCTTCATCGGTCTCGAATTCGCCGCCACCGCCGCCGCCAAGGGCGCGGACGTCCAGGTGGTCGAGGTCGCGCCGCGCGTCATGGGGCGCGCGGTGTCCCAGACGGTTTCCGACTTCTACGCCGATGCGCATCGCGCCTTCGGGGTGAAGCTGCATCTGGGCGCCGGCGTCACGTCCATCGAGGGCGCAGACGGCCGGGCGAGCGCCGTGCATCTGTCGGACGGGCGCCGGCTGCCGGCCGATCTCGTGTTGATCGGCATCGGCATTCTCGCCGACGAACGGCTCGCCGCGGCCGCCGGCCTCGCCGTCGACAACGGAATCGTGGTCGACGAGGCCCTGACGACGTCCGATCCGCACGTTTCGGCGATCGGCGATTGCTGCGCGCATCCCAACGTCTACGCCGGCCGGCGCTTCCGGCTGGAGTCGGTGCAGAATGCGACCGACCAGGCGCGCGTCGTGGCGCGCAAGCTGACCGGCAAGGCGGCGCACTATGACGCGCTGCCGTGGTTCTGGTCAGACCAGGGCGATCTGAAGCTGCAGATCGCCGGCCTCAACATGGGCTGCGACACTTTCGTCACCCGGGGCGACCCGGCAAGCCGCAGCTTCTCGGTCTTTGGATTTTCCGGCGGGAGATTGCGCGTCGTAGAATCCGTGAACCGCGCCGCCGACCACATGGTCGCCCGCCGCCTGATCGCTTCCGGCGCGGCTCTGTCGCCGGAGGAGGCGGGCGACCTGGCCTTCGATCTCAAGGCGCGGGCCATGCCGCCGAAAAACAGCTAATCCATTACAAATCCAATTAATTCGTCTTTCTGCCCGCGCCGCCTTTTCACGGCTTGTTAAGCCGCGTCAACTATTTTGCCGTCCTGAAAACCTGTCGGAGTTCGACGGATGGGCGGCATGAGCGGCACGAATGGACGCCGGCTCGGGGTGCGGACCCCGATGCAGGCGCGTGCGCGCGTCTACGATACGATAGGGCGGTCGGTGGAAGTCTCGATCCGGGACATTTCGCCCCACGGCGCGCGCTTGCTGGCGCCTGCCGAGACCGCGATTCCCCGCGAATTTCTGATCCGGTTCGGCGAATACGAGGCGCGCGGCGAAATCGTCTGGCGCAAGGGCGAAAACCTCGGCATTCGCTTCGTGCGTCCGGGCGAGGACGAAGGCCGCGTGCGACCGCAGGCGCCGGCGCCCGCGAAGAAAACCACGATCGAGGAATTGCGGACCGCTACGCGTCCGCGGCGCGGCGTCCTGCGGTTCCTGTTCGGCTGACGGGCGGAGCCGGGCTCCTATCGCGACGAAATCCGCATCAGCTTGCCGAGCGAGGCGCCGACCGAGCCGATGGACTCGCGCATGGTCGCGCCGAGGCCGCCGATCCGCTTCATCACGTCGGCGCTGGCCGGGCCGAAGCCGGGCATCTGCAGGCCGCCGGCGGCGGCCGTGCGCCGATCCGCGGGCAGGGCGGCATAACCCGGCGCGGGCGTCGTATGCGGGAAACTGGCGAGTGCGGCCGGCCGCACAGGCGGGCGGGGCGCTGCGGCGAGCTTCTGCCGGGCCTGGGCTACGGGCTTTTCG
>JASGFP010000007.1:0-59884 GCA_047605445.1 Rhodoblastus sp.
CCGCAGGCCTCGTGGCGACAAACCAGCGCCTGCTCATGGGCGACGTCGTGAAGATGACAGTTTTGCGACGGTCTTAATGCTTTTCCGTCATATAAGTGTCACAAAAGCCGTAACTCTTGGCGGCGCGTTCTCTAGCTGATTATTTGGCTCAAATATGAATTGCCAAGGAGTCCTAGAGATGGCGAGAGCCACCCAGCGCAGTCTCAAGATCATCGAGAAATTCCGCAAAAACGCGGAGAAGGACAAGGATCGCGCGCGAAGCCTCATCGAGAAGTGCGGCGCCATGGACGCCGTCGCTGCTCCCGTAATCGGGGAACTGGCGGAGCGGCTTAAGCAGAAAGAGCTTCAGGCGAGCGGCGAGATCGTGTGGGCCGAACAGCAGATCGAAATCGCGCGCGCTGCAAAGAAGTCAGACGCCAAGGCAGGCAAGAAGGTGAAAGGCAAGAAGGCCAAGACGGCAGTCGCGGCCTGACGATCAAAGCCCGCCGGGATAGGCGGGATCGAGCGAGAACGGATAGGGCCCGCGAAAGCCCTCGACATGGACGGTGTGCTATACGAGGCCGTCGCTCTCGTTGACCCAGTGCAGGTCGAAGGCCGGCGGCTCGAACACGAGCCCGCCCGTCGCGCCGTTCCTGAGATCGAAGGAGACCTCATGGCCGACGCTCGGCGCCGTCGAGCATCATCTTCGTCGGCAAGAGCAACACGCCCGAATATGGGTTCCTTCCGACAGCTGATTCCCTACTGCCGGGCCCCTGCCGCAATCCCTGGACTTCCGGACATTCACCGCGAGTTCACAGAGCGTCAACGTCGCGCGCTTGCCGGAGCCATGGCAGGCTGGGAAGCGGACACCAAACATATCGAGACGCTCAAACAATATAAATTTGTAATAGCTCACTGTATCGTTCAATCGTAGTCGCCTATGATGGGGCTACGTTTCGGAAGCGGAGCCGGGCTTTATCGGCTGGTTAGTCTGGCAACGCGGGCCCGCATGACATTCCGCCGACAACGAGAACAATGCGGTGGATCGAATTCAGGACGGATCGAAAGCGCATGCGCATTATCCGTAGAGGCGTGTTGCTTGCATCGCTGCTCGTGGCGGCGCTGTCGGCTCTGTGCCAGTTCGCCCTGACCTGCCGGGCCGCGTCCGTCGAGATTGGCAGCAGCGCTGCGCGGATGATCGATCGAACCGGGGCGCTCACGATCGAGCAAGTGGCGGGCGACCCTGCCCTTTTTCAATCGTCCGATGGCCGGCCGGCGAATTTCGGCGCGCGCGGCGATCCGCATGCGGCCATGTGGCTTCGAATCGAGGCGCCCACGCTGGAAGCCTCCGCGAACTCCTATGTTTTGTGCTCGCCCGAAACGCGGGTGCGCGCGTTCCACGTATTCGCCCCCAGCGCCGACGGCTGGATCCGCTTCACTTGGGACGAACAACGAGGCGCATACATTCGCGCGTCGGCGACCCGATTCCCATCCATCCATGCGTCACGAGACGCCATCTCGGGAAAAACGCTCTACATACGCATCGGAACGGCCTCGTCGATGCGCGGTCTTGTCTTTCTGCAAAACGAGCAGGAATTCGAGCGAAGCTACGCCGTCAGCAATTTCGTATTCTCGGTCGCGGCCGGCATGCTGGCGTCGCTGGCGATCTATCTCATCGCCACCGGTTGGGCGGCGGGAGACCGTGCGCTTCTTACGCTCGGCGCGTTTTCGTTCGCCTACCTCTGCTACCTTCTCGCGCACCTCGCCTTCGTCGAGACGGTCATATGGCCTGGCGCCCGCGAATTCTCGCGCGTGATTTCGACGGCCGCGACGTTCTGGCTATTTGCCGCCTGGGCTGCGTTCACGAGCATCTATCTCGACATCGGCGCCCATCGTCCGCTCTTCGCGAAGGCGCTCAAGGTCCTCGCCATTGTCTGCTTCGCAGCCTCCTTTCTCAACGCGGCCAGCACGCTCGCGCAATGGAACGCCGTCTTTCCGCGCGCGACGCCTGTCCTCGGCGTGACGACGCTGCTGGCGGGCTTCGCCGCCGCCCTGTCGATGCTGACGCGCACGCCGCGGCGCGCCGCCCTCTATCTCCTGTGCTGGTCGCCGGGGATCGCCGCAGGCGTGCTGCGGCTCGCCTTCGATCTTTTTCCGGCGCTCGGCGCGAATTATCTCGCGCTGAACGCCACCTATCTGGCGACCTGTTTCTGCCTGCTCGTCTTCGGCGTCGTGATATCCGTTGAAATGAACCGACGCGAACTGGCGCTGCGCCAGGCGCTGACAGCAACCGGAGACCGGCTGCGCGGCTTTGCCGAGTCTGTCGCCGACAGCTTCTGGGAGACGGACGCCTCGGGCCGCGTGACCTTCGCGAGCGGAAAGGCCGCCGCGACGCTCGGCCTTTCGGCCGGCGTCGACCTTGTCGCGCAAGTGCAGCCTTACCTGCCGCCCGAAAGCGCGCTCGCGCTCGCGGACGCGCCCGTGCGGGCGCTGCTGACGGCGGGCGCGAGGAGCGTCGAATTGCGCGGAACGCCGCAGCGCGATCCGTCGGGACAACCGGCCGGATATCGCGGCGTGCTTTCGGACATGACGCAAGAGTTGCACGAGCGGGAATATCGCGCGCAGCACCAGAAGCTCGCCGCGATAGGCCAGCTTGCCGGCGGCGTCGCGCATGAGATCAACAATCTGCTTCATCCCATCGTCAATCTGGCGCGGCGCACGATGGACCGGCTCGCGCCGGCGGACGCCGACGCGCAGCGCTGGCTGACGATCGTCGTCGAATCCGGAGAGCGCGCCGCGCAGATCGTCGCCGCGCTTCTGCAGAGCGTTCGGCCGGTCGCCGATCCGCGCGGACCGCAGCCGCTGCGGGCCTCTCTCGAACGTGCGCTGGCCGCGATCCGCGCCATCACGCCGGCAGGCGTGTCGCTTTCGTTGACCGGGGACGGAACGCGCGGTCCCGACCTGCTCGAACAGGACGTGTTTCAGGTGGTCGCCAACCTCGTTTCGAACGCGGTGCATGCGACGAGCGGATCAGGCCGCGTCGTCCTGGACTTGCGGCGGTCCGCCGATGCGGCCGGGAATCAGTTCGTGCTCAGCGTGACGGACGATGGGCGCGGCATGACCGACGTCGTGCGGGAGAAGGCGCTCGAACCGTTTTTCACCACGCGTCCGGTCGGCGAAGGCCACGGGCTCGGTCTGTTCGTCGTTTACGAAATTGTGCGCAAATGGCGCGGTGAAATCTCGATAAGCTCGTCGCCGGGCGCGGGCGCGACGATCGCGATCGCCATTCCGGATCAGCTGTCGAAGCCTCAGGGGGAGCTTCTCGATGCGCATTCTCGTGATTGACGATGTCGCCGCCGTCCGCGAATCGATCGGGGGCGCGCTCGAATCGGCCGGGCATTCCGTGACGCTCGCCGAGCGCGGCGATACGGCGCTGGAGCTGGCGATGCGCGAGGATTTCGACGCGGTGGTCACAGATCTCTGGATGCCGGGGATGGATGGCCTCGAGCTCATCAAGAGGCTGCGCGGCAAACGCGCCCTCCGCATTTTCGCCATGACCGGGGGAGGTCCGCGCCTGACGACCGAGACGGCTTCGGCCATCGCGGAGGTCTGGGGCGCGGAGGAAACGTTCATCAAGCCGTTCGACGAACGCGCGCTGATCCGCAAGCTGGCGTAGGAGCGCGGCGGGCCGGCCGACTCTTTCAACCCGCGTTGTCGCCGTCCTGCAGCTTCGCCGACTGCACCGCGCTTAAGATCGCCTCGCAGGCGATAGCCAGCGATTCGACCTCTTTCGGCGGAAGGCCGGAGAGCGCGTGCTGAACGACCAGCAATGGATCCGCGGCGAGGAGCGCGCGGCCCATTTCGGTCAGTTCGACGCCCTCGAGCCGGCCGCGCCCGGCTGAGCCGGTCTTGCGCAGCAGGCGCTTGTCGACGAGCGTCCGCACGGTGCGCGATGTCGGTCCGAACGCCATGCCCTGATAGCGCGCGAGCGCAATCGTGGTGTTGTGGGGCGGCGCGGCGTCGCGGAAATAACGCAGGGCCGTCCATTGTGCGGGAAACAGGCCGCCGTTGTGTCCTTGCGAATGGAGCGCGCGGGCGAGCTGGTCGACCAGACGCGCAAGCGGGCCTGTGGCAATTCTGGTCACGATCTGGCCTCGCGCGACATTTGTCGCTTGTTCGTCCGCTCGTCTGGCCGGCAGCGTCGATGTGGTGTTGACCACATTTTGGCGCAGGGCGCGAGGAAGAAATCGCCACGCCCCGCCTGGCCGACCGCGCGGAAGCCATGTGGCCAAATGGCTACACCCGCCCCATTATATAGCTCTGTGAGTTATTTGAGCTTGATGCAGCCGGGAGAGTGAGGCAATTCATTAGCCGCGGCAGATCAACCGGGGGTGCGTACATGTCGAGGGTTTTGCAGAGGCGTCGTCAGACGCGTTTTATGGCCGGGGTCGCAAGTCTGGCCATCGTCGCGGCTTCGCCCGTGTTCGCCGCCGATCTGCCCTCCCGCAAATCCGTTCCCTTCGCGGCGCCGCCGCTTCTGACCTGGACCGGCTTCTACATCGGCCTGCACACCGGCACGTCGGCCGGCGACGTGTCGTCCACGCGCTCGTTCTTCGCCCCAGCCGGCGCCGGCGCGCCGGAATTCCAGAAGATGAACACGCGCCTGCCCTTCGGCGACCTCTTCATCGGCGCACAGGCCGGCTACAACTGGCAGATGCCGGGCGGCGTGGTGGTCGGCGTCGAGACGGATTTCTCGTTCGGCGTCCTGCGCAAGCGGGCCAGGGCCGATTATGTCGACATCGTCCCGGGCTTCTTCAACACGGTCTCGGGCCAGGCCCGGTTCGGGCTCGACTGGCAGGGATCGACGCGGCTGCGCCTCGGCTACGCCGTCACGCCGCGCTTCCTGCCCTATGTCACAGGCGGTCTCGCCTATGCCGCCATTGCGGGCGACACCAGATGGTCCACTGATGCTTTCGTCATCGGCAACACGTCGATCGTCAATGGCGCGGGCTCGTCCGTGAAGCTCGGCTGGACGCTCGGCGCGGGCTTCGAATATGCGCTCGGCGGCAATCTGACCTTCAAGACCGAATATCTCTACGCCCAGTACGGCGGCGCGTCCTATGTGCTGCCGACGCTGCACAATCCGGCTTTCGGCGCCTCGGGCTCCGGCCCTATGGAGTCGCATACGGTCGGCGTCCACACGCTGCGCTCGGGCTTCAACTACAAGTTCGGCGCGCCGGTCGTCGCCTCCACCGGCGGCGGCCCGCTCGGCCTGTTCGCCGACGTCGCGGGCCCGCGCCCGGTCTGGACCGGCTTCTATATCGGCCTGAATGGCGGCTATGGCGGGGGCGTGCTCGAATCGCAGCTCAACCAGTTCCAGCCGACGTTGGGCGGGTTCGAGGCGCAGGGCATTCACACCAAGCTCGGCATGACCGGCTTTTCGATCGGCGGCCAGGCCGGCTACAATTACGAATTCGCCAATCATCTGGTCGCCGGCCTCGAAACCGATCTGCAATGGGGCGGCGCGAAAACACGCGGCGAGGCTTCCTTCGGAGACTTCCAGCCCGGCTTCGCACAGGGGCTCGTCGGGTCGATCCGCTACGGCCTCGACTGGAGCGGTTCGACGCGTCTGCGCCTCGGCTACGCCATGGGCAACGGCGTCCTGACCTATGTGACGGGCGGTCTGGCCTATGCCGGGCTGAGCGGCCGCGTCAGCTGGACAAGCGGCAACAACTTCTTCCCGCTGGTCGGCCTGGTGGACGGCCATGCCTCCGACGTGAAGCTCGGCTGGACCGCTGGCTTCGGCGGCGAATATCCGATCAATGACCGCCTGAGCCTGCGCAGCGAATTCCTCTATGCGCGCTATGCCGGCGTGCCGGTCGGCGGCGGCGGCTCGATCAACGTGCCCGCCTTCGCCGCAGGCCCGATGACGCAGTCGCTGCAGGTCCGCGGCGTCGGCGTTTCGACCGCGCGCGTCGGCCTCAACTGGAAGCTCGGCGGGTTCGGCGCGACGCCGGTCGTCGCCAAATATTGACAGATCGCTGGCGCCGCGCGGCGGCGTTCGAGCCTCAGCGCTTTGCTGGGCGACGAATGTCGGCGCGGCGCTCGCGCAGAACGCCTTCGGCGGCGCGACCCGGTCGTCTGCGCGTCGAAAACGACGTCGAGTCGAACGTCGCGCCGCCGCGCTAGAGCGCGCCGCCGATGTCGGCGCAAGCCAGCGAACTCCCGGCGCCAACGATAAAGGTCAACCTTCGTGAGGTCCCTCAACGGAGGGGCATATGTCACGACAGAAGAATGCCCCCGTCGATCCTGCGGATCACTACGCGCGCGGGGTGTTTGGTCGTAAGCTGAGTTCCTCGCTCTACGGCAGCCGTCTTGGAATCGCGACGAAGCCTCGTCACACTAGCCGTCGCCCGAGCGAGAGAAGCCGACGCCCTGTGGGCGACCTTCGCGTTCGACCGGCTGTACTTGGGGGGGCCCGCATGGCTCGTTGCTACATGGCCGCCGCGTTGGGCATGGCGCTGCTCGCGGAGATCGTCGGCGGCGACGCGCTGGCCGCCGCCCAGCCAGTCCGCCAGCCGCCGTCCGGCCATGAGGCGGCGACGCAGCTCATCCGCAATTCGCAAGGCGATCTGAAGGCCGCGATGTATCGGATCTTCGATCTCATCGAAGCCGGCAAGCTGGACGAGGCGGAGCGGCTCATATCTCAGGCGGAGGCGATGAACCGCGCCACCTCCGATCGCAATTCGCAGGACCGCGCGTTGATCCTGGCCGCGGCGCGCGGCCAGATGCTGGTGCGCGCAGGCGCCTTCAATCAGGCCGAAACGCTTCTCAAGCAAGTGATCGTCGCCGTGGAGGCGCGCCACGGCGTGGCGTCCTACAATGCGTGGCAGCCCTATGCGACTCTCGGCGAACTCTACATGCGGCAGGCGCGCTGGGGCGAGGCGGAAGTCTATCTGAAGAAGGCCGTGGAGGTGACGGAGGCCGACGCCGGCAAATCGAACCCGGCGACCGCCGACATGCTCAACACGCTGGCGATCTTCTATCTGCGCACAGGCCAGTACGCCAAGGCGGAGCCGATCCTTGACCGCATCGTTCCCATCTACGCACGGCTTGGCGCCCGTGGAAAAAGTGGCGTGGCGGCGGCCACGCTCAATCTCGGGGCCGTCTATCAATATACAGGCCGCCCGAACGAAGCGCTCGCCGCCTTCAAACGTGCGATGGATCTCAATACGCAGGTCTACGGGCCGGACCATCCCAACACCTTGCTCGGCGTGTCCAACGCCGGCGTGCTGCTCGGGCAGTTGCAACGCTACGACGAGGCGCTGCCGCTGATGCAGCGCGCCTTCCTCGCGACGCGCGCGCGCTACGGCGATATGGCGCTGAAGACCGCGCACGCCGGCAACAGCCTCGCCTGGATCGAACTCGGTCGCCGCAATTTTTCCGACGCGCTCGCCTTCTTCCGGCCGGCGCTCGCGCTCTATCTGCGACAGCGCGACATCGAGGTGCGCGGCGCGCAATCGCGCGGCGCGGCCGTCGACGAGCGCGAGGTCAGCCGGACGATCCTCGGCCTGATGCGCGCCGCGCGCGGCCTCGCCGACGTCGATCCGAAACAGGCCGACGCGCTCGCTGATGAAGCCTTCGTGGCGGCCCAGCGCGTGCATCGCGGCGTCGCGGCGCAAGCGTTCGCGCTCGCCTCGGCGCGACTTGCCGCCGGCGACGGGCCGTTGTCCGGTCTCATCCGCCGCCGGCAGGACGCCGCACGGCAATGGCTGGAGGTTGAAAAATCGTACACCGCGAGCCTCGCCGCGCCCGCCAGGGCGCGAGACCCGGCATTGGAGAAAGCCGCGCGCGCAGCGCTCGACAGCTTGCAGGCGGACATCGGCTCGATCGACGCCGAGATTGCCAAATCCTTCCCCGACTACGCCGCGCTCGCCGAGCCCGCGCCGCTCAATCTCGCGCAGGCCCGCGCGGCGCTCGGCAAGGACGAAGTTCTCGTTCTCTTCGCGGCGTTCGGCGGCAGCAACGGCGAAGACGCCTTTACCTTCGTCGTGGATTCCGGCGGCGTCGGATGGCGCTCGGACGCAACGGGCGCGACTGCGCTCGCCACCATGACGCAAACACTGCGCTGCGGGCTCGACGCCGGCCAGTGGGACAAGGAGGCGGCGCGCGCGACCTGCGCGAAACTCGTGCGCGCGCCGACGAAGGACGATCCTCTGCCGTTTTCGACCGACGCCGCCTACAAGCTGTTCGCCACCCTGTTCGGCGATCTCGCGCCGCGCCTGTCGGGCAAGACGCTCTATGTCGTCGCGCCCGATCCGCTGGCGAGCCTGCCGTTGCAGATGCTGCTGACGGCGCCCGCGCAGGGCGACGGGGCGAAGCCCGCCGATCTGCAGAAGGCCGCATGGCTCGCCCGCTCCAATGCGCTCATCGTGCTGCCCGCGGCCTCGAGCCTGCGCCGCAATGTCCGCGCGGCAGCTGCCGCGGCGCCCGAGCCGTTCGTCGGCTTCGGCGATCCGAAACTCGCGGGCTCGATCGATTGCCCGATGGCCGAGGCGCAGCAGCAATGTCCGGGCGATGGCGTCGGAAAGCCGGGGCTCATGGCCTCGCGCGGATCGACGTCGCTGAGGCTCGCGCGACGCGGCGCGACCGGTCTCGCCGACCTCGACGCCGTGCGCGCGCTCTGTCCGCTGCCGGAGACCGCGGTCGAACTACGTTGCGTCGGCCAAAGCCTGCGCGCCCCGCCAGCCGCCATCCACATCGGCGCCGACGCGACGCTCGCTACGCTGCGCGCCACGCCGCTCGACCGCTACCGTGTGCTGCACTTCGCTACTCACGGCCTGCTCGCCGGCGAGATCGGCGAAGCCGGCGGGGCCGAACCGGCGCTCGTGCTGACGCCGCCCGACACGTTCAAGCCCAACGACGACGGCCTGCTGCGCGCGAGCGAAATCGCCGGACTGAAACTCAACGCCGACTGGGTCGTGCTCTCGGCCTGCAACACCGCCGCCGGCGCGCGGCTCGGCGGCGAATCCATGTCAGGTCTCGCCAGCGCCTTCTTCTACGCCGGGGCGCGCACGCTGCTCGCCTCGCACTGGCCGGTGCGGTCGGACGCCGCCGTGCTCCTCACGACGCGCGCGTTCGATCTGCTGGCCCGACAGCCCGACGTCGGCAAGGCGGAGGCCGTGCGCCGCGCGATGGTTTCGCTGATCGACGATCCCTCCCTCGCCTATGCGCATCCTTCTGTATGGGCGCCTTTCGCCGTCGCCGGCGAGGCCGGCCGCGCACATTGAGTCGTCAGGTCGGCGGCGCTTCCTTCGGCCGGCGGCCCGCCACCAGCGCGCGAGTCAGAAGCCGTCCCGGTCCGTTGGCGCGCGCGTAGGGCGCGACGCGTTGCAGGGCGGCGAGCATGAAATGCTCGTCGCGGGCGGCGAGCCACGCGGCGGCCGCAGTCGCGCGCAGTTCCGGCGTCAACGCCGTCGTCGCGTCGGTCGCAGGTCGTGGCGCTTCGGCCGCGGCGACGACCTGCACGCTCTGGGAAATCGTCTTGTCGCCGTCGCGCAGTTCCAGCGCGTAGCGGCCCGGTTCGAGATTGACGGGCGGGCTGGTCCAGAGGCCGCCCGTTCCGCGCGTGGCGACGATCTCCTTGCCGCGCATGTCCGTCAGGCGGATGGCGACCTGCTTCGGGCCGGTCCAGCCGATGGCGAGCGATTGCGAGCCGGCGGCGAGGATCTGCGGCTTTGCGAGCGCGGGCGCGGCCAGATCGCCGCCGCCGCCACGAATGTTGGCGGCGACGATCTCGCGCTCCTCCTTGTCGAACACATTGATCGTGCGTCCGACCCATTCGAACAGCGGCGTGACGAAATGCGTCCTGGGCGCCGCCGCCTCGATCGGCGCGGCTTGGTTGGCCTGCGAGACGATGACGAGGTCGGGCCTGTCGACGAGCCGCAGGCGGATCGCTGCGGTTGGATCGGCGACCTTGATCCGGTCCCCGGCGTAGATCGGCGCGAGCACGGCGACCGGGTTCGTTTTGTCGCCCCGCTGGATCGAATACAGGTCGGGCGAGCGGTCGAAGCTCTCGACATAGCCGATCTCGACGGGCTGCGCGGCCGCCGGAGTTGCAAGAGCAAGGCCGAGCATAGGTACCAGCCGCTTCATGTCGGATGCCCTTCCTCCGTGTTGATTTCGGATGTAGGCGACGCGGTTTCATGTTTCGAGTCCGTTTTTTTCAGAAACCACCCGAAGCCCTGCCTGCGAAGCTCGCGCAGGGCGCTCAGGCCATGCTCGATCAGATCGTGGACGGCGGCGCCGACAGCCGGCACCGCGAGGTCGATTACGATTCCGGACTGAAAGCTGCGCAGCGACAGCAGCAGGATCGCCAGAACGAACAAGGCCGTGACGGCGCCAGCGATCAGCGGCCGCAGCCAGGCGGCGGCGATCGCGGCGCAGAGGATGATCGCCAGCGAGATCGCCGCGCGCTGCACGAAATCCGGCTCGGTCGGCGTGCCGTTGACGGTCATGGCCACGATGGCGTTGGCCAGCACGAGCGCGCCGGGCATCTTGCCGAGCGGCGTCGTGTGCCAGTCGCCGCTGTCGGCGAAACTGCCGCCGACGATGACGATGCGCCCGGCCACGCCCGGTATCGGCGCCTGTGCGGCGGGCGAGGCGACGAGCGCGGCCGGCCGCACGGAAACGAGCGGCGTCTGCGCGCCCTGAAAATCCACCGCCGGTCCCAACGCCGACGCGCCGTCCTTCCAGGCGACGCGATAGAGCACGCGCGTGCTGGCGTCCGTCCGCTCGACCTCGATCGGCCGCGCGAGACGGGTTGCTTCGGCCACAGTCCCGTGTTCGATCGGCCGAGTCGTCGCACAATTGTCCGAATTGAAGGCGGCGAGCCGACTCGTCATGTCGCCCCAGACCGCCTGCGGGGAGACCGGCGCGCCCTTCGCTAACGCCTGGCGCGCCAGAACGGCCGCCGCGACCTGCGTCGCCGGCAGAACGGCCGGCTTTCCCTCCCTGCAGGTCTGCATGAACAATCGCCAGCGCCGCACGCTTCCGTCGCTGTCCCGCTCGAACAGGGGCGCGGCGAAGACGATGTTGGGCTTGTCGGCGACCGCGGCGTCATAGACCGTCGCGCGCTGCTCCGGCGGCGCCTTGGCCCCCAGCGGCGACCGCTGCAGCGCGCGCACGAGCAGCAGCGGCGCGCCGTCCTTCGGATATTTCTCGAGCGACTCGCGCAGCCGCGCTTCCCTGGCCGGCGCGTCGGGATAGGACAGGTCGACGTCGAGCACGACCGCGAGCGGGCCGGAAACGGCGAGCTTGTCGACAATCTCCGCGAGCCGGTCGCGCGGCGCGACGACCGGGGCGCCCCAGTCCCGCCAACTGCGGTCGTCGATATCGACAAGAACGACCGGCGGCGCTTCGACTGGGCGCGGCCCGATGCGATCTGCGAGCCGGATCATCCGGTCGGCCGTCTCGTCGGCCGTCTTGCGCACGATGGACAACGCCGGCGGCTGCGCGACCGTCAGCGCGATTTCGATAGCGAGGCCGAGCAGAACTGATACGGCGACCTCGAACAGCCGCGGCCGACGCTCCTTCCAACGCCAGATCTCATCGAAACGCACGCAAGCCCCCGCCGCCAACGTCGCACATCCGCAGTGCGACATTATACGATCAAAACGACCAGGGTTTCCAAGGGCGCTTCCGGAGCGAACGGACGCCCGCGCCGCGGATCCGCCCGATGATCGGCAGGACGTTTGCAGCCGCTGTGTTTTATCGTTCTTCCAGCACCCCGAGGAGCCAGTTTCTGAAGATAAGCAGGGGCGGATACGTCGCCTTTTGAACGGGGTAGCTGAAGAAGTATGCGGTGCCGATTGCTAGCGGGTCGGCGTCAAGTTCGCGCAGTTCGCCGTGCTGGACCGCCTCCTCGATCAGAAGGCGTGGGGCGAGGCCGACGCCGAGATGCCGCCGCGCGGCGCTGATCACCATGTCGAAATGGTTGAAGCGCATAATACTGGTGTGTGCGCGCGCTTCCGCGCCGTTGGCGTAGAGCCATTTTTTCCAGATCTCCGGCCGCGTCGTCTCCAGAAGCAGCGTCGCATCCTTGAGGTCGGCGGCGGACTTGAGCCCTAACTGCTCGATCACGTGAGGTGTGGCAAAGGCGACGAAATCCTCATCGCCGATCTTGTGAGACACGATGTCGGCGGAATCCTGCGTCCCCAAGGTGAGCACTGCGTCGAAATTCGTCGGAATGGGTTCAAACTCGCGCCTGTACGTGACGAGCTCGATGGCGATGTTTGGATGCGCTGCGACAAAGGTTGGCATTTTGGGAATGAGCCAGCGGGTCGCCAGCGTTGGCAGCACGCCCAGAACGAGCGGCGCCGGACGACCCATGGCGATTTCCTGCAAGGCGATCTGCAACTGGTCGAGAAGACTGCGCACCTGGATTGCGACCGCGCGTCCCGTCTCGGTCAGCGCGACGCGCTGCGCCGAACGTTCGAACAGGCGGACCTGCAGGTGTTCCTCGAGCGACTTGACCTGACGACTGATGGCGCCTTGCGTCAGTGCGAGCTCGCGGGCGGCTTCAGTGAAGCTGCCAAGACGCGCGGCGGCCTCGAAGGCGGTGAGGCTCGCCGTGGATGGAAGGCGCGCGCGATCGATCGAAAACATCGGAAGTCCTGACGTTCGCCCCGGCATGATCATGGCGCTGCAGCGCGAAATTGCTGTGCGTTGCAGCGTGACGAAAAGTCATGCTGTCCATGAGAAATGATAGTTTGCTCTCCGTCTCGCCGCCAAGCGACTTTGCCGCATCAACAATGAAGGTCGGAGCGCAGCAGGATGAAGAGCCGCTATCTCATCGGCGATTTCAGCGATTCGGCGCTGGTGCGCAAAGCACGGGATCTCGTTCCGACGTTGCGGAAGCGGGCGGACAAGCAGTGGTCGCAATCGCGCCTCCTCGACGAGACGGTCGAGGACCTCCACGACGTCGGCATTTTCAGGGCCTTCCAGCCTGCCCGATGGGGCGGCGGCGAAAATCACCCGAGCGAGATTTTCGAGGCCGTCATGACGCTCGCGGAGGGCGACGCCTCTGTCGGATGGGTTGCAGGCGTCGTGGGCGTCCACAGCTTCCATCTCGCGCTGTTCGACGAACGCGCGCAGACGGAAGTCTGGGGAGACACGCCCAAGGCGCTCATCGGCTCTCCCTACGCGCCAATGGGCGTGACGAAGCGCGTCGACGGCGGCTACCTGTTGTCTGGAACATGGCGCTTTTCCAGCGGATGCCACCAGTGCGACTGGACCTTTCTCGGCGCCAATCTGCCGGACGAGCAGGGAGTCGTCGCGCCGTTCATAGGAGACCGCTGGGCGGCGCTGCTGCTGCCGAAGAATGATTACGCGATCGTGGAGAACTGGAATGTCCATGGCTTGCGGGCGACCGGAAGCCACGACATCGTGGTGAAGGACGCTTTCGTTCCCGACCACCGTGTCCTGCGCTTTTCGCAATTGCAGGACGGCACCGCGCCGGGCCTGGAGGCCAACACGGGAGCGCTATACAAATATCCCTATTGGCAGATGTTCGGGCGCGCGACGTCCAGCGTCGTGCCGGTCGGCGCGCTGAAGGGCATGATCGATCACTTCATCGATGCGAGCCGCAACCGTACGTCCGGGATCGGGGCGAAGGTCGCGGAAGACCCCGGCGTCACGCTCGCGATCGCGCAGGGCCTGCTTACGGTCGACGACATCAAGTCGGCGCTGCACCGCAGTTTCGCGAAACTGGACGACTGGATCGTGGACGGAAACGTGGAGCGTTGGGACGAACGCAGAATGTTCCGTTTCCAGGGCAGTTTTGGTCCCAAGCGTTGCGCTGACGCCGCATCGGAACTGTATCGCGTGTTCGGCGGCTCGGCGATCTTCCAGGCATTCCCGTTCGGGCGGCAGCTTAACGACATTCTCGCTGTTCGCTCGCACTTCACCAACCACTTCCAGCTGCATGCGAACAATCTGGTCGCGGGCATGATGGGGCTTCCCGTTACCGGCCTACCAGCCTGAGCGAACCGGATGAATGCGTCGGTTCACGGAGAGGTCGCGATCGATCCCCGCGCCTTCCGCAACGCGGTGGGCTTGTTTGCGACCGGCGTCGCGATCGTGACGACGCGTGGGTTGCAAGGGCAGGCAATCGGGCTCACCGTCAACAGCTTCGCCTCCGTATCGCTCGATCCGCCGCTGGTGCTATGGAGCCTAGCCAGAAGCTCGGCGAACCGCCCGCATTTCCTGGCGGCGCCGGGCTTTGCCGTGCATGTTCTGGCCCAAGTTCACGTTTTGCTGGCCAAGCGCTTCGCGTCTCCGGTCAACGAGCGTTTCCACGGACTCGATGTTTCGGCTGGAGGGACCGGCGCGCCCTTGCTGAATGATTGCGCTGTCCGCCTCGAATGTTGGAGACACGATACCGTCGAGGCAGGCGACCACGACATTTTCATCGGTCGCGTCGTCCACATTGCTACGCCGGACAACAGCCCGACGCCGCTGGTCTTTCACCGTGGGGCATTCGTCGATTTCGATTCCTGCGTCGTCGTGAAATAGAGGGATGGCGAGCGCGTGAAGCATGTGTTGATGTCCGTCCGCTGCATTCACGGACGGACTTCTTCATCGATCAATCTGCGCCGACAAGCTGAATGGCGTCCCAGCCGGTCCCGTTGAATCGCTGGAGCCGCAGCCGTTTGACCGGCGCGTAGTCGGTCGGCGTGGTCGTATAGCTGATCCCCGGCAGCAAAGCCACGGACGGGGCATTCTTCAGGTTGGTGAAGCGCGCCATCAACGAATCCACCGTGAGGTCGTTGCCCATGCTCTTGATGATGTCGTGAAGGAATTTGGCCCAGGAATAGGCGATGAAGCCGATCTCGTTGTCCTGAACCTCCCCGGGCATGTATTTCGTCATGAAAGCCTTGTAGGCCAAGACCTCCGCGTCGTCCGCGAAGGCGCCGCCGCCGATCAGCTTGTAGGGCGTGGCTGAGATGATGCCGATTGCATTCGGCACGCCCGCGGCCTCGAGGATGGGTTTGCCGATCGATGTCGAAACGACGAAGTGGGTCGGTTTCCAGGCGAGATCGGCCAGCTTCCGAATGACCTGCGCCGTCTGCTTGCCGACGCTGATGTCGACGAGAACGTCGGCCCCGCCCTGGCGCAGGGACAGCACCTGCTGGTCGAGTGTCGGCTCGGCGAGCTCGAATGGCGCCTCCTTCACGATCATGGTTTGCGCCCGCGCGCCGAGCCCCTTCTTAAGACCGGCCACGAAGTCCTTGCCGAAATCGTCGTTCTGATAAAGCACGCCGACTTTGGCCTGGGGATATGCGCTGACGATGTATTTCCCGTAGATCTCGCCTTCGGTGGTGTAGAGAGCGGCGATCGGCATCGACAGGGGGAACTCAGAGGGATTGTTCCACTTTGACGCGCCAGAGAGAAACAGCTGCGGCACGCGTTTTCCGGCGAGATATTTCTGCACGGCCGATTGCGCCGCGGTGCCGATGGAGCCGAAGGTGAACCAGACATTGTCCTGCTCAACCAATCGACGGGTCGCTTCCACCGTCTTGGGTGGAGAAAATGCGTCGTCCAGCGAGATGAGGTTGACCTTGCGGCCGTTGATGCCGCCATTGTCATTGACCATCTTGAAGTACGCCGCGTGCGTCTTGCCGATGATGGCGAAGGCCGATGCGGGTCCGCTGTAGGGAACCGTCTGCCCGATCTTGATTTCCGAGTCCGACACGCCTTGCGCATATTTCGTCTGGCCGATGCCGGGCGAAGCGACAAGAATGCCGGCGAGCGCCGCCGCCAGTATGCCTTTCCCCATTTGTTTCCTCCTCCGTACGATTTTTTTTGGTCGTTGGTTATCTGATGCAGGCGCCTATTCGACGGCGTAGACGTCCATGAAGACTTTCGTCGGTTCGCGACGGCCGACGCCGATGAACAGTCGACGCGTGAATTCGGCGAGACGTTCGGAATCGCTCGTGATCTGCATCATCGTTCGGAAATAGATCAGCCCCGGATCGACCCGCTGCCCAAGCCGAAGCGCTTCCATGGCGTCTTTCGGACCCGAGCGAATTCCCTTCGAGACAACCTCCATCAAATCGCCCTCGTCGGTCCTCGCTGCATAGTGCGCTTCTATTTCTGTCGTCCCGTCCGGCCAGATGCGCTGCCAGTCGGTCCCGCCCAATCCGGTGCCGGATAGCCGGCCGTGAAAGCGGTTGCCGGGCAGGATGGGCACGCAGCGCCGTTCGTATCCGTGCGAAAATCCGAACGAGACAGGCTCGCCCACATTGCCCGCCATGATGAGCCAGGGCTCGTTTGAAAGCTTCGGCATTCCTTCCTCCTCGTTCCCGGCGAGGCGTCGATGCTCGCCTTCTTGTATCTTGCCCGGCTTGTTCGACCCGGCCTCGGACAGGCGCCGCCCCATTCACCAGCCCATCTGACGCGAGGCGAGTTCCTTCATGATCTCTTCCGTGCCGCCGGCGATCGAATTGACCTTCACTTCGCGGTAGATTCGCTCGACCTTCGCGCCGCGCAGGAAGCTGGCGCCGCCAAGGATCTGCGCCGCCTCCGAGGCGCAATAGGCGAGTGTCTGACTTGCCTGGTTCTTCAACATGCAGAGATCGGCGATGACGTCGCAGCCCTGATCCATGCGCCACGCTGTCATCTCCAGATATGACTGCGACGCCGCTACTCTCTGGAACATGTCGACGAGCTTGTGCCTAATCACCTGATGGTCGAGGATCCGCTTTCCGAATGCGTGCCGGATCTGCGCCCAGGCGAGCGCCTCCTCGTTCGCCACCTGAGCGGTCGCGATCGCTCCGGCGGCCATGTTGAGCCGCTCGTCGTTGAAGTTTACGGCGATCGGCCTGAAGCCGCCGTTCTCATCGCCGATCAGGTTCTCGATTGGCACACGGCATCCGTCGAAATGCAGCGTCGCCGTGTCGGAGGCGAGCCAGCCCATCTTCTTCAGCGGCGTGCGCGTCAGGCCGGGCGTGTCGCCCTCGATCACCAAGAGAGATATGCCGCTCATGCCGGGCCCGCCGGTCCGGACAGCGACGGTAAGATAGTCGGCTCGTATGCCTGACGAGATGAAAGTTTTTTCCCCGTCGACAATGTAATGGTCGCCATCCCGGCGCGCGCGCGTTCGCAATTGCGCGACGTCGGAACCGCCTCCCGGCTCCGTTATCGCCAAGGCGGCTATCGCTTCACCCGACAGGACCGCGGGGAGAACCTTTCGTTTCACGCTTTCCGAACCGTGCTTTGCAATTGGCGGCAGCGCGAGGAAATGGCTGGCCAGCGAGGCGGAAACGCCTCCGGACGCGGCTCTCGCCATCTCCTGCACAAGGATGATCGGAAACAGACGGTCGACCATTACGCCGCCGTACTCCTCCGGAAAATTGAGCTGGAGGAGGCCGGCTTCGGCGGCCTTGCGATAGAGATCCCGCGGAAATCCCCCTTCCTCGTCCCACTTCGAGGCGTAAGGCTCGATCTCTTTCTCTACGAACCGCTTCACCGTCTGCCGGAAGGCTTCATGGTCGCTGTTGTAGAAGGGGCTCTTCATCGTCTCTCCCGGCTCTGGACCTGATTGACAGTCTCAGGGTTCCTGACATAGCATATCAGGAACCCTGCGATAAAGGGCAATTATGGGAGGAAAGATCGATGAGGCTGCTCTTCTAGTCGCGCCGCTGCGCTGCACAATCACCGTAGCTTACGTGCGCTGCGCAACGCTTTTGCGCGCGGCGCGCGTTGATCGCCCTCGTACAGGGCTCGGACACGACATCAATGACATACGCCCGCGCCGACTTCCTGCCTGTTCCGTTTCTTCCGCGCGATGTGGATCTCGAGCGGCGCGCGGATGGCGTTCTGCTCGTTCGCACCCGCACGGCCCTCGCGCCTGCGCCCAAGAGCGTACCGGCGATGTTTCGCGACATTGCCAGGGCCAATTCCGAGACGATGTGGATCGCGCAGCGTCGCGGTCCTGAGCGCGCCTGGGAGAAAGTGTCGTACGGCCAAGCCCTGCATCGCATCGACGCGCTGACGCAGGCGCTGCTCGACCTCGGCCTCCCCGGCCGCACAATCATGGCGCTCAGCGGCAATTCTCTCGAGCTCGCCGCGCTCTCTCTTGCCGCCATGCAGGCGAAAATGCCGATCGCGCCGATTACGCCGGCCTATTCGCTGCTCAGCGAAGATCACGCGAAGCTGATCGAGATGGCGCGGCTTCTCAAGCCGGCTGTGTTGTTCGTGCAGAGCGGAACGCAGTTCGCCCGAGCGCTGAAGGCCTTGCATGGCGTCGGCGGCTTGGAGGCAAAAATCATCTGCGCATTCGATCCTACGTCTGACACCGATCTGCAGATCGCGGATCTCTTTCAGACACCGGTGCGCACGTCCATGGATGCGCAGGTCGAGACCATCGAAGGCGACACGCACGCCAAATATCTGTTCACGTCCGGATCGACCGGCTCGCCCAAGGCGGTGATCACGACGCAGCGGATGATGTGCCAGGCCATCCCGATGTTCAATCAGCTTGTCGACGACGGAGGCGCCCAGCGCCGCGTCATTCTCGACTGGCTGCCGTGGAGCCACGTCATGGGCGGCAGCGCCCAGTTCAACCTCGTCATCTCGGTGGCGGGCAGTCTCTATATCGACGACGGCAGGCCGACGCCCGACGCCTTCAAAGAGACTGTTCGCAACATCAAGGAACTCTCGCCGACCTCGTTCGCCAACGTTCCGGTCGGCTACGCGATGCTCGCCGACGCGATGGATTCGGATCCAGAGCTAGCCGGCCGCTTTTTCGCGCGGATGCGGTCGCTCGGCTATGCCGGCGCGCGCATGCCGGATGATTTGTACGCGCGCCTGCAACAGCACGCGGTGCGTTGCACAGGGCACAAGATCCCGTTCACCTCAGGCTACGGATCGACGGAGACGGCAGCCGCGACCACCTACGTCTATTGGGCGACCGACCGGGTCGGCCTGATCGGCCTGCCGCATCCGGGTGTCGAGATGAAACTCTTGCCGGTCGACGGCGGTCGCTACGAAGTGCGGACCCGCAGCGTCGCAGTCATGCCGGGCTATCTGGACAACTCGGCGGCGACGCGGGCTGCGTTCGACGAAGAGGGCTTCTACAAGATGGGCGATGCGGCGACCTTCGTCGACCCGTCCGACCCAAACGCAGGCTTTCTGTTTGCAGGCCGGCTCACAGAAGACTTCAAGCTGCTGACCGGGATTTTCGTTCATACCGAAAAGCTCAGGAGCGGCTTGCTGGAGGCGGCGGGGCCTCTGGTCTCGGACCTCGTGGTGACGGGCGCGGACCAGGCCTTCATCGGGCTGCTCGCCTGGCCCAATCTGGCGGCGTGCCGTCGTCTGCTCGGCATGCCCGATGCGGCCGCCCACGAGATCGTCCGCGCCGGTCCCGTGCGAGACGCGTTGCGCGGCGCCCTGGCGAAGTTCAACGCCACGCACGGATCTACCAGTACGCATGTCCGCCGCGCGCTGCTTCTGTCTGCCCCGCCCGCCTTCGACCGGGGTGAGGTGACCGCGAAGGGCAACGTCAACCAGCGGACCGTGCTGAACAATCGTGCTGCCGATGTCGCGCGCATCTATGCGGGCGAGCCGGACGCAGACGTCTTAATCATCGACTAATGGAACATTGAATGTCTGGCACATTGCCGCTGCTCATCGAACGACGCGACAACGTTGCGCTGCTGACCCTGAACAGGCCGCAGAAGCGCAATGCCTTGAACGACGAGACCGTCGAGGCGCTCAACGCCTTCTTCTCCGCAGTCCCGCAAGACATCGGCGCCGTTGTTCTGTGCGGCGCCGGCGAGCATTTCTGCGCCGGCCTCGATCTTGCGGAAGTGATCGAGAAGAAGCGCACGCCCGCGGAGATCATCCGCCATTCGCGCGGCTGGCATCGGACGTTCGACCTCATCCAGTTCGGCGACGTACCGGTGATCAGCTGCATTCAGGGCGGCGCCATCGGCGGCGGTCTCGAACTCGCCTCGGCGACACATATCCGTGTCTGCGAGCCAAATGCATTCTTCCAGCTGCCCGAAGGACAGCGCGGCATCTTCCTCGGCGGCGGCGGCTCGGTTCGCGTGCCGCGCATCATCGGCGCGGGCCGCGTGGTCGAGATGATGCTGACCGGCCGCCGCATCGAAGTGGAAGAAGGACTGCGGCTCGGCCTCGGTCATCGCGTCGCGCCTGCCGGCGGGGGGCTGGACATGGCGCTCGAGATCGCTGCGGCCGTGGCGAGCAATCTGCCGACCTCCAATTACGCGATCATCAACGGCATTTCGCGGATCAGCGAAATGGGGCCTGCCGAGGGACTCTTCAGCGAGACGATGACGGCGATCGTTTCGGGCGCGGCGGCGGCCAGCCGCGGACGCATCAAGGACTTCCTCGACCGGAAGGCGCGCCCATCGGAAGCGCCGGTGAAAGAAGAGGACGGTCGAATGACCAACGGCGGGAGCAGGTCATGAGCGGGATTTCAACCTATGTCGTCGGCGCCTACGAGCATCCGGTCCGGCGCGCCGACGGTATTTCCTCCGCGCGGCTTCACGCTGATGTCGTGCATGGCGCGCTGGCGGATGCGGGCCTCACGATCGACGATGTCGACGGCTATTTCTGTGGCGCGGATGCGCCGGGGCTGGGCCCGGTCTCGATGGGCGAGTACATCGGCTTCCGAAATCTTCGCTACATGGACAGCACCGAAACCGGCGGCTCGTCCTACATCGTTCACGTCGCGCATGCGATGCAGGCGATCGCACAGGGGCGCTGCAATGTCGCTGTGATCGCCCTGGCGGACCGGCCGCTTGCGGCGGCGGGCGGCACCGGCCTCGCTGGCGTCGACTTCACCTCCATGCCGGGGTTTCCGTTCATGCCGCCGGTTCCCCTGCCCCCGGTCTACAGCTACGCCATGGTCGCCCGGCGGCACATGCACGAGTTCGGAACGACCGCCGAACAGCTCGCCTGGGTCAAGGTCGCTGCTTCCCATCATGCGCAGCACAATGAGCATGCGCTTTTGCGCAAGGTAGTGACGGTCGACGAGGTTCTGGCCTCGCCGATGGTCGCCGATCCCCTGCACCGGCTCGATTGCTGCGTGATGACGGATGGCGGCGGCGCGATCGTGCTGGCGCGCGAAGAGATCGCGAAATCGCTGAAGCGCCCGCGTGTGCGCGTCGCAGGCTGTGCTGAGGCGCTGAAGCACCCCAACGGCGGCTGGTACGACATCGTTTCCTCGGCAGGCGTGCAGTCCGGCAAGGCCGCGTTCGCGCAGGCTGGCGTGACTACTGCGGACATCAAATACGCGTCGCTTTATGACAGCTTCACCATCACCGTGATCGTGCAACTGGAGGACCTCGGGTTCTGCGAGAAGGGGCAGGGCGGCCGATTCGTCGCCGACGGCAACCTGATCTCCGGGGTCGGGCGTCTGCCCTTCAATACCGATGGCGGCGGCCTCTGCAGCAACCACCCCGGCAACAAGGGCGGCATGACCAAGCTGCTCGAGGCCATCCGGCAGTGCCGCGGCGAGGCGCACCCGGCGGTGCAGGTTCCAAATCATGACTGGGTGCTGGCGCACGGAACAGGCGGGGCCATCGCCGGCCACCACGTCGCCGGCACAGCCATCCTCGCAGCGGAGTAGCCCGATGTCCGAACAGTCCAAGAGCGCCGTCGACGGGCTCGATACCTTCCGGGCGGCAGCGGCCGAAGGCAAGCTCGCCATTTCGCGCTGCAAGTCCTGCGACAAGGCCTATTTCTATCCGCGACCGCTGTGTCCGCTGTGCGGCTCGGCGGACACGGAATGGCTGACGTCGAGCGGCCGCGGCAAGGTCTATTCCTTTTCCATCATCCGAAACGCGAAGCGGCCGACAGCGGCCGTCATCGTCGAGCTGGCGGAAGGCCCGCGCGTCACCAGCGCCCTTCTCGATTGCGACGTGTTCGATCTCCAGATCGGCGACGAGGTCGAAGTCGCATTCCAGAAGTCCGAGAAAGGGCCGCCCGCGCTAGCCTTCACGACCAGCGCGGCTCAGGCCGCGCGACGCTATTCCAAGGCCGCGCTGAAAGAATCGGCCGTCGTGCCGGGCCTGACGGTCGACGGCGCGCCGATCAGCTTCATCCAGGCCGCCATCATCGGCGCCGGAACGATGGGCACGGGAATTTCGATCGCCCTTCTGCAGGCCGGCGTTCCCGTCATGCTCATCGACCGCAGCGCGCCAGCGCTCGAGAAGGCGGCCGGCCAGATTCGCAAGACGCTGGAGACGAGCGTGGCGCGCGGCCGGCTGACGAACGAGCAGATGGAGGCTGCGCTGCGCTCACTTGTCTGCGAAACCGACATCAGCAAGATCGCCTCCGCAGACCTCGTGATCGAAGCCGTCTATGAGCAGATGGCGTTGAAGAAGGCGGTGTTTGCCGAGCTGGACCAGCACGCGGCGCCCGGCGCCACGCTCGCCACCAATACGTCTACGCTCGACGTTGACGAGATCGCCAGCGCGACGAAGCGCCCGGGCTCCGTGATCGGCCTTCACTTCTTCAGCCCGGCGCATGTCATGCGCTTGCTGGAGGTCGTACGCGGCCCACGCACCGACGACCGCACGATCGCGCGCGCGATGGCGCTCGGACAGAAACTGGGCAAGGTTCCGGTCCTCGTTGGAATCTGCTTCGGCTTCGTCGGCAATCGCCTGATGATCGCCCGCGAACGGCAGGCGGGCGAGCTTCTCGTCGAAGGCGCGCTTCCAGACCAGATCGACCGCGTGCTGCGCGAATTTGGTCTGCCGATGGGCACGTTCGAGCTGCAGGATATGGCCGGCGGAATCGAACTCAACTACCGCGCGCGCGAGGGATCGGGGCAGAAGGACTTCATCATCGACCGGCTGTTCGAACTCGGCAGGCTCGGCCAGAAGACCGGCAAGGGGTACTATGCCTACGATCCGACCAGCAGGAAGCCGCGCCTCGACCCCGAGGCGATCGCCGTGTTCGAGGCCGCATCGCAGGCGCGCGGCCTGAAGCGGCGACGCTTCACAGATGAAGAGCTGCGTGACCGGCTGATCCTGCCGATGATCAACGAGGCGGCCAAGCTCGTCGAGGAAGGGATCGTGATCCGTCCCAGCGACATCGATGTCGTCTGGCAGAACGGCTACGGCTGGCCGAGCTGGAAGGGCGGACCTGTCTACTGGGCCGATCGCGTCGGCGCTCGCACGATCCACGAGCGCCTTTCGGCGCTGGCGAACCATGGACCAGCCTACCAGCCTGCGGCGCTTCTGGCGCGGCTCGCCCGTGACGGCGGCTCGCTGCTCGAAAGCAAGGCGGGTTGAGACTGGCTAAAGGGAGGAAAAACAGATGAAAATTTCCCGATTTGCCCTGGCGGCCATCGCAATCGGCGCCGCCTCGACAGCGCTGGCTGCGCCCAAGAAATACGACACTGGCGCTAGCGATACCGAGATCAAGCTCGGCCAGACAATGCCGCATTCCGGCCCGGCGTCGGTCAACGGCGTCATCGGGCGCGCTTATGAAGCCTACTTCCGGATGGTCAACGAGCAGGGCGGCGTCAACGGGCGCAAGGTGACGTTCCTGTCCGAGGATGACGCGTTCAGTCCTCCGAAAACGGTCGAGGCCACGCGCAAGCTGGTCGAGCAGGAAGGCGTGCTGGGGCTCGTCGGTTCTCTCGGCACCGGCCCTCAGCTCGCCGTTCAGAAATACCTGAACGGGAAGGGCGTGCCGCAGATCATGCTCAACACGGGGGCGAGCCGGTGGAACAACCCTCAGGAGTACCGGTGGACGACGCCTGGCCTCGCCCTCTACACGACCGAAGCGCGCGTCGACGCGAAATACGTCCTGCGCACTGCGCCAAACGCCAAGATCGCCATCCTTTATCAGAACGACGACTTCGGTAAGGATTTCATGAAGGCGTTCAAGGAAGGACTGGCGGAAGGCGGCGGCAGCGCCACGGTCGTCGCCGAAATGCCCTACGAACTGTCAGACCCCTCCATTGATGCGCAGATCGTCAAGCTCGCCCAGTCGGGCGCGACGGTGTTCCTCGACATCTCGCTCGGCAAGGCGACGGCCCAGGCGATCAAGAAAATCGGGGAAGTCGGCTGGAAGCCGCTGCATCTGCTCGTCAGCGTATCCGCGTCGCTTCCGGTCCTGCAGGCCGCCGGCGCCGAGTCCGCGAAGGGAATCGTCACCGCGGTCTACCTCAAGGACATGAACGCGCCGAAATGGAAGGACGACCCTGCGGTCAAGGAATTCATAGCGTTCCGCGAAAAGTACATGCCCAATGTCGCAGCGGACAATTCCTATGCCTTCGCCGCATGGTCGCAGGCCGTGGTCCTGCGCAGAATCCTGGAAAAATGCGGCGACGAACTCACCCGGGAAAACCTTCTGAAGCAGACGCTCAGCCTCAAGGGCTTTGCTGCGCCGGCCTTCCTTCCCGGTGTGACCTACACGATGACGGAAACCGATTACGCCCCGATCCGCACCCTTTATACGCAGCAGTTCAACGGCAAAGACTGGGACGTGTCGGAGTTCCGGGCGACAGACTGATCGCTACGTCCCTGGACGTCAAAATCGCCTCCCCGCGCCAGGCTTCGTCCGGGCCGGGGAACCCTGCTATATTCGACCCGAATCCAGGAGCGAATCTGGGATCGCTTGCGCGTTGCAATCCTCGCAGGATCGCCCCGGAACGTCGCGCAGAACCGGAGGCGAATCGAACATGGCGGATCGGGCGAGGACGATATTTCTGTCCAAATTGCTGGAAACGGAAATACGCCTCGAACTGGACTTGATCCTGCGAAAGCTGGGTTACACCACGACGCAGTACACGATGATGAGCGTGATCGAGAACGCGCGCCTTCCGTATTCTTCCGCCGGCCTGGCGCGACGATTGAGAATTACGCCGCAGTCCGCCAACGAGACGGTCGCCTCGCTCGATCGCCACCGGCTTCTCCTGAAGAAGCCTGACCCCAACAACGGCCGCGCGCTGCTTCTCTCGCTTTCTGCGAAAGGGCGGAATGTTCTGTCGAAACTCGACGCGCAGATCGACGAAGCCGAGGCGCGCCTGTTCTCGGTTCTCAGCGAAGAGGAGCTCAGGCTGTTTCGCGAGCAACTGCGACGAATCGTGGCCGCGCGCCGCGCCCGGTTCGCGTTGGACCACGACGACACGCACTGACGCAATTCCGATCGCTCCTGCGGTTTACGCATCCCGAACCATTTTCGTGTCGCCCGGCTTCTCCGACGGTTGCGTATCCTTTCCACGCGGTCTAATTTAAAGGAGCCCGAAGAGGCGATACAAAAAATACAGGGAGGATCAGATGATCAGGACCATCCTGACCGCGGCGGCGACGTTTGCTCTCGTGACATCCGCCTGCGCGGAAGATCGCCCACTCAAGATCGGCCTTCTGACGAGCTACACCGGTCCGGGCGCGGCGGCCGGCGCCATCACGGATGCCGCAATCGCGGCGTTCCAGAAGAAATACGGCGACACCGTCGCAGGCCGTAAGGTTCAGATCATCCGTCGCGATACGACGGGACCGGCGCCTGATGTCGCGCGTCGACTGGCGCAGGAACTCATCGTCGGCGAGAAGGTCGAGTTCATCACAGGCATGGACTATACGGCCAACACGATGGCCGTTGCGCCGCTGTCGACATCGGCAAAGGTTCCGGTCGTCATCGTCAATTCCGCGACGTCGGGCATTCTGGCGAAGCATCCGTACCTGGTGCGCTTCGGATTCACGACGACATCGGTGTCCAAGGAAATTGCAGCTTATGTGATGAAGACGGGCGTCAAGAACGTCTACACCTTCGTTCACGAGTTCGAGCCGGGCCTCGACGCGGAGGCCATGTTCGTCCGCGAGTTCAAGGCGGCAGGCGGCAATATCGTCGGCTCGGTTCGCGCGCCGATGAAGACGACCGACTTCTCGCCTTACATCCAGCGCATCAAGGACGCGAAGCCGGAGGCGGTTTTCGTCTTCATGGCTGCGGGCGAAACGCCGTCGATCTTCCTCCGTCAGTTCAAGGAGGCCGGCGCCGACCAGTCAATCAAGATCGTCGGAACAGGCGACCTGACCGATGAGCCCAATCTGCCGGCGGCCGGCGACGCGGCGATCGGCGTCGTGACGGCGTTTCACTACACGCCGACCCACGATTCAGCGCTCAACAAGGAATTTACGGCGAATTTCGCCGTCGTCGCTCCGGGCAAGCCGGTGAACTTCGTCGCAGCTGCGACCTATGACGCTATCCATGCAATCTACGACGTTGTCGAGAAGCAGAAGGGCGATACGAACCCCGAGAAGTCGATGGAGCTGATGAAGCAGATCAAGTTCGAGAGCCCGCGCGGGCCGATCGAAATCGATCCGGCGACGCGCGACATCGTCCAGAACATCTACTTCCGAAAGGCCGAGAAGGTCGACGGCAAGGTGGTCAACGTCGAGTTCGCCACTGTGCCGAAGGTCAAGGATCCTGGCTCCGCGCGCTGATCGGCCGCCCATGCTCGGTTTCCTAAACGTCCTGATCGGCGGGGTCGCGTTCGGCTTCGTGCTGTTTCTCATGGCGGGCGGCCTGTCGATCACGCTCGGCCTGATGGGCTTCGCGAATATGGCGCATGCCGCTTTCGCGATGATCGGCGGCTATGCGGCGACGCTTCTGATCTCCAAGCTCGGCGTCCCCTTCATCCCTGCAGTGCTCGCGGCTGCTGTCATAGCGGCCGCGGTCGGCGCGCTGTTCGAGCGCCTCCTGTTTCATCGGCTCTACCAAGCCTCCGAGCTCGACCAGGTTCTGTTGACGATTGGCGTAGTCTACGTCGCAATCGCCGCCGCGACCTATATTGTCGGCCCGGAACAGACGACGATCGCGCTGCCGGCCTGGCTCGAGGGCAATGTCGGGATCGGTCCGGTCGAAATCAACAGCTATCGCTTGTTCCTGATCGTCGTCGGCCTCGCGCTCCTCGGCCTGCTCGTCGTGATCATCGACCGAACGACCTTCGGCGCGAAGATCCGCGCCGCCGTCGTCAACCGGCGCATGACGGCCTCCTGCGGCGTCGATGTGGATCGGCTCTATCTGGCCGCCTTCACGCTCGGTTCCGCGCTCGCGGGCGTCGGAGGCGCGCTCAGCGTCAAACTGCTCGGTCTCGATCCCAACTTCCCGATCAAGTTCCTGACCGAACTCCTGATCGTGGTCAGCGTCGGCGGCCTCGGCTCGCTCGGCGGCACATTTCTCGCCGCCATTCTCTTCGGCGTTGTCGACGTCGTTGGCAAGTATCTGCTGCCGGAGCTCGGCGCCTTTATCATCTACGCGACGGCTCTCGTCATCCTGACCCTGCGCCCGCAGGGTATCGCAGGCCGGCTGAAATGAGCGTCGCCGACCTTCAACTTGCGCAGGACGCCGTTCGCCGCCGCATGCAATGGCGCTGGATCGAGATCGTGTTCTGGGTCGGGGCCGCCGCCAGCTACTTCCTGTTTCCGACGCACCTCGTCCTTTTGACCCAGATCCTGATCAGCGGCCTTTTCGCCATGTCGCTCGATCTGTTGCTGGGGTATGGCGGCATCCCCTCGTTCGGGCATGCCGCCTTCTTCGGACTTGGCGCCTATGCCGCCGGTCTTCTTGCCGCCCACGGCTGGGGCGAACCGCTGACGGGTCTGCTCTTCGGCGGCGTTGTGGCGGGACTTGCCGGCCTCATCTTCAGCATTGCGATCGGCCGCGTGCACGGCGCCGCCATCCTGATGGTCACGATGTGCGTCGGGCTTCTGGTCTACGAGGGCGCGAGCCGCATGCCATGGCTGACAGGGGGCGACACTGGTTTGCAGGGCATCGACATGTGGCCTCTCTTCGGCCGGTTCGACTTCGACATCTTCGGCAAGTCGGCCTTCTGGTACGCCTACCTCGTCGCCCTGATCCTGTACCTCGCCGCGCGCGTCTATGTCGCTTCGCCGGAGGGACTCGCTCTGGAGGGGTTGCGGGAGAACGCGCTCCGTATTCCGGCGCTGGGCATTTCCGTGCGGCGGCGCAAGATGATCGCCTTCACGATTTCGGCGACAGTGGCCGGGCTTGCCGGCGCTCTGCTCGCGCAGACGACCCAGATTGTCGCGCTGGAAACGCTCAGCTTCGAGCGTTCCGTCTCGACGCTGATCATCCTCATCGTCGGCGGGCTCGGCTCGCTCATCGGCGGCTTCATCGGCGCGGCGGCCTTCACCTGGCTGCGGGACGTCCTGTCGGCGCTCAATCCCGTTTATTGGATGTTCTGGCTCGGCCTCGTTCTGATCGCCATGGTGCTCGTCGCCCGTGGCGGAATCATGGGCGCTCTCGACGCCATCGGCCGATTGCTGTCGCGCAGACGCGAGGGAAAGCGATGACCGCGCCCTGCGCCGTCCCCGTCCTGCAGACCGTGGACCTCCATAAGCGGTTCGGCGGCCTGACGGTTACGAATGGCGTGCAGCTCACTCTGCAGCGTGGCGCACGACATGCGCTCATCGGACCCAACGGCGCGGGCAAGAGTTCCCTCGTTCATCTGCTGACAGGCGTATTGGCTCCAA
Organism: Rhodoblastus sp.; assembly: GCA_047605445.1. Lineage (GTDB taxonomy): Bacteria > Pseudomonadota > Alphaproteobacteria > Rhizobiales > Beijerinckiaceae > JAJXWB01. The sequence goes on from JASGFP010000007.1 coordinate 28,518, forward strand.
GCCAGGGCCAGATCTTGTTCGATGGAGCAAGGATCGACAGGCTGCCGACCGAGCAGCGCATCGCCCGAGGGCTCGGGCGAACATTCCAGGTCAATTCGCTCTTTCCCGAACTCACTCCGCTCGAATCGCTTGTCCTCGCCATTTCGCGGCGCGCCGGATTGCTCGGGCGCCTCTGGCGGCCGTTGACGCGTTGTACTGAAGTCGTTGACGAGGCGTATGAGCTGGCGCGCCGCACCGGACTTGCCGATTGCTGTCTCAAGCGCACGCGCGAACTTCCCTATGGCCGCCAGCGCCTGCTGGAGATTGCCCTCGCCCTTGCCGGCAACCCGAAGGTTCTCTTGCTCGACGAGCCCGCGGCAGGCGTTCCGGCCGCGGAAAGCTACGAGGTGATGGAGGCGATCGAGGCCCTGCCGAAGGACGTTTCGATCCTCTTCATCGAACATGACATGGATCTGGTGTTCCGGTTCGCGGAACGCATCACGGTCCTCGTCGCCGGCTCAATCCTCTGCGAGGGCGCCCCCGACGAGATCGCGGGCAATCCGGAAGTGCAGCGGGTTTATCTCGGAGCGGCGGCGCATGGCTGAGGCGTTGCTCGAGATCGATCGTCTCACGGTCGGCTATGGCGACGGCGTCGTCCTGTCGGATTTCTCGCTGTCGCTCGCGCGCGGCCGGTCCCTCGCGGTGCTGGGGCGCAATGGCGTGGGCAAGAGCACCCTCATGCTGGCGATCATGGGGCACCTGAAACGGAGGAGCGGCCGCATCACCCTGAACGGGCGCACGATCAACGATACGGCGCCCTTCGCCCGATGCCGGCTCGGCCTGGGCTGGGTGCCACAGGGCCGCGAGGTCTTCGCGCCGTTGACGGTCGAGGAAAATATCCTGATCGCGGCGACGAAGGGGCCCTGGAGCTTGCAGCGCATCTACCGGCTCTTCCCCCGCCTGGAGGAGCGCCGGCGGAATTACGGGAACCAGCTCTCGGGCGGCGAGCAACAGATGCTTGCGATCGGCAGGGCGCTCGTGACCAACCCCAGCGTCCTTCTGCTCGACGAGCCGCTGGAAGGGCTTGCGCCGGTCGTGGCGCAGGATGTCGCCCGCTGCATCTCCGAAATCGTCGAGCAGGAAGGCGTCTCGACCATTCTGGTCGAGCAGCATGCGGGTTTCGCGCTGGAACTGGCGCACGACGCGCTCATCATCGAGCGCGGTCTGGTGGTCCGCAGCGGCGCGAGCGCGGAGATCGCGGCGGATCGTCAGGCGCTCGAGCAATTCGTGGGTCTTCGAAAGCCGAAGCGGCAGGACAACGCATAGGCGGCGATTGCTTTAAGTTGTCCATTCGGTATAATTAAAGAAAACAGGGAGGATGAAGATGGGTTTTCGCTTTGACCCGAACGATGCGGCGTTCATCGACGACCCTTATCCCACCTACAAGATTCTGCGCGACCGCTATCCAGCTCATCGCGACGAGGCGAGCGGGTTCTACATCGTCACGCGCAACGAGGACGTCGCGAACATCCTGCAGGATTTTTCTACCTACTCATCCTCGCGCGGCAACGGCATCGTCGACTCCCCGCTGCGGATCGGAAAGACACTCGGCTCGAGCGATCCGCCACGCCATGACGAACTGCGACGCGTCGTCATGAAGGGGTTCACGCCCGTCCGCATCCAGTCGATGCTCCCGGAGATCGACGGTCACGTGAAGCGTGTTTTCGCCAGCGTGAAGGACAAGGGCGAGTGCGACTTCATGGCCGACATCAGCCGGCCAATTCTCTACGGCGCGCTCGGCCGCATGCTCGGCCTCGAAGGCGCTGTCGCCGACAAGGCCGCCGAGCAGAGTCGCGAGCTCTTTCATGTCATCCCGGACGGCGCGCTTGGACCGGCCAGCAGCCCCGACCTGATGAAGAACGTCTTCGATCTGCTCGGGGAGCAGCTCGAACGGCGTCGCAAAGACCGTGGCGATGACCTGTTTTCGCTACTGCTCGGCGCGCAGGAAGCAGGATCCGGCATGAGCGACGCGGAGATCCTCGGGAACATGTCCACGGTGCTGCTCGCCGGCAACGCTTCTGTCGGACATTACTTCTCCAACTTCATCCACGCGCTATGGAGGAATCCCGACCAGCGCCGCAAGGTGCTCGCTGATATGGGCAAGCTGGAGGCGGCGCTCGAGGAAGGCGTGCGGTGGGATACGTCCACGCAGTGTTTCGGGCGTCAGACCACGCGTGAAGTCAGGATCGCCGACACGACCATTCCGGCGGACAGCCGTCTCGTCGTCTGCTACGGCGCGGCCAACCGAGACGAGCGCGTGATCGCCGATCCCGATCGATTCGATCTCGACCGGCCGCGCGCGCGGCATTTCGGTTTCGGCTTCGGCCCGCACATCTGCCTCGGCGCGCAGACTGCGCGCGCGATGCTGAAGACGATCCTGGGACCGCTTCTGCCTGTGCTTGGCGAGTTCGAGCTCGACCTGACGCAATCGATCCGCGTGAGGCACATGATGGCTCGGGGCTTTTACAAATTGCCGATCAGCTGGAAGCACTGATGGCCGCGATCCAGCTCGGCGGCGAAGCCTTCTTCGCCAACCCATATCCGACCTATCGCCGGATGCGGGCAGACTTTCCAGTTCATCGCGATGACGCCACGGGCTTCTGGTTTCTCAGCCGCCACGCCGACGTCGCGTCCGCGTTGACCGCTCCGCAGATTTTCTCGTCGTCGCGTGGCAATGCGCTCGTCGACTCTCCCCAGCGCGTCGGCATGACGCTCGGCTCGATGGATCCGCCGCGCCACGATGAATTGCGCCGCGTGATCATGCGCGGCGTCACGCCGGCGCGCATCGAGGCGATTCTCCCGCCGATGCGGGCCCATCTGGCCGAAATCCTGCACCGCGTGGGTCCGCTCGGTCATTGCGACTTCGTGGCCGACATTTCGCGCCCCGTGCTGTTCGGCGCGCTCGGCCGTATGCTGGGGCTCGATGATGAAGCCGCGGCGCGCGCCGTGGAATTGTCCGCCATGCTCTTTCATGGCGAAGGCGGACCGGCGGGGCCCGCGCTGTCGGAAGAATACCGCACTCAGGTCGTCGCTTTCATTCGCGGTCAGCTCGACAAACGCCGGACGAACCGTTCGGACGATCTCCTGTCCGTACTGATCGATGCGCAGGAGGCAGGAGCTCCGCTGTCGGACGCGGAAATCGTCGCCAACATGATGACCGTGCTGATGGCGGGCAACGCTTCGATCGGTCATTTCCTGCCGAACCTCATCCATGCGCTCTGGCTGCATCCTGATCAGCGGGCGACCGTGGCGGGAGATCCAGCGTTGGCCGACGCTGCAATCGAGGAAGGGTTGCGCTGGGATACGTCGACCCAGTGCTTCGCGCGCCAGACGACGCAAGCTGTCGAAATCGCAGGGATGGCGATCCCTGCCGACAGCCGCGTCGTGCTGATCTATGCATCAGCCAATCGCGATGACGCCGCTTTCGACAATGCGGAGAGCTTCGACATTTCGCGTGATCGCAGCCGCCACCTCGGCCTCGGCTCCGGCCCGCACATCTGTCTCGGCGCCACGGCCGCCCGCGCCATGTTGAGGCCGATCCTGCAGGATTTCCTCGCCGGCTTCGTCAACTACGAACTGCACATGGAACGCGCGGTTCGCGTCCGGCACCTGATGGCGCGGGGGTTCAGGTCCTTGCCGATTTCCTGGTGACGCGGCGCGCCTTGGCGGGCGCTGCCGGTGGATCGCGGAAGAAGAGCGACAGACAGGCGCGTATGTGCTCGTTCACGAAAGGCTTTGAGTGCGGGGACCGGCCGGTCACCTGCTTCACCTCGGCGGAGAGCATGTAGAGACGCGTCACGGCGCCGATGAACAGGTATTGCAGATGGTAAGGGTCGCCAGCGATATAGCGACCCCGCTTTTGCGCCACGCGTATCAGCTCTGCGATCTGATCGAAATAATTGCGGACCCGCTCCTCCACGAGCCAGGTCAGGCGGTCGCTTTCGCGATTGCCTTCGTGTGACATCAGCCAATGGAAATGCGGGTTTGCGGCGGCGAAGCGGATAAACTGCTCCTGGATGCGCATGAGTCTGGCAACCGGGTCCTTCTCCTCGCTTTCAATATGCTCCTTGAAATATTCTGAGAAGTTGAAGCTGGCGTTCGTGACGACTGCCTTCCACAGACCTTCCTTGCTGCCGAAGTGATAGGTGACGAGCGGATGCTGGACACCCGCCTTGGTCGCGACGGATCGGGTCGAGGCGCCTTCGAAGCCACGCTCGGCGAATTCCTCGAAGGCTGCTTCGAGAATCCGCTCGCGCTTGTCGACGGCGCGCTGCTGCCGGCGGCGCTCGTTGACGACCTCGGAAATGTGCTCTTTCGTAAGATTTGCGCTCAAGGGAACCCGACCAGGCTAAGACCCGGTCAGCTACCGGCAGTCCGCTCGCCGTGTCAACGCTCGGCAATGACGCGCGGTCAGAACGCGCAGCCAAGATCCCTGAGCGCCTTGTCGATCCAGGATCGATCCCAGCCTTTTCCGCTCTGGATATCCTGCAACAATTGCGCCTCAGCCTCGAACTTGGCCCGCACAGCGGGGTAGAGTTCCATCGCAAGGCCAAAGGGAACGGCGATCAGCCCGTCGGCGTCGCCGACGATCAGGTCGCCGGGCTCGATGATCATGCCATCGATCGCGACTGTGCAGCCGATCTCGCCGGGGCCACTGCGCAGCGGGCCGCGATGGGTGACGCCCGCTGCGTAGACCGGAAAAGTCTGCTGGCGGATCGAATCGGAATCGCGGATCGCCCCGTTGATGACGAGCCCCGCAATTCCCCGACTCGCCGCATAAGCGGACATCAGTTCTCCGACAATCGAATTCGTGAGTTCGCCTCCGACGTCGACGACGATGATGTCGCCCGGCAGGGCGAGGTCGAGCGCCTTGTGGACGAGAAGATTGTCGCCCGGACGTGTCTTCACGGTGAAGGCCGGTCCCGCGAGCCTGCCGCCGGCGTGCATTGGACGAAGTCGCGGCCCGGCGGCGGCCATGCGCGACATGCAATCGCTGATGTTGGCGGTCGGCAGGCTCCGGAATTGTTCGACCAGCTCGGGAGCGACGCGCCGCTGGACCGGATGAATTGCAAAACCGATCATGATTGCCCTCAAGCTTTCGCGGCGTCGCGCGTCTGCAGCGCGTGATAGCGCAGCTTCCGACGCGTTTCGTCCAGACGTTCGCCGCGAAGGACCGCATCGCGAATCTTCTCCTCCGCCGCTGCGATCTCGTCGGCGATCTTCATCACGTCGTCGAGGCGGGATGCCGGAATGCAGATAATGCCGTCGCCGTCGCCAACGAGCCAGTCGCCCGGAGCGACGCGGACGCCAGCGATCTGCACCGTCACATTGTATGCGTCCGCAGTCACGCGGTCCTTGCCGGTCCGCATCGTATTTGCTCGCGCATAGATCGGATAGCTGAGCTCGATGCTGCGGTCGATGTCCCGGCACACGCCATCGATCACAGTGCCGCCGATCTTGCGGCGGTCCGCGACCAGCGTGAGTATGTCGCCCCAGACGGTCGCGTCCATGCGCCCGTCATTGTCGATGACGACGATCTGGCCGGGCTCTACATCGTCGATATAGTCGCCTACCGATCCGCCCGCGATGCCGACCGGCAACATGCGGATCGTGAACGCCGGGCCCGCGAGACGCATTCCGCGGTCGAAGGGCATGATGCCGAGACACTGGCCTTCGATGCCCAGACGATCGAGCGCGTCGGACAGCGTCGTGACGCCGTAGCTCTTGAGCTTTTCTGCGGTGGCGGAAGTCATCGTCAGCCCTTCTTCAGCATGTCTTCGTAATTGCCGGCCATCACCTTGCCGATCGGTTCGCCGCGATCGATCGCGGCCGCCATCGCCGCCTCGCGGGCGAAGATGTCTTCGGCGGTCGCGATGATCTCATCCGCCAGGGTCTGGTCGACGAACACCACGCCGCTGCCGTCGGCGAAAACGTAGTCGCCCGGCTTCACCGCCACATTTCCGAAGGTGATCGGCTCCTGGAACGAATGTTCGGCGATACGGCCGCGCGCGGTGACAGGGACTGCTGCCCGCGCGAAGACTGGCAGACCGAGCGCGCGGCTCTCGTCGATGTCGCGGCAGGCGCCATCGATCAGCACCGCAGCCACGCCCGCGCGGACTGCGCCACGGCTGAGCAGCCCACCCCAGCCGGACACGTCGAGCCGGCCGCGATGTTCGACGACGATCACATCGCCGCGCTCGGCCGCCATCACAGCGCCTGCGCCGAGATGACGCTTGGGCAGGTTTGGCAGCGGCGCGCCGAGCTTTGTCGTGACGACCTTGCCCGCGACTCGGGCTGGACCGGTCAGGCTGCCGACGCCGATCACGGCGCCGGGCAGGCCGAGTTTGTCCAGCGCGTCGGAGACCGCACAGGTGTCGAGCGCCAGCAATCTGGCGGCGATGTCAGCCATGATGGTCTCCGATCAGTCCAGAACCGCAGTCGCGTCGCACTGGACGAGCATGTTCGCAGGCAGGTGATCGTTCTGGAAGGTATGGCGCGCAGGCCGCGAGGCTGGATCCGGAAAGGCTTCCAGCCATTGCTTGTTGACGGCAGGCCGACCCTCGGGAACCTTCACATAGACAGTCATCTTGACGATCCGGTCCATGGAACCGCCGGCTGCCGTCATGATGCGCTTCAGATTGGAGAACATCAGTTCGGCCTGCTGCTCGACATCATCAGGTATCTTGCCGGTCTGCGGGTCGAGTCCGTAGACGCCGCCCGTCATGACGATATTGCCCACGCGGCTCGCCGCCGGGATCGGCTGCGCGCCATGGCTGAAGCCTTCGACTTCGATGCTGCGACGTGCGGTCATGTTGCCCTCCCGATCCAGTCAGACGTCGAGCCGCGAGAACAGGCGGCGTGCGTTATCCTCGAAGATACCCTTCTTGTCCGCGTCGCTGATGTCGGTGATCGACTCGATCACAGGCCTCAGGTCGTCGTAGGGCTTGCCGGTGCCAGGATCGATGCCGCCGCCGGAGCCGGGACGTTCGGTTCCGAATACGCAGCGATCGGGACCGACGACATCGAACAGCAGCTCCAGCGACTTCTTGTAGTGGATCACGGTATCGAACCAGAATCGCTTGAGCGTCTCGTCGAACGTTTCCGTCTTCGTGCCGGACGCCGCCGCAAACATCTGGCGGTTCGAGCGCCAGCGACCGATCTGATAGGGTACGGAGCCGCCGCCGTGGCTGACGAGCAGCTTGAGACTCGGGAAGCGCTTGAACACGTCAGAGCGGGCAATCGACGTGATCGCCAGGCTCTCTTCCGTGATGAAATGCTCGTCGTAGGTCTCTCGGCCGCAGCAGGCGCAGGAATGGATGTGCCCGGGTATGTCGTGCTCGCACAGGAATTCGTAGAGCGGATACCAGTAGCTGTCGCCCATCGGCGGCGACTTGCCCAAACCCTCCGACGGATCGGGATTGATGAGCACGCCGACGAAACCGAGATCGTTCACGCAGCGCTTGATCTCGTCAAACATTTTTTCGACCGGTGCGCCGGTCGCCTGAGGCAGGCCGCCCACGCCGCGAAAACGCGTGGGATGCATCTTGATCGTGCGGGCGATCATATCGTTGTTGTCCTGCGCCCAGCTGACGATATCGTCCCAGCGGTTTTCGCCATGCAGCATCATGAAGGGACGCGGTGAAAGGATCTGAACGTCCGTGCCGACTCCGTCCATGACTTGGACGTTCTGAGCCGCGGACTTCTCGAGTTCTGCATCCGGGATCTTCGCGTGATAGACGCCGTATTGCCCGCGCGCGACCTGCAGGTTGCCGCGATGCGCATAGAAGCTCGGCGGAGCGACGAGATGAGCGTGCGAGTCGATGATCAAGGCCTACCTCCCATTCAAATATTTATGTTGTCCACATGGTATAGATAAATCCGCGACGATCAACCCTGCCATAGCGGTTTCGGGGTACAGCCATAGCCGGCGCGCTTGACCATGCCATGCTAATATGATCCAGTTGGTCAAGATAATAATTTGGAGGAAATGCTCATGGCGCAGATCGTTCTAGGCCTCGCGGCGTCGCATACGCCGATGTTGACGCTCGAGGGCAAACGCTGGCACGAGCGCGCCGCTGACGATCTCAAGAACCAGTCGCTCAATCTTTCCGACGGGCGGTTCGTCTCCTACGATCAGCTTGCGAAGGAAAACGGCGCGCCCTACGCCGCCATCGCGACGGAAGCGAATTTTCTCGAGATCGAGGCAGCCGCCCAGAAGGCGCTGGACCACATGGCGGACCGGCTCGCCGCGGCCGCCCCGGACGTCGTCATCATCGTAGGCGACGACCAAGCCGAATTGTTCAGCCTGTCCAACATGCCGGCTATCTCGATCTTCTACGGAGCGGAAATCCTCACCCACCAGCGCCACATCAAGCCGACGACTCCTGCCTGGGTCGAAACGGTGATGAAGGGCTACGCGATGGACGAGGTGCACAACTTTCCCGGCTGCCCGGATCTCGCGCACGAGCTTATCGAGGGCTTGATCGACGATGACGTCGACATCGGCGCCGCCGCCAAGGTCGACGATCCCCACACGGCGGGCTTTGGCCACGCCTACGGCTTCATCATCGAGAGGCTGTTCAAGGGCAGGAGCATTCCCGTGCTGCCCGTGTTGCTCAACACCTACTATCCGCCCAATGCGCCGACCGCCCGGCGCGCCTACACGATCGGGCAGAAGATTTCCAAAGTCCTCTCTCAATCGAAATCGACCGCCCGCGTAGCGGTCATCGCGAGCGGCGGCCTCAGCCATTTCGTCGTGGACGAAAAGCTCGACCGCAAGGTCCTCGCGGCGATCAAGTCCAACGACAGCGATACGCTGAAGGCGCTCACCCGCGGCGAGCTGAATTCCGGTTCCTCGGAAATCCTGAACTGGGTGATGGTGGCCGGCATGTCTGAAGGACTAAGGAACGACTGGGCGGAATATTACCCTGGATTCCGAACGCCAGCTGGGACGGGCACAGGCATTGGTTTCGCCAGCTGGTCGTGATGAACAGACGTGCGGGCTGCATCCGGTCGTGGGCGTATTGCAGGCTGCTACCGATTAGGCGCCGGGATACTTGGGCGTGGCGCCCAATGTCTGCTCTGCGGCCTCAGCGGTCACCTGATTTGTCCGCTGGCGGGAACGCCCGCTGCACGCCCAAAGCCGCACTCTGGGCGCGAGCGACGCTGTTGGCGGATTTGTTGGTAGACGAGTGATCTCGTGCTCTCCGACGGCGAGAATGTCTCATATTGTTTGGACAATGCGATGCCGGCCAGGGCGCCACGATTTCGTTCGGCAGTCGCGTTCGTGCGCCGCTGACTGGCGCTCAGGTCGACGTCCGCCGCCAGGCGACGAGCGGCGCGAAGAAAGCCAGCATCATCGGATAGGGCGCGAGCGCCGGATCGAAAAAGGCGACGACGACCGCTGCGACTCCTAGCGCCACGGGTATGACCGAGGTCAGGAACATCCGGCGGTCTTCGTCGCCTTGGCGCGCGATGAACCAGAGCAGCGCGTTGAGCGCCGCGATCAGCGTGATGTGGCTGAAATAAACGACCGAGACGGGCGTCGTCGCGCGATGCGCGCCGTAAAGGCCGTTGGTCGCGGGCAGCGCGACCACGCTCATCAGGAACACGATATTGAGCGTGACCACCCCGCGCGTCGCATAGGGCGCGCGCGCAAGGCGGCGGTGATGGCTGATCCAGAATACGCCGGCGATCATGAAGCTGAGGACCAGCGCAATGAGCGGACGCGCATAGGCGTTGAGCAGCATCGACCAGTCCGGCGCGGCGCCGAACGTCGCGGCGCGCGGCAAGTCGTAGGCGAGCAGGGTCATGGCGACGCCGAATACGGTGTTTGAAAGCTGTTCGAGACGCCGCATCTCGAACAGGTTCGTGTCGTCGGCCATCGTCCCTCGCTTGCGCGAGACTAGCTGCGCGCGGCCTTCAGTTCCAGACGCGCGCCCAGCCGCAGCATCATGCCGTCGGTCGAGATCGAGCAGAGCCGGAAGCCCTTGGCGGCGACTTCCTTCGCACGCTTGCCGGTCATGCAGAAGGCGCCGGCGACCTTGCCCTTCGCCTTGCAGCGCGCCGCGATATGGTCGAGCGCCTTGTCGACTTCCGGATGGCCGGCGTCGACCACCGCGCCGTTGGTCAGCGCGATCGAGAGATCCGAGGGTCCGACGAAGACGCCGTCGATGCCCGGCGTATCGAGAATCCCGTCGAGCGCGTCAAGCGCTTCGCGCGTCTCGATCATGGCGATGGCCAGATGTATGTCGTTGGCGGCGTGGAAATAGGCCTCGCCGTCGAGGCCGGCCAGCGGAAAGGCGCGATAGGGGCCCCAGCTCCGGTCGCCGAGCGGCGGGAACTTGGCGAAGCTGGCGAATTTCTTTGCATCGGCGACCGTGTTGATCATCGGCGCGACGATGGCGGCGGCGCCGGCGTCGAGCAGGCGCGAGGCGCTGGCGAAATCTCCGACCGGTATGCGCGCGATCGCGGGTTTGCCCGCAAGGCCGACGAGCGCGATCGCCTGGATGGCGGTCGTCAGGTCGACGGCGCCGTGCTGCATGTCGATGAGCGCGGCGTCGAAATCCTCGCGCGCCGTCGCCTCTGCGATGGAGGCGTCGTTCACGCCGCACCAGGACATGAAAATCGTCTCGCCCGCGCGCAGGCGGCGAGCCAGGAGCGCGAGCGGCGCGCTTGAAGTCATTCGTTCCTCCCGGGAATCCTTATCCTGACATGCTAGTCCGCCGTATAGCGGCGCGGCAAGGTCAGTCGACTGCGCGCGCGCGCAGGTCTGCATAGTGGCGGACGAATAGCCCGTGCTGCGGGGTCGCGAGGCCGGCGATCAGGGCGCGGGCGACGTCGGCGCCCGCGATGGGGCGGTATTTTGACAGCGCGCCAAGCAGAAGCGGCGCGACGGCCTGCGAGATTCTCGTGGCGGCGCCTTCGCCGGGGCGGTTCTCGATGCGCTCGCCGAGTAGAAAGCTCGGGCGCGCGATTTCGATGTGATCGTAGCCTGCGGCGCGCACGGCGCTTTCCGCTTCACCTTTGGTGCGCAGGTAGAAATTGGACGAACGCGCGTTCGCGCCGACGGCGGAGACGAGGCCGAAGGCCTGCGCGCCGCAGGCCACGCCGAGTTGCGCGAAAGCGGCGACATAATCGCGATCGACTTTCGCGAAAGCGGCCTGCGAGCCGGCGATGCGGATTGTCGTGCCGAGCGCACAGAGAAAGGCGCCCGGCGCCGCGGCCTTCAGATGGTCGGTCAGCGGCGCGAGATCGCCGAAGTCCCCGGCGAGGATTTCGAGATTGTCGCGCGGGCGAAGTTTTGCCGGATTGCGGACGAGCGCGACGACGCGCGAGCCGCGCTGAAGGGCGATGTCGACGGCGGCTGCGCCGATCAGGCCCGTCGCGCCGGCGATGACGATGGTTTCGTTCATGGCTTGCTCTCACGCGGCATGACGCTCGCGCCGGAGGGCGCGAGCGCGGGTTCGGCCGGAAGCGGCAGTGGCCGGCGCGCGGCGCGGCGCAGGCCGACGGGCCGGTAGAGCTGCTTGGTCGCCTCCACCACCAGCACACCCGCGCCGGGCAGCGACAGTTTCGCGCCGATCTTTTCCAGAATGGGCGCGAGCCGCAGCAGGAAGCGGCGCTGGAAGGGCGCGCCATAGAGCGCCTCGCCCCAGTGGATCGGCGAAAACAGCGTCTCGCGCATCAATTCGCGCAATTGCCCGCGCGAGAAAGGCTGGCCGTGGCCGAAAGGCGTGGTGTCGACGCGCGACCACAGGCCGCCGCGGTTCGGCGCGATCAGGATCATGCGCCCGCCGGGGGTGAGGATGCGCCAGACCTCGGCCAGCAATTCGCGCGCCTGCTCGCTGGTTTCGAGCGCGTGGATCACCAGAACGCGATCCATGCAGGAATCGGGCAGGGGCAGCGCCGTGGTTTCGACCAGCGCGGAGGCCGAGAGGCCGGACGTCGGCCAGTTCACCACGCCCTGCTCGGCCGGCATGAAGGCGATGACGCGGACCGCTTCGTTCCGGAACTGGTGGAGGTAGGGGGTGGCGTAGCCGAAGCCCATCACCGCCATGCCGCCGCAATTGCTCCAGCGCGCCCTGACCACGTCGTTCAGAAACCGGCGGGTAACCACGCCGAGAGGCGAGGCGTAGAAAGTTCTCAAGTCCACGACGTCGAGGCGCATCCTGCTCTTTTCGCATGTTTTTCGTGCGCCGGGGAGGTTCCTACGAAGGCCGGGCCCGCCCTTTGCGGCTTGTCGTTAAAGGAACGCTTACCCGGCGGCCTCACCATGCCGGACGGCCGATTTCTGCGCGGGTGCAGCCTTGGATATTCGCAAAATGGTACAGCGTCCGCTCCGCGCGGACATGCAAACGGCGCCCCAGCCGTCGGCGGGCGCCTCCGGCGCTTCCGCCCCCGCGATGGCGACAAGCCCTGCGGGCCCCGATCCGCGCGCGATTCTCGATTCGATCGGCGAGGTTGTCTACGACTGGGACGTCATCAGCGACAGGCTGACATGGGGTCCGAATGCGCTGAGCGTTCTCGGCCTGAGCAGCCTCGACCAGATCTCCAGCGGCCGCGCCTATGGCGAACTGATTTCGTCCGACAGCGTCGCCTCGCGCTATGCGGCGATCACGGGCTCGGCCTCCGCCGACGCCGGCGCGGGCGTGGCCTATCGCGCACGCTACGGCATCGCGGCCGGCGGCCGCGCCAGTCCGACGATGTGGCTGGAAGACACCGGGCGCTGGTTTGCTGGCCCGGACGGCAAGGCGGCGCGCGCCCACGGGCTCATCCGGGTCATCACCAGCCATTACGAAGCCGAGCGCGAACTCGAGTTCCGCTCGCGGTTCGACGCGCTGACGAACTGCTACAACCGCGCGCACATTCTCGAAATCGTGACGCGGCATCTGTCGCGCACGCCGGGCAGGCAGACGCATTTCTGCATCCTTCTGGCGAGCCTGGAAAACCTGTTCGTCCTCAACCGCACGTATGGCTACGACGTGGCCGACGAAGTCGTCGCCGGCGTCGCCAAACGGTTGCGCGGCACGATGCGCGGGCCGGATTCGATCGGCCGCTACGCCGGCGCGAAATTCTCGCTGGTGCTCGACAATTGCGACCGCGACCAGATGATGATCGCCGCGCAGCGCTTTCTCAATGAGACGAGCCGCGAACCGTTCGAGACGAGCGCGGGGCCCATTCCGATCGCGCTGCGCATCGGCGGCGTCGCCGCGCCGCGCGACGGACGCACGGCCAATCTTCTGTTCCAGCATGCGGAGGAGGCGCTCGATCTCGCGCGGGCCTCCGCCGCCACGCGGCTGATCGCCTTCGAGCCTTCGCTCGCCCGCAACGACACGCGCGTGCAAGCCGCGCGCATGGCCGACGATATCGTCGGCGCGCTCAACGATGGCCGTGTGACCCTCGCCCTGCAGCCGATCGTCGATTCCAAGACCCGACGGCCGGCGTTCAGCGAGGCTCTGATCCGCCTGCGCCAACCCGACGGATCCGTCGTGTCGCCCGGCGCGATTCTGCCGATTGCGGAGAAGGCCGGTCTTGTCCATCTGCTCGACCAACGCGTGCTGGAACTTGCGCTCGCCAGACTCCAGTCCGATCCGGGCCTGACGCTGTCGGTCAATGTCTCCGGCGCGACGATCCACGATCCCGATTGGCCCGAGCGCTTCAAGGCGATGATCGGCCACAGTCCCGACGTCGCCGCGCGGCTGATCGTCGAGGTCACGGAGACCTGCGCCATCGCCGACATCGAGGCGACGCACGCCGCCATTTCCTGCGCGCGGTCGCTGGGCGTGCGCGTCGCCATGGACGATTTCGGCGCAGGGCACACGTCATTCCGCAATCTCAGGCGCCTGCCCTTCGACATGATCAAGATGGACGGCGCCTTCGTGCAGAACCTTGCGCGTTCGCCGGACGACAGATTCTTCGTGCGGACGCTGATCGACCTCGCCCATCACATGAACCTGCCGATCGTCGCGGAATGGGTGGAAGACGCCGAGACCGCGAAATTACTGACCGAATGGGGCGTGGAATACATGCAGGGCGTGCATTTCGCCGACGCCCGCATCGTCGAGAACAGCGCTTCGTCGGAAGCGGCGGCGGCATAAACGCAACGACGCGGCGCGACGCCAGCGTCCCCGCTCAGGATCGGGTCAGCTACGGTCCGACGACAGACCGTCGATGCGCTTCTGCAATTCGCCGACCTGCTTGCGCAATTCGTCCAGTTCCTTGCCGTCCTCGGCCGTGCGCGCCGGCGCATTCGCCGCGCCGCCGGGAACGAAGGGATTGAACATGGAGAGCGCCTGCCGGAACATCGCCATGTTCTTGCGGGTCTGATCGTCCATCGACTGGAACATCTGGCGGGTGGGTTCGGCCAGCGGTCCGCCGAGCGCGCTCGTGAACTGGTCGCGGAACTTCTGCTGCTCCCGCGTCAGCCGGTCGAGCGTGAATTCCAGATAGCTCGGCACCAGCGCCTGCATGCTGTCGCCGTAGAAGCGGATGAGCTGGCGCAGGAACGCGACCGGCAGCATCGCCTGCCCGACCTTTCCCTCCTGCTCGAAAATGATCTGCGTCAGGACGGAGCGGGTGATGTCCTCGCTCGTCTTGGCGTCGAACACTTCGAAATCCTCGCCCTTCTTGACCATCTCGGCGAGGTCCTCGAGCGTGACGTAAGCGGAGGTGCCGGTGTTGTAGAGGCGGCGGTTGGCGTATTTCTTGATCGTGGTCGGCTGCTTTTCGTTGGCCATCTCGCCCGCCTGTTCGGCCGCCATGAGCGGCTCCTCTCCCCGCGCGCCGATATTTTGTGCAGTGCGCTCGCCCGACGATAGTCCGTTTGCGCGTTCTCGCAAGTGCGAATTTGGCGGTTTCGGCGTCGATTGCAGTGCGAACTTAGACAAATAGACCGGATTCGAGGGCGCTTTCGCTCCTTGACCCCGCCATCTTCCGGTTGTTCAAAGAAGGTTCGGGCAGAACGGGAGCCGGCGCGACTGGCGCAAGAATGGCCCACCCGGCTCGAAGGAGGTCTGTATGTCTAAAGACGTAGTGATCGTTTCCGCCGCGCGCACGCCGGTCGGCTCATTCAACGGCGCGTTCGGTTCGATGCCGGCGCAGGAACTCGGCGCGATCGCGATCAAGGCGGCGCTGGAGCGCGCCAAGGTTTCCCCGGAAGACGTGGACGAAGTCGTGTTCGGCCAGATTCTCTCGGGCGGCGGCGGCCAGAACCCGGCGCGCCAGGCTGCCATGGCCGCGGGCATCCCGCAGGAAAAGACCGCCTGGGGCCTCAACCAGCTCTGCGGCTCGGGGCTGCGCACGGTCGCGATCGGCATGCAGCAGATCGCCAATGGCGACGCCGACATCATCGTCGCCGGCGGCATGGAATCCATGTCGATGGCGCCCCACCTCGCCTATATGCGCGCGGGCACCAAGATGGGCGACATCAAGTTCATGGATTCGATGCTCAAGGATGGCCTGTTCGACGCCTTCCACGGCTATCACATGGGCGTGACCGCGGAGAATGTCGCGGCTCAGTGGCAGATCAGCCGCGACGAGCAGGACAAGTTCGCCGTCGGCTCGCAGAACAAGGCCGAGGCCGCGCAGAAGGCCGGCAAGTTCAAGGACGAGATCGTTCCCGTCACGGTCAAGACCCGCAAGGGCGACGTGGTGGTCGATCAGGATGAATACATCCGCCAGGGCGCGACGCTCGACCAGATGGCCAAACTGAAGCCCGCCTTCAACAAGGAAGGCACGGTGACGGCCGGCAACGCGTCGGGCATCAACGACGGCGCCGCGGCGATCGTGCTGATGAGCGCCGACGAAGCGGCCAAACGCGGCCTGACCCCGATGGCGACCATCCGCTCCTGGGCGACCGCCGGCGTTGATCCCAAGGTGATGGGCTCGGGCCCGATTCCGGCCTCGCGCAAGGCGCTCGAGAAGGCCGGCTGGAAGGTCAAGGATCTCGATCTCGTCGAGGCCAACGAGGCCTTCGCGGCGCAGGCGATCGCAGTCAACAAGGACATGGGCTGGGATCCCTCCATCGTGAACGTCAACGGCGGCGCGATCGCCATCGGCCATCCGATCGGCGCCTCGGGCGCGCGCGTGCTCACCACGCTGCTGCACGAGATGCAGAAGCGCGGCGCGAAGAAGGGCTTGGCCACGTTGTGCATCGGCGGCGGCATGGGCGTCGCTCTGACGGTCGAGCGCTAAGAGCGAATAGAAAACAGGCGGTGGCGAGCAGCAGAGGGCGAATTTCCATTCGCCGCTCGCTGTTCGCCACTCAAATAAAATCAATCTCGGGGAGTGAATGAACATGGCAAGAGTTGCAGTGGTCACCGGCGGCACGCGCGGCATCGGCGAGGCGATCTCGAAGGCGCTGAAAGCTGCGGGCTACAAGGTTGCGGCGAGCTATGCGGGCAATGACGAGGCGGCGGCGAAATTCAAGGCCGAGACCGGCATCAACGTCTACAAGTGGGACGTGTCGGACTACGACGCCTGCGTGGAGGGCCTCAAGAAGGTTGAAGCCGACCTCGGTCCGGTCGACGTGCTCGTCAACAACGCCGGCATCACCAAGGACGGCATGTTCCACAAGATGACCAAGGATCAGTGGTACGGCGTCATCAACACCAATCTCAACTCGCTGTTCAACATGACCCGCCCGGTGTGGGAGGGCATGCGTGAGCGCAAGTTCGGCCGCGTGATCTGCATCTCCTCGATCAACGGCCAGAAGGGCCAGGCGGGCCAGGTGAACTATTCCGCCGCCAAGGCCGGCGACATCGGCTTCGTGAAGGCGCTGGCGCAGGAAGGCGCGAAATTCGGCATCACCGCCAACGCCATCTGCCCCGGTTACATCGCGACCGAGATGGTCAAGGCGATCAATCCGGACGTGCTCGCCAAGGCGATCCTGCCCTACATCCCGGTCGGCCGTCTCGGCGAGCCGGAAGAGATCGCGCGCGCGGTGGTGTTCCTCGCGGCCGACGATGCGGGTTTCATCACGGGATCGACACTGTCGGCCAACGGCGGCCAGACGATGATCTGATGCGCAGGGCGCATGACGAATGCAGGACGCCGGCGCGCGAGCGCCGGCGTTTTTCTTTTCGCGGCTTTGAATTGTTTATGCAGCCAAACAGATTTTGAACAATTCCTTCGCCGCGCTTTGAGACTAAGACGCGTTAAGGATGGCAGCGGAAGCTTGGCCGCTGTAAGCTTCTTTCTTTGACGCCAGATACAAGCGCCGCCAGTTGTTTCTGGGCGCCGCTGTATTCATGCCGAGAGGGGTTGGGGCGGCGATGGAAGCAAGGCGCATTTGGTGCGTTCGCGCAGGGGCGAGCGGCGAAGCCGATTTTCTTTTTCTGAAGCGCGATCAGGTCGCCATGTCCTTCGGCGAGATCGGCGACGACGCGGGCCGGCTGCCGGCGGCGCGCGACGCGTTCAAGGCGGCTTTTGCGCGCGCCGCGCCGGCCGGGCGCGCCAGTTCCATCCCGATTTCCGCCGGGCAACTCTATCGCTTCGTGCACGAGATGCGCATCGGCGACAATGTCCTCTATCCGCGCAAGGCTGACCGCACCGTGCGCTGGGGCGAGGTGGTCGCGCCCTATCTCTACAACACCGAGGATCTCGGCGAGTTCGGCCACCGGCGCGGCGTGCGCTGGATCGGCAAGCTCTCGCGCGATTCGTTTTCGCAGGGCGCGCTCTACGAACTCGGCTCCGCGCTGACGTTCTTCGAAGTGAAATCCTTCGCCGAGGAGTTTCGCGAGAAATTCGCCGATCCCGACAATGTCGCGGAAACGCAGTCCTCGCCTGCGCAGGACGAAACGGAATCCGGCGTCGTGCACGACATCGAGGAGACGACGCGCGACTTCATCTCCAAGCGCATCAAGACCGATCTGAAGGGCAGCGCGCTCGAACCGTTCGTGGCGTCGCTGTTTCGCGCCATGGGCTATAATGCGCGTGCGACGCGCGCGGTGCGCGACGACGGGATCGACGTGATCGCGCATCGCGACGAACTCGGCATCGAACCGCCGATCATCAAGATCCAGGTGAAGTCGAACGACGCCAATATCTGCGCCGATCACGTCAAGGCGTTCTACGCCATGGTGCACGAGCGCGACGTCGGCATATTCATTACAACGGGCGACTACACCGCAAGCGCGGCGAGCTTTGCGCGCTCGAAGGGCAATCTGAAGCTGATCGACGGATCGAGCTTCGTCGAGCTGATCCAGAAATATTACGACCGGCTCGATATCGCCTCGCGCGAGACGATCCGCCTGCGACGCGTGCTGGTGCCGGACGCGAGCGCGGCCTGAGCGCAGACGAACGAAAACAGCCGGCGGGGGCCGCCGGCTGCTTCAACACACCGGGCTGAAAGCTTACGCTTCCTGCGACTTCGGCTTGAGGATCTGGCGGCCGCGATACATGCCGGTCTTCAGATCGACATGGTGCGGGCGGCGCAGTTCGCCGGAATCCTTGTCCTCGACGTAGGTCGGGGCGGCGAGGGCGTCGGCCGAACGGCGGAAGCCGCGCTTCATCGGGGAGGTTTTTCTCTTCGGAACAGCCATTTGAAACTCCATTGTTCCGCAGGGTCGACAAGCCGGGCGAGCGACGCGCATGCGGAACGGCAGCGGGTCCATAGCCCAAAAAATCCACCGACGCCACCCCGCGCCGGAAATTTCCGCGCCGCGCCTCAGTTCTTCAGGCAATCGACCCAGGGCGCGGCGCCCTCCACGCGCCCGGCGATCCGCCGCGCGAGCCGCGCGTGGCCGGGCTTGGGCCGGCCCGGCGAGCGCAGGATCGGATTGGGCAGCGCGGTCGCCAGCAGGGCGGCTTGCGAGAGCGTCAGGGCGTCTGCGCCGCGCCGGAAATCGGCTTCGGCCGCGGCCTGCGCGCCAAAAATTCCGTCTGGCCCCCATTCGGCGATATTGAGATAGACCTCCATGATCCGGTATTTCGGCCAGACGGCTTCGAGCGCCAGGGACAGGGGAATTTCCAGCCCCTTGCGAATGGCGCTGCGGGATGGCCACAGGAACAGGTTTTTCACCACCTGCATGGTGATGGTCGAGGCGCCGCGCGAAGGGCCGTCCTCGTCGGCGTCGTCCAGCACGTCGCCCAGCGCCTGCCAGTCGACGCCGCGGTGGCGGCAGAATTTCGCGTCCTCGGACATGATGACCGCCGCCGTCAGCGCCGGCGCGATCCTGTCGAGGGGCACATAGTCGCGGGTAACGGGCTGTCCCGTGAGATAGCGCGCCAGCATGAGCGTCGAGATCGGCGGCGCGAAGCGCCAGAGCGCCATCAGCGCGGCGAGCATGATCGGCGCGGCGAGAGCGACTGCCAGAATCAAACGCAACGCTCGCCGGATCACACAACGGCCCCCTGATACCGGCGCGCCCTACGCCGCACGCAAACACCCGATTCCGTTCGCAACCTTGCCGATCGCAGCCGCCGGGGCAAGCGGGGCTGCGGTCTGGCGTGCGACCAAAAATATCCGGGCGCCCCTGTGGGTCGGGCTGGCTGCGGCGCGCGCATTCGTCGCCGTCGGCGCGGCGATCGTCGCGCAGGGCCTGCAGGCGCCACGCGTTGGCCGGTATGCGCTTCTGGGCCTGCTGCTCGCCATGCTCGCGCCGCCAGCCTGGATCGCCTTCGGCCTGGGCGCTGTCCTGCTCGCCCTGATGTTGCTCGTCTTTCTCTCGAAATGGGCGCGCGGAACGCTGCAATAGGCCCGCGCCTTGACCGTCCGCAGCCGATCGGGCAAGCGAAGACGGACAATGAAGGCCTGAGGAACGATGACCGAGCGCGCCACCGCAAACCTCTTCCGTGCGCGGCTCGACGAAGTCGCCAGCGCGACCGAGACGATGCTCGACACGCTGCTGTCGCCGCTCGTGCGTCCCGGCGAAATCGAGCGCCCGGCGCGCCTTCTGGAAGCCATGCGTTATTCCAGCCTCGGCGGAGGAAAAAGGCTGCGGCCGTTCCTGGTGGTCGAGAGCGCACGTCTGTTCGGCGCCGAGGGCGACGGCGTGCTGCGGGCGGGGGCCGCGCTCGAAATGGTGCATTGCTATTCTCTGGTCCACGACGATCTGCCCGCCATGGACGACGACGATCTGCGGCGCGGGCGCCCGACGGCGCACAAGGCGTTCGACGAGGCGACGGCCATTCTCGCGGGCGATGGGCTTTTGACCTACGCTTTCGATGTGCTGGCCGATCCCGCGACCCACGCCGACGCCGCCGTGCGCGCCGATCTCGTGCTGGGGCTTGCGCGCGGCGCGGGGCTCGGCGGCATGGTCGGCGGGCAGGCGCTCGATCTCGAAGCCGAGAAAGCGACGACGCCGCACGCGCGTGATGCGATCATGACGCTGCAGGCGATGAAGACCGGCGCGCTGCTGCTCTACGCCGTGGAAGCCGGCGCGCGCATCGGCGGCGCGGACGCGAGCCAGCGCACGGCGCTGACGAAGTATGGCCGCGCGCTCGGCGCCTGCTTCCAGGTCGCCGACGATATTCTCGACGCCGAGGGCGACGAGGCGGCGCTCGGCAAGCGCGCCGGCAAGGACGCCGGCCGCAACAAGGCGACGCTCGTTTCCGCGCTCGGTCTCGACGCCGCACGCGAGCGCCGCGACAGCCTCGCCATCGATGCGATCGAGGCGCTGGAGGAAGGCGGCTTCGGCGAGAAGGCTTCGGTGCTGGCGGAAGCGGCGCGCTTCACCGCCGCGCGGCGCAGTTGAGCGGGCGCGTGGCGGCGAACGACGACATCGCAAAAATCGAAGCCGATTTTCAGGCGCGGCTCGAGCGCCACCGCCGGCGCATTCTGCCGTTCCGCATCGTCACCGGGCGCCCGCGCCTGTTCATCGCCTTCGCGGCGGGCGCGATCGCGGGATTGCTCGTGCCCGATTCCCATCGCATCGTCACGCGCGCGCTGATCGGCTGGAATGTCGCGGCGACCATCTATCTCGCGCTGGTCCTGCAATCCATGTTCAATTCCGATCATCGCCGCATCCGCTTTCAGGCGCGGATGATGGACGATGGCGAGCTTTTCATCCTGTGCTTCACGACGCTCGCCGAACTCGCGGCCATCGGCGCCATCGTCGCCGAACTCGCCGTCGCCAAGGATGCGCAGGGGTGGAGCAAGATCGGCCATCTCGGGCTTGCCGGAGCGACCATCGTCCTCTCCTGGCTGTTCATCCACATGATCTTCACGCTGCACTACGCGCATGAATATTACCGCGAGCAGGACATTGCGCGAGGCGCCGATCCGCAGGCGGCCTCCGACATGGACGGCGACGGCGACGTGGACGACGACGATGTGACGCTCGCCCGCGAAGCGACGACCGATCCGCGCGGCGGGCTGATCTTTCCCGACACCAAGCAGCCGAACTATCTCGACATCGCCTATTTTTCCTACACGATCGGCGTCGCCTCGCAGACGGCCGATGTGCAGATTTCCTCGCGCCCCATGCGCGCCATCGCGCTTGCGCATTCCATCCTGTCATTCTTTTTCAACACGACGATCCTCGCGCTGACGATCAACCTGGCGGCGGGCATGTTCTGAACGAGCGGAGGGAAGAAGAATGACGACGCGCATCGCGCCGCTGGCGCCAGCGGATTTCGAGGAATGGCTACCGTTGTGGCGCGGCTACCAGACATTCTACGAAGTCGATATTCCCGCCGAGACGACGAAAATCACCTTCGCACGGCTGACCGACGCCAGCGAACCGATGGGCGCCTTTCTAGCCCGCGACGAGTCCGGCCGCGCGATCGGTATGGTGCACTGGATCCTGCATCGCTCGTGCTGGACGACAGGCGATTACTGCTACCTGCAGGATCTCTTCGTCGCCCCCGACATTCGCGGCGGCGGGGTCGGTCGGAAGCTGATCGAGGCCGTCTATGAAGTGGCGCAAAATCACGGCTGCTCGCGCGTCCACTGGCTGACGCAATTCACCAACGAGCGCGCGATGGTCCTCTACGACAAGATCGCGACCAAGTCGGGCTTTCTGCAATATGTGAAGCGGTTCTAGAGCCGGAAGGCCAAGGCGCCGTCATCGCGAGCGTGGCGAAGCAATCCATCCCCGCGCCAAGCATTACAAGATGGATTGCTTCGCCGCTGCGTTCCTCGCAAGACGCACACTATGCTTGAACCTTACTCGGCCGCCTTCGCGCCAGCGCCAAAGCGGCGCTCGACATAGTCTTCCACGATCTGCTTGAACTCGGCGGCGATGCCCTGCCCGCGCAAGGTCATCGCCTTTTTGCCATCGATGAAGACCGGCGCGGACGGCGCCTCGCCCGTGCCCGGCAGCGATATGCCAATGTCGGCGTGTTTGGATTCGCCGGGGCCGTTCACGATGCAGCCCATGACCGCAACGTTGAGCGTCTCGACGCCGACGTATTTTTTCTTCCATTCCGGCATGGAGACGCGAATGTGGGTCTGGATGTCGCGCGCGAGTTCCTGAAACACGGTCGAGGTCGTGCGCCCGCAGCCGGGGCAGGCGGCGACCAGCGGCACGAACGTGCGGAAGCCCATCGTCTGCAGTATTTCCTGCGCGACCTTCACTTCCATCGTGCGGTCGCCGCCGGGCTCGGGGGTCAGCGAGACGCGGATCGTGTCGCCGATGCCTTCCTGCAACAGCACGCCGAGCGCAGCGGCGGACGCGACGATGCCCTTGGAGCCCATGCCCGCCTCGGTGAGGCCGAGATGCAACGCATAGTCGGACCGCTGCGCCAGCATGCGGTAGACAGAAATCAGTCCCTGCACCGCCGAGACTTTCGCGGACAGGATGATGCGGTCCTTCGGCAGGCCGATTTCCTGCGCCAGGTCTGCAGACATGAGAGCGGATTGAACAAGAGCCTCGCGCGTCACCGCCTGCGCGTCGATCGGGCGCGACGATTTGGCGTTGCGGTCCATCAGGACGGTGAGCATCTCCTGATCGAGCGAGCCCCAATTGGCGCCAATGCGGACGGTCTTGCCATGCTTGATCGCCATTTCGACGATGGCGGCGAATTGCCGGTCTTTCTTCTCCTTGAAGCCGACATTGCCGGGATTGATGCGATATTTGGCGAGCGCCTCGGCGCAGGCGGGATGATCGGCGAGCAGCTTGTGGCCGATATAGTGGAAGTCGCCGACCAGCGGCGTGTCGCAGCCGATCTGCGCGAGCCGGTCTCGGATGTGCGGCACGGCGGCCGCCGCTTCGTCGCGGTCGACGGTGATGCGCACGATCTCGGAGCCTGCCTGCGCCAGCGCCGCAACCTGCTTCACGGTGCTCTCGATGTCGGCAGTGTCGGTGTTGGTCATCGACTGCACGACGATAGGCGCGCCGCCACCGACGCGGATGGCGCCCTTGCCGGCGCCGACGACGACGCCGGTCGTGCGATGGCGGGCGGCGGGCTCCGCGACAATGGGATCGGGCAGGCAGGCGGTCTTGGTCGTCTCGGTCATGTCTCGGTCTTCACGGTTTGCATGGCGGCCTCTGGACCGCGAGCCTTCAGGCGCCCTCACGATGCGAGCCTGAAGGCTCGGATCCATTAGACCCTCACGCGACATCCTTTGTGACACAGGCGGCGCAGCGCCCGGCTATTTCGATGATTTGCGCGCGCGGCGCAAATCCCTTGCTCCCCGCGACATCGGCGACATCGGCCGAGAGGGCCGGGGAGGTCGCCTCGTCGACATGGCCGCAGGCGTCGCAGATCAGGAAGGCGACGGGTTCGCTCGCCGCGTGGCCGTGCCCGCAGGCCAGAAAGGCATTGCGCGAGGCCAGCCGGTGGACGAGGCCCTGTTCCACCAGAAAATCAAGCGAACGATAGACCTGCGTCGGCGCCGGCCGACGCCCGCCGGCCGAGGCCAGCAGCTCGATCATCTCGTAGGCGCCGACCGGGCGGCGGGCCTGCTCCAGAATGTCGAGCACGGCCCTTCGGCCGGGCGTCAGGCGCCCCGCGACCGCTGGCTCGCCATGAGCGTGGCCGTGCGCACGGCTGTCGTGCTCATGGTCGTGATCCCGGTCGTGCGTCAGCCCGCTG
Organism: Rhodoblastus sp.; assembly: GCA_047605445.1. Classification (GTDB taxonomy): domain Bacteria; phylum Pseudomonadota; class Alphaproteobacteria; order Rhizobiales; family Beijerinckiaceae; genus JAJXWB01. Next base: position 52,536 of record JASGFP010000007.1, read on the forward strand.
CGATGCATCATTCAGCCATTATAGCGTGACACTCCGGCATTACGAACCATCGCTTTCACGCCCCCGGCGCCATATATTGCGCCGCATCAATTCTAGGAGATCGTCCATGTCGCTCGCCAAACGCACCGCCGTCGTCACCGGCTCCACGTCCGGCATCGGGCTCGCCTATGCGCGCGCGCTGGCTGCGGAAGGCGCGAACGTGGTCATCAACGGCTTCGGCGACAAGGACGCCATCGAGAAAGAGCGCTCCGGCATCGAGAAGGATTTCGGCGTGAAGTGCCTCTATGACGCCGCCGACATGACGAAGCCGGCAGAGATCGCCGGCATGATCGCCAATGCCGAGAAGGCGTTAGGGTCGGTCGACGTTCTCATCAACAACGCGGGCATCCAGTTCGTCTCGCCGGTCGAGGATTTCCCCATCGAGAAATGGGACCAGATCATCGCGATCAACCTGTCCTCGGCCTTTCATACGATCCGCGCCGCCGTGCCCGGCATGAAAGCGCGCAAGTGGGGCCGCATCATCAACACCGCTTCCGCCCATTCGCTGGTCGCGTCGCCGTTCAAGTCGGCCTATGTCTCGGCCAAGCACGGCATCGCCGGCCTGACCAAGACGATCGCGCTGGAAGTCGCCACGTTCGGCGTGACGGTCAATTGCATTTCGCCCGGCTATGTCTGGACGCCGCTGGTCGAGAAGCAGATTCCCGACACGATGAAGGCGCGCAACATGACCAAGGAGCAGGTCATCAACGACGTGCTGCTCGACGCTCAGCCGACCAAGCAGTTCGTCACCGTCGAGGAGGTGGCCGCGCTCGCGGTGTTCCTGTGCTCGGACAGCGCGGCGCAGATCACCGGCGCGAATCTTTCGATGGACGGCGGCTGGACCGCGGCGTGAGCGCGCCGGCGACGCAAGCGGGCACGAAGCGCATCAATCTGGCTCTGCAGGGCGGCGGCGCGCATGGCGCCTTCACCTGGGGGGTGCTCGATGCGATTCTCGGCGACGGCAGGTTCGAGATCGGCGGCATGAGCGGGGCGAGCGCCGGCGCGATGAACGCCGTCGTCGTCGCCGACGGCCTGCGCGAAGGCGGGCCGGACGGCGCGCGCAAGCAACTCAGGGAGTTCTGGCGCGCGGTCAGTCTCGACGGCCAGATGGATTCCGCACAGCGCAAGCTCTTCGACGTCTACATGGGCGCGTTCGATCCGCTCAAATTCGGCGAACGCATGTGGCAGAGCGCGTCGAGCTTCCTGTCGCCCTACGATTTCAACCCGCTCGACATCAATCCGTTGCGCCGGACGCTGACGAAGCTCGTCGATTTCGACGCCCTGCGCGCGAGCGCCGGGCCGAAGCTGTTCATCTCCGCGACCGATGTGACGACGGGCAAGATCAAGATTTTCGAGCGCGACAAGCTGCGTGCGGAAATGGTGATGGCCTCGGCCTGCCTGCCGACCGTGTTCAAGGCTGTCGAGGTCGACGGCGTCCCCTATTGGGACGGCGGCTATTCCGGCAACCCGCCGCTCTTTCCGTTCTTCTACGAGACCGATTGCCTCGACATCGTGCTGGTGCAGCTCGATCCGATCGTGCGGCCGGGCACGCCAGACAGCGCGGCGGAAATCTCGCAGCGCATGAACGAGATCACGTTCAATGCGCCGCTGCTCGGCGAATTCCGCGCGATCAATTTCGTGTCGAAGCTGATCGACGACGGGCGGCTGAAGGGCACGGACTACAAGAAAATCCGCATGCATTTGATCGAGGGCGGGCCGGCGCTGGCCGCTTATACGGCCGATACGAAAATGCAGGCCGATTACGGTCTGTTCCAGAAACTGTTCCGGCTCGGGCGGACAGCCGGCGATAAATTCATCGCCGACGCATATGACGCCATCGGCGCGCGCGCCACGCTCGATTTGCAGGCCTTGCTGGCCTGACCCCGGCCGGCTCTGGCGCTCGCCGTCGGGCTTGCTACACTGGCCGGCAAGTCGGAGGGGGACATGCCGGCGGAACTCGTTTCGGGACTGATCGCGTTTGCGACCTATTTTGCGGGCGCGCTCGCCTATGGCGCGCTGTTCTGCGCGATCTACACGCGCCTGACCCCGCATCGCGAATTCGATCTGATCGTCAAGCAGCACAATGCCTCGGCGGCCGTCGCTTTCGGCATGACGCTGATCGGCTACGCCATCGCGCTGGCCGGCGCGATCCACAATACGCAGAGCATCGTTGAATTCCTGATCTGGGGGCTCGTCGCCATGATCGCGCAGATCGTGGCCTTCGCGCTGGCCAAACTCGCGCACCCCGGCATCTCGGAGGCGATCGAACAGAATGCGCTGGCGGCGGCGATCTGGTCGGGCTCCGTTGCAATCGCCACCGGCCTTGTCACCGCCGCCTGCATGAGCCCGTGAGCGATGGTCAAGCCGCGCAAGCCGTTCGGCCTGAAGAATGCGCCGCCCGCCGTGCTGAACGCGCCGGCGGGATTGCCGAACAAGGCGGCGGTTCCCTCGCTCAAGCGCAAGATGTCGCTCACTGTGGGGCTCGTCTCGCTCGGGGCGGCGACAGTCGCGGGCGGCGTCTACTATGAGAACCGCATGGCGGCGCAGGAATGTCGCGCGCGCGCGGCCGAGCGGGGCCTGCCGCCGGACAATTGCCCGACCACGCGCTCGTGGAGCGCGTCGCATAGCAGCGGCCGCAGCTGGTATTCGTCGGGCGGCTCCTGGTCGTCGAGCAGTTCGACGCCGCACGGCGGCCACGCGACCTTCGGCGGCTTCGGTCATGCCGGCGCGGCGCACGCAGGGGGCTCGTGAGACATGCGCCGCGTCGCCAGCCCGCCGCGCCCCGATTTCGCGAGATGCGCCGCCGACATCGGCTTCGATTTCGCCGAGATCGACGGCGAAACCTATTGGGACGAAAGCGCGCGCTACGAATTCACGCTGCGCCAGATCGAGGACGATCTCGAGGCGCCGACAGAGGAACTGGGCGCGTTGTGCCGCGATTTCACCGGACGGGCGGTCAAGGACGAAGCGATCCTGCGCAAGCTCGCCATTCCCGAACACGCGTGGGATCTGATCGCCAAGAGCTGGAAGCGCGACGAGCCGTCGCTCTATGGCCGTTTCGATTTCGTCTATGACGGGAATGGTCCCGCGAAACTGCTCGAATACAACGCCGATACGCCGACCAGCCTGTTCGAGAGCGCCGTCGTCCAATGGCGCTGGATGCGCGATCTCGTCGATCGTGGATTGCTGCCGGAAGACACGGACCAGTTCAATTCGTTGCATGAAAAACTGATTGCGCGTTGGGGCGCGATAACGCCCGAGCCCGGGCAGTTCCTGCATCTTGCCTGCATGCCCGACAGCGTCGAGGATGCAGGCACGATCGCCTATCTCGCGGATTGCGCGATCCAGGCAGGGCTGGAAACAGCGCAGATCGGCATGGGCGACATCGGGTTTCTGATGGACCGCTTCGCAGACCACGAGGATCGCGCGATCGAATTCCTGTTCAAGCTCTATCCGTGGGAATGGATGTTCGCCGATGAATTCGGCATGTCGCCGGCGATGAAGATGACGCGCTTCGTCGAGCCGCCGTGGAAGATGCTGCTGGCGAACAAGGGCCTTCTGGCGCTGTTGTGGGAGGCCGAGCCCAACCATCCCAACCTGCTGCCGGCCTTCTTCGAAAGCGACGCGCGCGTCGACACGCTTGGCGACCGCTATGCGCGAAAGCCACTACTGTCGCGCGAGGGCGCCAATGTCACGCTCTACGATGGCGCGCAGATTCTGGCGCGGCAATCCGGCGACTACGGCGCCGAGGGCTACATCCGGCAGGCGCTGCATCCGCTGCCGGCATTCGACGGGATGCGGCCGGTGATCGGCTCGTGGCTCGTCGGCGACGAGCCCGCCGGCATGGGCGTTCGGGAAGACAGAACCGCGATCACGTCGAACCGCTCGCGGTTTGTGCCGCACGTTATTGTGAGCTGAATTGGATCGCGAGCCTTCAGGCTCGCGCCTTCACGTTGAAGCGAGCCTGAAGGCTCGCGGTCCACTCAGGCGAACGGTTCCTTCGCGCCGTCGGGCACGGGCACTTCGAAGGCGTTGATGGTCATCGAGATCAAGCCGTAATAGCCGAGCACGCCGACGAGATCGACGAGCGCGCGACGTCCGAGAACCTTTTCGGCGAAAGCGTAGGTCTGGTCCGATACACGGCGCGTCGTCAGCAATTCGCGCGAGAAGGCATACACCGCCTTTTCGTCGTCTTGCGCCAATTCGGGTTCGGCGCCGGCGCGAATCTTTTCGACGGCCGACGGATCGAGACCGGCCGAAAGCGCTATCGGCGCATGCACATGCCATTCGAAACCCGCCTGCCAATAGGCGCCCGTCACGAGAATGGCGAGTTCGGAGAGGCGCGGCGGCAGGCTCGTGCCGTAGCGGCAGAAGGCGCCGAGCGCCTGCGCCCTGTCGGCGAGGCCCGCGCTCGTCAGCCAGACGCGCAACGGCCCTTCGACCTTGCCGCGCGGGCCCGAGACGATCTCGTCGTAGATGCGCTTCTGCTCGGCGTCGAGCGCGGCGGGGTCGAGATCGGGCAGGCGGGGCATGGCGAGGCTTTCGTGAGAGGGGCCGCACACCTTATGATCGCGAGACGAAGCGGCCAAGCGCGGAGCGAAGCGTGTCGACGGCGAACGAAAATCATGAGGCGCAGCGTGTCTACTGGGACGGCGCGGGCGGCGACAAATGGATCAAACGCAGCGCCGACGTCGACGTCAACGCCGCGCCCGCGCAGGCGGCGGCGATCGAGATGGCCGACATTCGCGACGGCATGCGCGTCCTCGACATCGGCTGCGGCTGCGGCGCCTCGACGCTCGCGCTCGCCGAATGCGTGGGGCCTTCCGGCCGCGTTCTGGGAATCGACCTGTCGCACGCGATGATCGCGGAGGCGCGGCGTGTTTCGCGCGGGATTCGTCAGGTCGAGTTCAGGGCTGCGGATGCTGCGCGCGACGATTTCAGCGAGGCGCGGTTCGACCGGATGTTCTCGCGTTTCGGCGTGATGTTCTTCGGCGATCCTGCCGCCGCCTTCGCGCATCTGCGCGGCGCGCTGGCGCCGGACGGCCGTCTGACTTTCGTGTGCTGGCGTCCGCTGCCGGAAAATCCGTGGATGCTCACGCCGCTGTCGGCCGTCTGCAAGCATGTTCCGCGCCCGGCGCGGCCCGGACCGGAAGACCCGGGGCCGTTCTCCTTCGGCGATCCAGCGCGTGTTACGCGCATTCTCACGCAGGCCGGGTTCGCCGCGCCCACGTTCACCCAATTCGATTTCGACATGGACCTCGCGCTCGGGCGTGGTCTGGAGGCTGCGGTGGAAACCGCCTCCAATCTCGGCGCGGCGAGCGCGGCGCTGACCGACCAGCCGCCCGAGTTGCGCGCGGCGGCGGTCGCGGAATTGCGGAACGAACTCGCGCCGCTCGAACGCGACGGGCGCGTGGTTCTGGGCGCTGCAGTGTGGATCGTGGATGTGGCGCGCGGGTAAGGAAATCTTCCTCCCCCACAAGGGGGGAGGGAACTAGACGCGCGGCTTCACTCCGCCGCTGCCGTCGCGCTCAACGGCTCGTAGTCCGTATAGCCTCGCGCATCGCCGCCGTAGAAGGTCGAACGGTCATACGGCCGGAACGCCGCCTCGTGGCGGATGAGCTCCGGCAGGTCGGGATTGGCAATGAAGTAGCGGCCGAAGGCGATGGCGTCGGCATGGCCTTTCGCCACGGTGGCTGCGGCCGTATCGCTCTTGAAATTGCCGGCGGTGATCAGCGTTCCCTTCCACAGCGGGCGCACGATCTCGCAGCCCGAGGGCGCGTCCTTGTGGTCGACCTCGCGCTGGCCGGCGCCGCTGGCGCGCGGCTCGATGAGGTGCAGATAGGCGAGGCCGAGCTTGTTCAATTCGCCGATGACGTAGGAATAGAGCGGCATCGGATCGTCCTCGCCGCTGTCATTGGCCTGCCCGTAGGGCGAGAGACGGATGCCGACGCGGTCGGCGCCGATGGCGTCGGCGGCGGCTTTCGTCGCTTCCAGCATCAGGCGGGCGCGGTTCTCGATGGAGCCGCCATAAGCATCGGTGCGCTTGTTGGTGCGCGACTGCAGGAATTGCTCGAGCAGATAGCCGTTGGCGCCGTGAATCTCGATGCCGTCGAAGCCGGCGGCGACCGCGTTCTCAGCGGCCTGGCCGTAGGCGGCGACGAGCGCGGGAATTTCATCCGATCGCAGCGGGCGCGGCGTCTCGAACGGATGCGGCTTGAAATCGGCGCCCAACACCATGCCGGAAGAGGGCGGGACGTCGGACGCCGATTGCGGAACGCCGCCGTCGGGCTGCAGCGAGGAATGCGAAATACGCCCGCCGTGCCAGAGTTGCAGGAAGGCGATCCCGCCCTTGGCGTGGATCGCGTCGGTGACGAGTTTCCAGCCGGCGATCTGCTCATCCGACCAGACGCCGGGCACGTTGGGGGCGGCCGTGCCGCTGGCTATGACCGGGGTCGCCTCGCAGACGATCAGGCCGCCGTCGCTTGCGCGCTGGCCGTAATATTTCGCGTTGAGCGCGTTGGGCGCGTTAGTTCCCGGCGTCGCGCGCATGCGCGTCAGCGGCGCCATGACGACGCGATGGCCAAGCGTATAGCGGCCGAGCTTCAGCGGCTGGAACAGACTTTCGGTGGACATGGGCGGGCGTTCCTCGATCTTTTTCTGATCGCCCGATTTAATCGCAAGCTCCGCGTTCACGAAAGCGCGCGCGCCGCATAGGTCGGTTGTTCCGGCCTAGTTGCTCCGCCGATTGCGGCGGCGCTCGGCGCGCTTCTCGCGGAACTCGTCCCAGTTCGCCTTCTGCTGGTCGGAGAGGCTGTTGTAGAAGGCCTCGAGCGGCGCGCGCGTCGCCTTGAAAGTGGCGAGCTGCGTCTCGAGCCGTTTCTGGCGATAGTCGAGCCGGCCCTGGAAGGTCGTAAGATCGGGCTTGGGCGAGCACAAGGCTGTGCGGGATTCCTCGCGCGCCTTCACGCGCGCTTCCTGCCAGGTCTTGAGCAGAGCCTTCTGCTTCTCGTCGAGAGCGAGGCGCTCCGAGAGACGTTCGGCGTAGCGCCCCCATGCCTGAACCGGCTTCATCGCGCCGCACAGTCGCTCGATCATGTGCGCGCCGCGCCCGCCCGCGGGTTTGGATTGCGCGGCCGACGTCTGGGCCTGGGCGCTGGCGAGTGCCAGCGTCAGCGAAAGAGCGGCGGCTGCGGAAATCAGGCGGTTCATGGCGGGCTCCGGTCGCTGGCGCGGGGGCCGAATCTCCCGCGGGCCCCGAAACAAGCCCGGTCAGCCCAAAAACTCAAGTCCGCAACGCAAAAAGGCCGCTC
>JASGFP010000008.1:0-59634 GCA_047605445.1 Rhodoblastus sp.
GCGGTCACGGCGGTGTTGCCAGCTTCCGGCTTGGCGGCGGAAGCGGTCACGGCCGTATTACCGGCCTCCGGCTTGGCGGCCGAGGCGGTGACCATCGAACCGTTGCCCTGCGGGCACGGGCCGGCGGCGAGCGCAGGAGCCGAGAAAGCGAGGGCGCCGGCGAGCAGGGCGAGCTTGAGAGACTTCATATGATCCTCCAATGGTGGAAACCGGCGTTGTGCTGACCGGGATCGTCCGTTGCCAGCGATCGTCAGCAATTACGAGAGGCTAGCTGGAATAGTTTCACTGGCCTGCCCGATTTTTGTCAATCACGGCTGTGTGATCGCCAAATCCGGGGCGCGCCGTCGGACGCGCCACCCCTCACATGGCCCAATCGGCGGGCGTTTCCAAGGGCTTCTCTCGCGGAAAGCGAAAAGAAACGCCGTCCGCGTCAACAGCTCGACCCCAGTCGCCGGCGGGCCACGGCGGGCCGGCGCCAACTGGCGGACAAATCCCCGGCAGACCGGAGGATTGGGTGCGGCAGGTCGGCCCGGAGCCGAATCCTGCGCAATGGCCCTCATTTGGCCGGGCCGCTGGCGACCTGATCCGGCGGCGCCTGCCACTTGAGCGGCAAGGCCAGATATTTCATGCGTCCCTGGCTCTCGACCAGCATGGCGATGTAGTCGCGCTTGGCCTTGGCGGCGATCGCGATTGCGGCGGCGACCTCCTCTGGCTGCGTGACCGGATATAACTGGATGCTCGAGAGCACGTCGCCGATCATCAGGCCGGCGTCGGCCGCCGGAGAGCCTGGCTGCACCTCCGTGACCACAAGCCCCTTGCGGCTGCGCTCGATTTTGAACTGCTCCCGTGTCTCGTCGCGGATCGGCGCGCACATGAAACCGAGATCGTTGGCCTGGCCGGAAGCCTGGACGACGCGCATCGGCGGTTCGTCCTGCTTCTGGGCGCCCGGCCATTCGACGGGATAGACGCTGACCGTCTCGGGTTTGCCGGCGCGCACGATCTTCATGCGCACCCGCGCGCCGAGCGAGGATGCGACCTCGCGGCGCAGCATCCGCATGTCCTCGAGCGTCGACCTGTTCACATCGGTGATGATGTCGCCGACCTGCAGGACGCCATCCGCCGGACTTCCCTTCACGACATCTGCGACGACAGCGCCGGACGAGGCGGAAATGCCGAAGGCGTTGACCATTTCCGGCGTCAGGCTCGCGCCCTCGACGCCGATCCAGCCGACCTTGAGATAGCCGTTCTCGCGCAGCAGCTTCATCACCGCCTGCGTCGAGTCGGCGGGAATGGCGAAGCCCAGCCCGATAGAGCCGCCCTTGGCGTTGCCGCCGGTGTAATAGGCCGTGCTGACGGCGATCACCTGTCCCTTCAGATCGAAGATCGGGCCGCCCGAATTGCCGTGATTGATCGGGGCGTCGGTCTGGATGAAGGAATCGAAGAGCGAAAAGCCGAGATCGCGGTTGAGCGCGCTGACGACGCCGGTCGTGACCGTGGTGCCGAGTCCGAAGGGGTTGCCGATCACGACCACCTGCTGGCCGAGTTCGAGCTTGTCGCTGTCGCCGAACTTGACCGGAGTCAGCGTCTTGTTGGTTTCGACCTTGAGCAGCGCCAGGTCGACGTCTCCGCCGTGCCCGACGAGCCGCGCGCGCATCGGCGCGCCGTCCTGCAATTGCACGATGATCTCGTAGGCGCCTTTGACTACATGGCGGTTGGTGGCGATGTAGCCGGTCTTGTCGATGACGAAGCCGGAGCCGTAGCTTTCCTTCACTTTCATGTCGCCGGGCTTGGCCGTCGGGGAATCGTTTTTCTCGAGCGAATGGGTGGTGATGCGGACCACGCTCGGCAGCAATTTCTCGATCGCGCCCGCGCGCTCGAGCTTCGGCGTCTGCAGCCAGAGAATGGCCGAGACGATGGCGACGACGAATATCGTCAGAAACAGCAGTCTCCTGCGAGCGCGCTTCATGATCCCCTCCTTGCGGGAGCGGCGCCGATGGCCGTCCTGCGAATAGCTCCAGCTTGGCCTGTCCGTCGATCCGTCTACGCCGGGTCCGGCAGAGCGGATTTCGGATCGGCCGAAAATCGGTCGGCAATCTAAAGCAAAGCCGGGGGGGTCGACCATATGTGGCCGGCATTGCAGAGACAGCTTGAGCTTCAGGTTCCGGATGGGAGGGCCTTGCTGTGAGCGCAAGCGGACCCTACGTCGCCACGGTCGCGCCTGTCGCGCGTGGGGCTAGCGCGTTGCGCCTGATTCGGGCGCGGCCCGGCCGGGAAATTCCCGATCACAGGCGCGCTGGACAGGAGGCGACGCTGGTCCCGCCGGCGACCCGGGCGATGGCGACCGGGTATACCGGGCCGGCGAATTCTGCGACCTCGACGATCCCACGACGCACAATCCCAAGGTTTACGGGGCCGAATCGAGCTTTTGCGCGATTGTCGGGGAGGGGCCGCCGAAATTCGCCTCGCCGCAGGTCGCAGCCTATCTGCGACAAGCGGGGATTTGACTGTAAGGTATCAGGCCGGAAATCAGACGGCGGGGCGGGCTTGAACGACCGGACAGGAATATCACGCGCTGGGGGCGCGGAGGCGCAAAGGCTCGCCGAACTCCTCCAGCGAACCGGGCGGCGCGATCAGGCGGCGTTCCGAGAGCTCTATCTGGCCACGTCCGCGAAACTTATGGGCGTGGTCGTCCGTATTCTCAGGTCAAGGAGCGACGCCGGCGACGTTCTTCAGGATGTCTACCTGAAGGTCTGGACGAGCTCCCCCGGTTTTGCGCCCGAGAACGGGTCGGCCATGGGGTGGCTGATCTCGATCGCGCGCAACAGGTCTATCGATATCGTGCGCGCACGGACCGCCGCCGCGACCGATACGCAGGAGACCGACTGGTTCGAACGCTTGCAGGGCGCAACGGACACCGAAGGCGAGTTCATGACCAAGGACGCCCTGACCAATTGCCTGCAGCGCCTGAACCCCAGGGTTCGCGATGCGATCCTGCTCGCTTACTACGAGGGCCTCTCGCGCGAGGAACTCGCCGACAAGCTCGACATGCCGGTCAGCAGCGTGAAGACATGGTTGCGGCGGGGGTCGATGGCCCTGCGCGATTGCCTGGAGGGGAAGTCTTGAACGACGAACTTTCCATGACCGCGCTCGAATATTCGCTCGGCACGCTGTCGGTCGACGAACGCGCGGCGTTCGCGCGTCAGCTCGAAGACGATGCGCAAGCCCGCGCGGCGCTTGCCGACTGGGAACGCAAGCTCGCGCCGATGGCGGCCGCGGTCGAGCCGATCGAGCCCGATGCATCCGTGTGGCGAGCGATCGAACGGGGGCTCGATCCGGCGGTCGCCGACGGCAATGTCGTGCCATTGCGGCGCGCGGTCGCGCGGTGGCGTTTTGCGACGGCGGCGACGACAGCGCTTGCGGCATGCCTTGCGATCTATGTCGGTTTGAAGCCCGCCGTTGAAATCGAACGGCCGGCGCATCCGGTCGTCGCCCAGGCGCCGAGCGCGCCTGGCGTCCGCTCCGCTTCCGCCCAGGATCGCCCGGCCGGCGAACCCACCGGCGTCGTTACGGCGTCCGCCAGCCGCCAGAACGAAAATCTCGTCGTCAACGCCAACGGCCAGCGCGAGGGCGAGCTCAAGAACGGGCTCAACATTCAGCCCGCGCCCGCTGCGCGCGAGGTCGGCGCGCCGCGGAGTTTCGTCGCCGCGCTTTCGCCCGTTTCGGCGCCGGCGGCGCTGATCGTGCGAACCGAGCCCGGCGGCGGCGCGCTAATCGTTCGCCGTCTCTCCGGCGACGTTCCCGCAGGCTCGAGCCTGCGTCTGTGGCTGCTCGCGCCGGGCGCGCCGCCACGGCCTCTCGGCGCGGCCAGCGGCGAGACGACGCGCCTGGCCCTGCCGGCCGATGCGGCGCTGACCGACGCGACCATCGCTGCATCGGTCGAAGCCGAGAGCGCTGCGCCCGACAGGCCGAGTGCGCCCTTCGTCTATGAAGGCAAGTTCGTGCGCGAATGATTTCCGCCGCACAGCGTCGGCTAGATCTCAAATGTCTCGCTGTGGCGCGACCGGAGTCGCGTCGCGTATCGCAGCGACCTCATCCCGACCGCTGATATAAGCAGAGGCTTCAAGGTATTTGCGTGGCGCAAGCGCCAGCGATTCCGCGCACGTCCGCATCGCCGCACCGCAGCACGGCGATGCGCTCTCGCTATCGTTGCATTGTGCGCAAAATCCAGATTAGCTTTGATCAATGTGGCCAATGAGCCGAGCCGGGAGGATCGCAGGCAGGGAGGGCGGCGATGGTTGCGGCGGATGTACGACGGGGTTCAACCGAGCAGACGACAAACCGGCGGCCGCTGCCGAGTTTCGAGCAACGCATCTATCTGCCGCATTCGATCGCCGCGATCGTAGCCGAACTCGGCGATGAAGGCGTCTCTCCGTCCGACGCGCTCGAGGGGACGGGCCTTCTCGCACACCAGCTCGACAGCCATACGACGAAAGTGTCGTATCGGCAGATCGACGTGATGATCCGCAACGCGCTTCGCCTGTCGGCAAATCCCACCGTGGCGTTGCGCGCCGGCCAGCGCATGCATGTAACGGCCTACGGCATGTACGGATACGCTCTGCTCAGCAGTCCGACGCAGGCGGCGGCGCGCGATTTCGCGGCCAAGTATATTCTGGTCGTCGGTCCGTTCTGCGACGTCTCGCTCGACTGGAACGAGGCGCGTGTCTCAGTAACGTTCGAGCCGATACACTGGCCCAATCCGGTCGACGACGAACACCGCTTTGCGGTCGAGTTCGCGTTGTCGGCTCATCTCGTTTCGACGAAGGACCGGATCGGTCCGCAGTTCTCGTTTTCGCGCGTGCATCTCGACTATGCGCCACCCGGTTACGTCGAGGCCTATGAAGAATTGTTCCGTTGTCCGATCGCGTTCCGGCAAGACGCTTGCGGCTATGAGCACACGCTCAAGGACGGAGAGGCGCGGCTCGCCGATCCCCGCTCGCACGCGATGGCGCGCGAAATGTGCGAGCAATTGCTGGACGAGATCAATCGCGCGGGCGGCGTCGCGGCCGACATTCGCCGCATTCTGATCGAACAGCCTGGCCGCTATCCGAGCATAGAGGCGATCGCCGTCAGGCTTTCCATGTATCCGCGCGCCTTGCGGCGCAAACTGCAGGCCGAAGGCACGTCCTATCGCGATCTGCTCGCCGAAGTGCGCATGCGGCTCGCGATCGAATATCTGCGCAAGACGCGCATGACCAACGAGGAGATCGCCGGCCGGCTGGGATACAGCGACGCGGCGAATTTCCGTCACGCCTTCATTCGCTGGACCGGCAAGAGCCCGACGGAATTCCGCAACGCCGTCCGCGAATAGGGAACGAAGCGCACGCGCCGGACGCCCACTACAGGGCCCGGTCGCATGATTGCGCTCAGCGCATTGAATGCACGCGGCCTTGTCCCAAAGTAACCGCGTGGATGGGCAAACCGCACCTTTCACGCAGGGAACGCGCTCGATAGCGTTCATGCCAAGACAGAAGAATATCATGCCGCAATGCGATCAGCGTCGCGGCACGGGGAGAAATAGTCCACACGCATACGGTCGCCGACCGTATTGGACCGTCATTGCGATCGTTTCAGCCGGTTTCGGGATCATTTCCCGCAGCCGGTGGCTTGCGGTCGCAGCGTTGGCGTGTGGACGAGCGGGAAGTCGCGGAGGGTCACGAGATGAACGATATGCCGTGGATCAAGTCCTATCCGGCAGGGGTGCGCTGGGATATCGAGATTTCTCCCGGCCCCGTTCAACAGATGCTGGACGACACTGTCGCGCGTTTTCCGGACAATCCCGCGATCGACTTCATGGGCAGGAAGATCGCCTATCGCGAACTCGGAGATCTCGTGAACCGCGTCGCGCGCGGATTGCAGAAGCTCGGCGTCGGGCCTGGCGTGCATGTCGGGCTGTTTCTGCCCAACACGCCCCACTACATCATCTCGTTTCTCGGTGTGCTGAAGGCCGGCGGCACGGTGGTGAACTATTCCCCGCTCGACGCCGCAAAAGTGCTGGAGCACAAGATCGAGGACAGCCGCACGGACTTCATCATCACGCTCGACCTTGCTTCATTGTATCCGCAGATGGCGGGCATGCTCGGCAAGACGCGGCTGAAGAAGCTGATCGTCGGAAATCTGGCGGAAATGGCTGGCGATCCCGCAACCGTTGCAGCGGAGTTGAAGCTGTCCAAGCAGGCGAGCGCTTCGCCGTGGGACGAGCGGCATGTCAGTTTCGCCGAACTCATCAACAATGACGGCAAGTACGAGGCGCATCCGATCGGCGATCCGGCCGAAGCGATCGCCGTGCTTCAATATACCGGCGGCACCACCGGCCTGCCGAAAGGCGCCATGCTGACGCACGCCAACCTGAACGTCGCCGCGCGTCAGGCGTGGTCGACAGCCGCGGGCCTTCTGACCGAGGGGCAGGAGCGCATGCTCGCCGTGCTGCCGCCGTTTCACATCTACGCGTTGACGGTGAATGTGCTGTTCGGCGTTCTCAGCGGGTCCGAAATCATCCAGCACACGCGCTTCGATCCCAAGAGCGTGCTGGCCGACATCACCAACAAGAAAGTGACGGTGTTCTGCGGCGTACCGACGATGTTCACCGCCTTGCTCAATCATCCCGACACGCCCGGCCACGACCTCAATTCTCTGAAATTCTGCGGCTCCGGCGGCGCGCCGCTGCCGGTCGAGGTGGCCGAGCGGTTCACGGCGATCACCGGCGCCTATCCGGCCGAAGGCTGGGGTATGACGGAGACGTCGCCAACCGGCACGTTCACGCCGGGCCAGGCCGGCGCCAAGCGAAAGATCGGCTCCTGCGGATTGCCGTCGCCGGGCATCGTCATAAAATTCCTGAACGTCGACGACGCGACGACCTATATGCCGCTCGGCGAGCGCGGCGAATTGTGCATCAAGGGCCCCAACGTGATGAAGGGCTACTGGAACAAGCCCGACGCTACGGCCGAGGTGATGACGGCCGACGGTTTTCTGCGCACGGGCGATGTCGGCTACATGGACGAGGACGGTTTCGTCTACATCGTCGACCGCACCAAGGACATGCTGCTGTGCAGCGGCTACAACGTCTATCCGCGCGTGCTGGAGGAGGCCGTCTACAAGCATCCTTCGGTCGAGGAGGTCGCCGTCATCGGCATCCACGACGAATACCGCGGCCAGTCGCCCAAGGCGTTCATCAAGCTCAAGGCCGGCGCCCCGCCTTTCGAAATCAAGGAATTGCAGGCGTTCCTGAAAGACAAGCTCGGCAAGCACGAGATGATCCAGGCGCTCGAACTTCGCCCGGAACTGCCGAAGACCGCGGTCGGCAAGATTTCAAAAAAAGATCTCTACGACGAGGAAGCGCGGAAGGCCAAAGCGCCGGCTTAAGGGCCTGTCCGCGAACGCCAGACGATCGCCAGCAAAAAAATTTTCGAATGCGCGTGCGGCCCGAAGCCACGATCGCCGCGTTCGTCAAACGGGGAGGCACGAAAATGGACCAGCTCAGCAGCATGGACGCCTCGTTCCTGCATTTCGAGACGCCGGAAACGCCGATGCATGTCGGCAGCCTGATGCTCTTCGATCTGCCGGAGGGCTACAAAGGCGACTACTACGAGGATGTGAAGGCGATGATCGGCAAGCGCCTGCATCTGGCTTCCGTGCTGACGCGCAAGCTCGCGCCGATGCCGTTCGAACTGGCCGAGCCGGTGTGGATCGACGACGACGACATCGACCTCGATTATCACATCCGCAGCGTGACCGTGCGCCGGCCGGGCACAATGCACCAGCTCGAGCAACTTATCGCGCGACTGCATTCGACGCTGCTCGACCGCAGCCGCGCGCTATGGGAAATGTATGTCATCGACGGGCTCGAGAACGGGCAGGTCGCATTCTACACCAAGGCCCATCACAGCGGCGTCGACGGCAAGGCCGGCGTCGAACTGGCCAAGGTGCTCTACGACATGACTCCGACGATCCGCGAAGTGCCGCCGCCGCGGCGCAAGCGGTCGAGCGGTCAGTATCAGCTCGGCGTCACCGAATTGCTGCAGGCGGCCGCAACCAACGCCGCGCAGCAATACCGCAAGATGGCGGAGGCGATTCCGTCGACCGCCAAAGCGCTGGCCACGGCGGCCGGCGTGGTGGCGAGCCAGCGTACACCCAGAGGCGAACGGCCGCTGAATCTCGGCTTGGCGCCCAAGACGATCTTCAACGAGTCGATCACCAATCAGCGTTCATACAGCACGCTGAGCGTGCCCCTCGACGAGATCAAGTCGCTGGGCAAGCGCGTCGGCGGCACCGTCAATACAATTGTGATGGCGGTGTGCAGCATCGCGCTCGAGCGTTTCCTCAAGGAGCGCGACCTGCTGCCCAAGGAGGCCCTGATCGCGATGGTTCCGGTGAGCCTGCGCACCGAGGGCGACAAGTCGATGAACAATCAGGTGTCGTCCGTGCGCGTCGATCTTGCGACCGACATCGCGGATATTCCCGAGCGGTTCAAGGCCATTCACGCCTCGTCGGAGGCTGCGAAGGCTGTTGTTCGTGAACTCAAGCCGGTGCTCGGCATCACCCTGCCGATGACAGGCGCGCCGTGGCTGATGACGGGCATGGCTTCGCTGTTCGGACGCTCCAATCTCGCGGGATGGCTGCCGGCCGTCGGCAACGTCCTGATCTCGAACGTTCCCGGCCCGCCGATGCATCTCTACATGGCGGGCGCACGCATGACGCATTATTTCCCTGTGTCGATTCCCTATCACGGCAGCGGGCTGAACATCACCGTGCACAGCTATGCCGGATTGCTGGAGTTCGGTCTTACCGCCTGCAGGCGCGTGGTGTCGCAGGAAGAATCCTGGGAACTGGTCAAGCTCCTGCAGAAGGCGCTCAAGACGATCGAGGCGTTGCCGCCGGTCGAAGCCGAGGCGCCGGCAGGCGAAGCTGTTGCGGCGGCGGCCGATGCGCCGTCTGCGCCCGCGACGAAGGCCGCTTCCGGGGCATCGCGCAAGAGAAAATAGCGAGTTGCAGGACGCCGCTTTTCCGGAAGCCGCAGCGCGGAAGCGCGCTGCCTTCGCCGGGATGCGCAACGGATGAAGCGGCCGCGCGATCAACGCGCGGCGATGCGACGACAGAAAATCGCCAGTTCCGGGAGTAGACGAAGATGCACGCAACCGCCTCAAACGCAGCGTCGGCAAGCGCGCTCAACCTGCGCGATCCCGCCTATAAAGCTCTTTTTTCCAAGATCGACTGGCGCATCATTCCCTTGCTGCTCGTCGCCTATATCGTCGCCTATCTCGACCGCATCAATGTCGGATATGCGCAACTGCAGATGAAGCAGACGCTGCCGTTCGACGATGCTGTCTATGGTCTGGGCGCGGGAGTCTTCTTCATCGGCTATTTTCTCTTCGAAGTGCCGAGCAACCTGTTTCTCGAGAGGATCGGCGCCCGCAAGACGCTGCTGCGCATCATGGTGCTGTGGGGACTGGCTGCGGTCGCGATGATGTTCGCGACGACTCCGTGGCGCTTCTATGTCGTGCGGTTTCTGCTCGGCGCGTTCGAGGCCGGCTTCTTTCCCGGCGTCATCCTGTATTTCACCTATTGGTACCCTTCCGCGCGGCGCGGGCAGGTGATCGCGATCTTCATGACCGCGACAACGATCGCCTCCGTGTTCGCGGGGCCGCTATGCGGCGCGATCCTCAAATATTTCGACGGCTTCACCGGATTGCACGGCTGGCAATGGCTCTTCCTCGTGCAAGGCCTGCCGGCGGTCATTCTCGGCGTGCTGGTCTACCTGTTGCTGGAGGATAAGCCCGCGCAGGCGAAGTGGCTCACGACGGACGAGAAGGCGATGCTGCAGAAAACGTTCGACAGCGACGTCAAGGATGTGGAGTCCGAGAAGACATCGACATTCGGCCAGTGCCTGCGCGATCCCAAGGTCTACGCGCTGTCGCTGGTCTATTTCCTGCTGCTGGGCGGCACCTATACGATGGTGTTCTGGCTGCCGACGCTCATCCAGAGCTGGGGCGTGAAGGACTACTTCCTCATCGGCGTCTACGCTGCGATCCCCAACGCCGTCGGCATCGTCGGCATGGTCCTGATCGGCCGCCACTCGGACGCATGGCGCGAGCGGCGCTGGCATTACGCGGCCTGCATGCTCATCGCCGCCGTAGGTCTTTTCGTGACGGGTCAATTGCAGGGCAACCTGGTCGGCTCGATCATGGCGCTGTCGTTCGCCGTGATCGGAATCGCCGCGGCCACGCCGCTCTTCTTCGCTCTGACGAGCGAATATCTCTCGGCCGGCGCCGCAGCCGGCGGCCTGGCGCTGATCAGCAGCCTCGGCAATCTCGGCCCGGCGATCAGTCCGTCGATCAACGGCCTCATCGTCAAGCAGACAGGCGCCAATATCTACAGTCTGTATTTCGTCATCGGCCTCTACGTGGTGTCCGCAATCGTGCTGCTGCTGTCGATCCGCGCGGCCGTCGGCCGCCGCGCGCCGGCGCCCATGCCGGCGTGATGCGAGAGGACAAGCCAACGAAGCGCACGCAGAACTGGATTTCCGTCTATCTTGACGGCGAGCAAGATTGGAGAATCGTCAATGCCTGAAGTCGCCGCCAACGGCATCAATATCGTCTACGACGAATTCGGAGATCCGAAAGACCCGGCGATCGTGCTCATCATGGGTCTTGGCACGCAGATGATCGCCTGGCCTGTTCCGTTCTGCCAGGCGCTCGCCGATCGCGGCTTTCGCGTCGTGCGCTTCGACAATCGCGACATCGGCCTGTCTACCAAGTTCGAAAACGCGCCGCCCGTGAACGTTCCCGCCGCTTTTGCGCGCGCGCTGATCGGCCGGCCGGTAGCCGCGCCCTACAAGCTGGACGATATGGCCGCGGATGCGGTCGGTCTGATGGATGCGCTCGGAATCGACCGCGCGCATGTCGTCGGCGCGTCGATGGGCGGCATGATCGCGCAGATCGTCGCGGCGAAATATCCCGAGCGCACCCGAAGCCTCGTCTCCATCATGTCGTCGAGCGGCAATCCGAAGCTGCCGGCCGCCAAGGCCAAGGCGACGGCGGCCCTGCTTGCGCCGCGTCCTGATGGCAAGGACCGCGAGCGCGTGGTCAAGCACGGCATGAAGGTCTACCGCACGATAGGCAGTCCCGGCTTCCCGACGTCCGATGCGGAGTTGCGCGCCAAGATCGAACTGGCGGCGGACCGTTCCTACTATCCGGCCGGCGTGGGCCGGCAGATGATCGCAATCCTGGCGTCCGGCAGCCGGGTCGATCTCCTGCCGACCGTCAAGGCGCGGACGCTGGTGCTTCACGGCGCGGACGATCCGCTGGTTCCGGTCGAAGCCGGCAAGGACACCGCCAGGCTCATTCCCGGCGCGCGGCTCAAGATCATTTCCGGCATGGGGCACGATCTGGCGCCCGGCCTCGTCCCCATTCTTTCGGAAGCGATCGCGGACCATTGTCTCGCCGTCGACCGGCAGCTCGAGCCGGCTCTCAACTGATCTGCGCAGGGGAACGTCATGGCGCGCGACGAAAAGGAGATAACGAGCCCGTCGCTCGGTTTGCTGGCGGCCGAGGGGCGCGGTCTGCTGGACATTCCCGCGCTGCTCGCGGCGGCGCCGCTTCTGGCCGCTGCGCCGCGCGGGGATAATCATCCGGTGATCGTGCTTCCGGGCCTCGGCGCGGACGACACGTCCACCTTCGCCATTCGCGGCTTTTTGGAGCGGCTCGGCTATCAGGTTCATGGCTGGGGGCGCGGACGCAACATACGCGCGCCGGAAGCCGACCTTGCCGCGATCGCGGCGCAGGTCGAGGACTTGCGACGAAGCTCCGGCGAGAAAGTCAGCTTGATCGGCTGGAGCCGCGGCGGGATCATTGCGCGCGAGGCCGCGCGGCAGGTTCCCGATGCGGTGCGGATGGCGATCACGCTCGGCAGTCCATTCGCGGGCCCCGGCGCGAGCAATGTCCGAATGGTCTGGAAGCTGCTCACCGGCCGGGACTATGCGGCGCCCACGCCCGAGCGCGTCAAGCAGCTGGCGCAGCCGCTGCCCGTGCCGTCGACGTCGATCTACACGCGCGCCGATGGCGTCGTGGCGTGGCGGGCCTGCCTCGAACAGGAGGGCGGCGCGCGGGAGAACATCGAGGTTGCGACGACCCACATCGGCCTCGGCTTCCACGCCCCTGCCTTGTGGGTGATCGCTGACCGGCTCGCGCAGCCGCCGGGAACCTGGAAACCGTTCAGTCCGAGCCTGGCCTTGGCGCCTTGGTTTCCCCGCGGCGGCGCGAAAGCGCGGTGAGCCGCGCCTCGCCGGCTTGAGCGCGGCCGAGGATTGTCGGCCGCTGGCCGTGAAAGCGTCGATGGGCTAGCGTCTGCGCGAAACAAATCGGACAGAGCGCCCGGCCTTGTCCGTATCGACAGGATTCCATGAGCGACCCTTACGAAATTCTGGGCGTGGCGCGCTCGGCGAGCGAAGACGACATACGCAAGGCCTATCGCAAGCTCGCCAAGCAATTGCATCCGGACCTCAATCCCGGCGACGCCGCGGCGGAAGAAAAATTCAAGCAGGTCTCAGCCGCCTACAGCCTGTTGAGCGATACAGACAAGCGGCGGCGCTTCGATGCGGGCGAAATCGACGAATCCGGAAATGAGCGGCCGCCGCCATCGGCGCAGCGCCGCTACTACCGCGATTATGCGGATTCCGGCTTCGGCGGATACGAGAACGCCGGCGGCTACGGCGGCTTTTCGCAGGAGGACGACTTTCTCGCCGAGCTCCTGCGCCGCAACGCGCAGGCGCGCGCCAACCGCCGCGGCGAGGATGCGCACTACAGGCTCGCCATCAGCCTGGCGGAAGCGATCAAGGGCGGCCAAAAGCGCCTGACGATGCCCGATGGCGGCGTGCTCGACGTCACGATCCCGGAAGGCATGGTCGACGGCAAGACGCTTCGCCTTGCCGGCAAGGGCGCGCCGGGCGCGGGCGCAGGCGGCCCGGGCGATGCGCTGATCGAGATAGAGGTGCTGCCCGATCCGCGATTTGCGCGCGAGGGCGACGATCTGACGATAGAGGTTCCGATCTCGCTGTCGGAGGCCGTGCGCGGCGGCACGATCCGCGTGCCGACGCCGACCGGCGCGGTGGAGATGACCGTGCCCGCGCGTTCCAACAGCGGAACGAAACTTCGCCTGAGGGGGCAGGGCGCGCCTGCCGGGGGCGGCAAGCGCGGCGACGAATATGTGCGGCTCTCCATCGTGCTGCCGAAGGCGCCCGATCCCGCGCTCGAAGCCTTCGTCGAGGGATGGGACGCGGGCAAGAGCCACAATCCGCGCGAGGACAGATCATGACGCTCGATGAATTTTCCCGCGCCTACGGCGTCGAGCGCCAGACGCTGCATGTGTGGATTTCGCGGCGCTGGCTGATCGCCGACCAGGAAACATTGCGCGAGATCGACGTCGCCCGCGCGCGGCTGATCGCCGACATGCAGACCGATCTCGGCGTCAACGACGAAGGCGTCGACGTCGCGCTGCACCTGCTCGACCAGATTCACGACCTCAGACGCACGATGGCCGATCTGCGCAAGCAGATGGGCGGGGAATGATGGACAAGGCGGAGCTCGCCAAGGCGTTCGGCGCATTTTTCGCCATCATGAATCCCTTCGTGAACCTGCCGATCTTCCTGTCGCTGACGGATGGCTATACGCTCGCGCAGCAGCGTGCGCTGGCGGTGAAGGTCGCAGTCTTCTCCGCCTGCATGTGCATCGTCATTCTGCTTGCGGGCAAGCAGATCATCGGCTTCTTCGGCATTTCCATCGATCAGTTTCGCGTCGCCGGCGGGATGGTTCTGGCCGGCATCGCCTGGTCGATGTTGCATGGCGCCGGCGTCGCGTCGCATCAGGGCAGCGCGGGCGAGCAGGCGCAGATCGGGGACGTGTCGGGGCTCGCCTTCTACCCTCTCACCTTCCCGATGGTCGTGGGGCCCGGCACGATCGCAACGCTCATCATCTATTCCGGCCATGCGCAGGATTCAGCGACCATGCTGTCACTGGCGGCGATCGTTGGCGCGATCGTTCTGCTGCTGTTTGCGGTTCTGTTCTTCGCGGCCCGGATCGGCGGGATTATGGGCCAGACGCTGCGCACGATCACGACGCGGCTAATGGGCATGATCCTGCTGGCGATCGCCGTCGAAATGATCGCCGCCGGGCTGACCATCCTGCTGCCCGGGCTGGCGAGAGGATCGTAGAGCGCGCCGAACGTCCGCCCGGACCGATCCGGTTCACGCGTCGAACATGATGACGGAGCGAAGCGCTTCGCCGGATTTCATCCTGGCGAAACCTTCGTTGATCCCGTCGAGCCCGATGCGCGCGGAGATGAACTTGTCGAGATTCAACTTGCCGCGCAGATAGTGTTCGATCAGGCGCGGCATGTCCGTGCGAAACCGGTTCGAGCCCATGGAGGAGCCCTGAATCCTCTTTTCGCCGCGCAGGAAATCGAAACCGTGCAATTCGATGTTTACGCCGAACGGGATCATTCCGATGATAGTGGCGACGCCGCCGAAGCCCAGCATCTTGAACGCCTGCTCGGCCGTCGTTTTCGCGCCCACCGCCTCGAATGTGTGATGCGCGCCGCCTTTAGTGAGTTCGAGCACCTGCGCCACCGGATCGCCGTCGCGCGCATTGACGATGTCGGTGGCGCCGAGTTCGAGCGCCATCGCCAGTTTCTGCGGATTGGTGTCCACGGCGATGATGCGGCCGGCGCCCGCGATGGCGCCGCCGTTGATCGCCGCCATGCCGATGCCGCCACAGCCGATAACCACCATGGTTTCGCCGGGCTTCACGCCGGCCGTGTTGAACACGGCGCCCGTGCCCGTGATGACGCCGCAGCCGATCAGCGCGGCGCGGTCGAGCGGCATGTCCTCGCGGATTTTCACGATGGCGTTTTCATGCACCAGCATCTGCTCGGCGAAGGAGGAGAGATTGAGGAACTGGTGGATCTTGCCGGGCTTCGACCACGCCATGCGGTCGGAGACGCCCGGCGGCAATTTGACGTCGACGCCGGTGCAGATCGCCGGACGGCCCGACGTGCATTGCTCGCACACGCCGCAGAAGACGGACAGGCAGGTGATGACACGGTCGCCCTTCTTCACATAGGTCACGTCCTCGCCGACTTCCTCGACGATGCCGGCGGACTCGTGTCCGAGGACCGCAGGCAGCGGATGCGGATAGAGCCCTTCCATGAAGTGCAGGTCGGAATGGCAGAGACCCGCGCAAGCCGTACGCAGCAGAACCTCGCGCGCCTTCGGCTTGCGGACGCCGACGTTTTCGATGACCAGCGGCTTGTTGGGCTCATAGAGAACGGCTGCGCGCATGTTTCCTCCTGCCTGTCCGCCTGGGTCAGATACGCTCCGCCCGGCTGTTTGCGCCATTGTGCCAACAGAGCCGGGGGACGCGCAATGCGCGCGTCGCTCCCCTTCACGCGAAAGCGGGGCGCAAATCGCCCGATCTTTTCCGCAATGAATTGAAGTCTTTCGCCCGCGATTACCGGGACGATTGCGAATAGCCGCCAAATTGCCTAGCAAATCTTGCCTGTCCGCCTGCGTTTGATTCGCAGGGGACCGGCAGGAACTGGAGATTTTCACCAATGGCCAAAGCGAAAGCCGTGAAGCGCGCGGCGCCGAAGAAGACAAGTGCAAAGGCTGCAGCCCCGGCGCTGAAGCCCGTCAAGTCGACGCTGACCAAGTCGGCGCTGATCAACCTGATCGCTGAAGAGAACGAGATTCCGCGCAAGACCGCCGTCGGCGTCTACGCGACGATCGAGAATCTGTTTCTCGGCTCCGTTCATCCGAAGGGCGTGGGCGAGTTCGTTCTACCCGGCCTGCTGAAGGTCAGCCTGCGCAAGGTTCCCGCCCGCAAGGCCGGCACGCTGGTCCGCAATCCCGCCACCGGCGAGATGGTGAAGGCCGCCGCCAAGCCGGCGAGCGTGCGCGTGAAAATCCGTGCGCTCTCCAAGCTGAAGACCGCCGCGACCTCGTAGCATCTGTTCCGGCGCCACGAGGGCATCAGGCTTGTCGTGGCGCCGCTGCGGGCATGGCGCGATGCGCGCCGGCCCGCGCTGCGCCGCCGCCCGCCCGAGCGATCGTTGAGATCGTGTGGCGAGGTCAGCGCCCGGCGCTCTTTTTCCGACCCCTCCGGCCACGATCGGCAAGACCGCGCACAAGCGCATCGGCTCCAGTCGCCCGCGCGGCGCCGGCCGCCGAGATTTTGCGCAAGCTGCGCAACGAGGGGCAAATGATCCGATATTGTGCATTGCACAAGCTGCGCGCGGATTGGCTGCGCTTCATGCGTTCGGCCCGGACATGCGGCGTGCGACGGTGTCGATCTAGCAGACATCAATTCCGGAATTGATCTTAATCATGCGTCTTATGGATTGATAATAAAAGCAATTTTGGCACGCGGCTTGCGAGAGGAAGGCAGGATTTCCTTCGGAGCAAGCCGATGCGCAAGAAACTGGTGGTGATCGGGAACGGCATGGCCGCAGGCCGCGTGCTCGACGAACTCTTCGAAAAATCGCCTGGCCAATATGACGTGACGGTCTTCGGCGCTGAGCCGCGGGTCAATTACAATCGCATCATGCTGTCGCCGGTGCTGGCCGGCGAGAAGACCTTCGACGAGATCGTCATCCACGACGACGCCTGGTATGAGGCCAACAAGGTTGCGCTGCGGCGCGGCGAGACCGTCGCGGAGATTGACCGCGCGGCGCGGGTCGTGCGCACGGCTTCGGGCGCGGCGGAGCCCTACGACAAGTTGATCGTCGCGACCGGCTCCATGCCGATCATCATTCCGGTGCCGGGCGCCAAGCTGCCCGGCGTCGTCACCTTCCGCGACCTCGACGATGTCGACGCCATGCTGAAGGCGGCGGCCGGCGGCGGGCGCGCCGTCGTCATCGGCGGCGGCCTGCTCGGCCTCGAGGCGGCCGCTGGCCTTGCCGCCAAGGGCATGAGCGTTGCGGTCATCCACCTCATGCCGACGCTGATGGAGCGCCAGCTCGATCCCAACGCCGGCTATCTGCTGCAGCGCGCGATCGAGAGTCGCGGCATCGAGGTCGTCACGTCCGCCAACACCAAATCGATCGTCGGCGAGACGCACGTCGAAGGCGTGCTGCTCGACGATGGACGCACGCTGCCGGCCGATCTCGTTGTCATGGCGGTGGGCATCCGCCCCAACACGACGCTCGCCAAGAACGCCGGCCTCGACGTCAAGCGCGGCGTCGTCGTCGACGATTTCATGCGCACGACCGATACCGACATTTTCGCCGTCGGCGAATGCGTCGAACATCGCGGCGCCTGCTACGGGCTCGTCGCGCCGCTCTACGACATGGCGAAGGTGCTCGCAGGCCAGCTCGCCGGCGAAGAGGGCGCGGGCTATGCCGGCTCGATCACCTCCACCAAGCTGAAAGTCACCGGCATCGATCTGTTCTCGGCCGGCGATTTCTCCGAAGGCGACGAGACCGACGAGGTGATTCTGCGCGATCCCTCGCGCCAGATCTACAAGCGCGTCGTGCTGCGCGACAACAAGGTGGTCGGCGCCGTGCTCTACGGCGATACGGCCGACGGCGCCTGGTATTTCGACATGCTAAAGAAGGGCGTCGACGTCGCGCCGATGCGCGACACGCTGATCTTCGGCCAGTCCTATCAGGGAGGATCTCCGCTGGACCCTACGGCGGCCGTTGCAGCCTTGCCGGATGATGCGGAAATCTGCGGCTGCAACGGCGTGTGCAAGGGAACGATCGTCCAGGCGATCACCGGCGGCGGCCTGACCACGATCGACGAGGTGCGCGCGAAGACGAAGGCGTCCGCCTCCTGCGGTCAGTGCACCACCAAGGTCGAGACGCTGCTGATGGCGACGCTGGGCGAAAGCTATGTCGCCGGCGCGCGCAAGCCGATGTGCAAATGCGTCGATCTCACGCACGAGGAAGTGCGCGCGCAGATCAAGGCGAAGGAGCTGAAATCGCTGCCCGCCGTCATGCAGGAGCTGGCGTGGAAAACATCCTGCGGCTGTCCCTCCTGCCGCCCGGCGCTGAACTACTACCTGATCTGCGCCTGGCCCTACGAGTACAAGGACGATTATCAGTCGCGCTTCATCAACGAGCGCGTGCACGCCAATATCCAGAAGGACGGCACGTTCTCCGTGGTGCCGCGCATGTGGGGCGGACTGACGACGCCCGACGAATTGCGCGCGATCGCCGACGTCGCCGACCAGTTCAAGATTCCGACCGTGAAGGTGACGGGCGGGCAGCGCGTCGATCTGCTCGGCGTGAAGAAGGAAGACCTGCCGGCGGTGTGGGCGCAGCTCAATGCGGCGGGTCTCGTCTCGGGCTTCGCCTACGCCAAGGGGCTGCGCACGGTGAAGACCTGCGTCGGCTCGGACTGGTGCCGCTTCGGCACGCAGGATTCGATGGGGCTCGGCATCAAGATGGAGCGGCTGCTCTGCGGCTCCTGGACGCCGGCGAAAGTGAAGCTCGGCGTCTCCGGCTGCCCACGCAATTGCGCGGAGGCGACGGTGAAGGACGTCGGCGTGATCTGCGTCGATTCCGGCTACGACCTGCATATCGCGGGCGCGGCCGGCCTTCATGTGCGCGCGACCGATCTGCTCGGCCATGTCGATACGGAGGAGGCTGCGCTCGAGCATGTCGCAGCGGTCATCCAGATGTATCGCGAGGACGCCGCCTATCTCGACCGCCTCTACAAGTGGGTCGAGAAGACCGGCCTCGAGCGCGTGCGCGCGGCGATCATGGACGATCACGACAACCGCCGCGCGCTCTACGAGCGCTTCGTGATCTCGCAGCGCGTCGCGCGCCGCGATCCCTGGGCCGAACGCGCCGCCGGCCGCGACGCGCGCGAATTCGCGCCGCTCGCCGTGCTCATGCCCGTCGCCGCGCAATAAGGACAAAGATCATGCGAAACGAAAACCGCTACTGGTTCGATCTCGGTCCGATGGAATCCATCCCAAAGCGCGGCGCGCGCACCGTGCGCACGCCGCGGCGCGAGATCGCCGTCTTCCGCACCGCGAGCGACGAATTCTTCGCGCTCGAGAACCGCTGCCCGCACAAGGGCGGCCCCTTGAGCGAGGGCATCGTGCACGGGCGCAAAGTGGCGTGCCCGCTGCACAACTGGACCATCGATCTCGAGAACGGCGAGGCGACGGGCGCGGATCAGGGCTGTGCGCGCAGCTTTCCGGTGAAGCTCGAGAACGGCCGGATCTATCTCGACATGGGCGTGGCCGCGCCGGCGTAGCCGCGCATATCGGGGTGAACGGGCCGATGTCCGCACAGACGATCAAGACGACCTGCCCCTATTGCGGCACGGGCTGCGGCGTGACGGCGTCGGTCGGCGCGCGAGGCGCCGTCGAGATCGCGGGCGATCCGGATCATCCCGCGAATTTCGGACGGCTGTGCGTGAAAGGCGCGGCGCTGGGCGCGACGCTCGGCGACGAAGATCGCCTGCTGTTTCCACAGATCGGCGAGAAGCGCGCGTCCTGGCCGGCGGCGCTCGATCTCGTCGCGCGACGTTTTGCGCGCACGATCGAGGCGCATGGACCGGATTCGGTCGCGTTCTACGTATCGGGCCAGATTCTCACCGAGGATTATTACGTCGCCAACAAGCTGATGAAGGGCTTTATCGGCTCGGGCAATATCGACACCAATTCGCGGCTGTGCATGGCGGCCTCGGTGGCTGGCCATCGCCGCGCCTTCGGCGCTGACATCGTGCCGGGCGTCTACGAGGATATGGAGAATGCGGATCTCGTCGTGCTCGTCGGCTCCAATCTCGCATGGTGCCATCCCGTCCTTTTCCAGCGACTGAACGCTGCGCGCGAAAAACGCGGCGGCAGGCCGGTCGTCGTCAACATCGATCCGCGCCGCACGGCGACGAGCGAAATCGCCGACCTGCATCTGGCCATCGCGCCGGGCGCCGATGTCGCTCTGTTTCTCGGGCTGCTGCGCCATCTGTCGAAGGCCCGCGTCGACAAGACGTTCGTTGAAGACCATACGCAAGGCATGGACGCGGCGCTTGCAGCCGCCGCGCAATGGACGCCGGGCGCGGTCGCGCGCCGCGCGGGACTGGCGCTGGCGGATGTCGAGCGCTTCTATGAAATGTTCGCGGCGACGGAAAAGTCCGTCACCGTCTATTCGCAAGGCGTGAACCAGTCGAGCGCGGGCGTCGACAAAGTCAATTCCATCATTAATTGCCACCTGCTGACGGGCCGCATAGGCAAGCCGGGCTGCGGGCCGTTTTCCGTCACCGGCCAGCCCAACGCGATGGGCGGGCGCGAGGTCGGCGGGCTCGCCAACCAGCTCGCCGCGCATATGGAGATCGACAATCCCGATCATCGCGCGCTCGTGCAGGATTTCTGGAAATCGCCGGCCATCGCGACGCGCGCCGGCCTGAAGGCGGTCGATATGTTCGACGCCATCGGCGACGGGCGCATCAAGGCCGTCTGGATCATGGGCACCAATCCCGTCGACAGCCTGCCCGACGCAAACCGCGCCGCAGCGGCGCTTGCCGCCTGTCCTTTCGTTGTCGTCTCCGACGTCGTCGCGCGTACCGACACGACCAAATATGCGCATGTGCTTCTGCCGGCGCAGGCCTGGGGCGAGAAGGACGGCACGGTCACCAATTCCGAGCGTCGCATCTCGCGCCAGCGGCCGCTGCGCGCGGCGGTCGGCGAGGCCATGCCGGACTGGTGGGCGATGGCGGCTGTGGCGCGCCGCATGGGGTTTGGCGCGGCGTTCGATTTTTCGGGCCCTGCCGCGATCTTCCGCGAACATGCGGCGCTGTCGGGCTATCGCAACAATGGCGCGCGCGATTTCGACATATCCGCGCTGGCAGGGGTTTCCAACGCGCAATTCGAGACGTTGGCGCCGTTCCAGTGGCCGTGGCGCGCAAGCGAGGTTGCGAGCGAGGCGCCGAAGCGCTTCTTCGCCGACAAGCGCTTCTATACGTCGAACGGGCGCGCGCGTTTCGTGGCGACGCCGTTCCGCGGCCTTGCCGGGCGCAAGGGCGCGGCCAACGCCTTCGTGCTCAACACCGGCCGCATTCGCGATCAGTGGCACACGATGACGCGCACCGGCGTCGCCGCACGCCTGTCGCAGCATATTGCGGAGCCTTTCGCCGAGATCCATCCGAAGGACGCCGCGCGCATAGGCGTCGCCGCTGCCGGACTGGTGCGCCTCACCAATGCGCACGGCGCCGTCACGCTGCGCGCGCTCGTGACGGACCGCCAGCGCGAAGGCAGCATTTTCGCGCCGATCCACTGGACGGACCAGTTCGCCAGCAGCGCCCGCGTCGACGCGCTGGTCGCGCCGGCGCTCGATCCGATCTCTGGACAGCCGGAGTCCAAGGGCGCCTACGTGGCCGCGAAAGCTCTTGCGCCCGACTGGTTCGCCTTTGCGCTTGCGCGCGAAAAACCGACGCATCTGGACGCCGATTACTGGGCGGTCGCGCGCACCGATGGGGGCTGGCGCATCGAACTCGCGGGCAACGGAACTGTCGATGAATGGGAAGCGCGCGCTCGCGATCTCTTCGGCGTTGCGACGGACGATGACGTTTTCATTCTTTCCGCCCGCGACGCGCGCGCCGGCTCCTATCGCTGTGTCGCGGTGCGCGACGGCGCGGTCATCGGCCTTCTGCTTGTCGCGCGCGAACCGATCGCGGCGGCGCGCGCGTGGCTGTGCGAACTCTTTGCCGATCCGGCGTCCGATCCCGCGATCATGCTGGCCGGCCGCCCGGGCGCGCAAGCGAGCGACCCCGGGCAGAAAATCTGCGTGTGCTTCAACGTCGGCGCCAACGCGATCCGCGATGCGGTGGCGCGCGGCTGCCGCGATATAGCGGCTGTCGGCGAAGCGACGGCCGCGGGCACGGGATGCGGCTCATGCCGTCCGGAAATCGGGAGGCTGCTGAAATCTGCAATCGACCAATCAGAGACGGCGCAAATGGCCGCGATGGCGAAATGAGGGGAAACAACATGCGACACGAAGGAGACCGGTCTTGAAAAATACTTTCGCGCGTTCGACCCGCCTTGC
Source organism: Rhodoblastus sp. (assembly GCA_047605445.1). GTDB lineage: Bacteria > Pseudomonadota > Alphaproteobacteria > Rhizobiales > Beijerinckiaceae > JAJXWB01. The sequence continues at coordinate 22,096 of JASGFP010000008.1, forward strand.
CGGCGCCTCGTTCGCCCTGATGGCGGCGTTCTCGAACGCAGCAGACGCCAAGATGCTCAACGTGGAGAAAGACACGCTGAAACTCGGATTCATCAAGTTGACCGACATGGCGCCGCTGGCCATCGCTCTCGAGAAGCATTTCTTCGAGGACGAGGGCCTCTACGTCACGCTGGAGCCGCAGGCGAACTGGAAAGTGCTGCTCGACCGGGTGATCTCCGGCGAACTCGACGGGTCGCACATGCTGGCCGGGCAACCGCTGGCCGCGACCATCGGCTTCGGCACCAAGGCGCACATCGTCACGCCCTTCTCGATGGACCTCAACGGCAACGCCATCACCGTGTCCAATGCAGTGTGGGCCGAGATGAAGAGCCATGTGCCCGTGAAGGACGGCAAGCCCGAGCATCCGATCAAGGCCGATGCGCTCAAGTTCGTCGTCGACGACTACAAGAAGCAGGGCAAGGCCTTCAACATGGGCATGGTGTTTCCCGTCTCGACGCATAATTACGAACTGCGCTATTGGCTCGCAGCCGGCGGCGTGAAGCCCGGCTATTATTCCACGAAGGACACGTCCGGGCAGATTCAGGCCGACGTTCTCCTTTCGGTGACGCCGCCGCCGCAGATGCCGGCGACGATGGAAGCCGGCACGATCCTGGGCTATTGCGTCGGCGAGCCTTGGAACCAGGCCGCCGTGTTCAAGGGGATCGGCGTTCCCGTCGTCACCGACTACGAAATCTGGAAGAACAATCCGGAGAAAGTGTTCGGGCTCACCGCGGAATTCGTGAAGAAATATCCCAACACGACGCTCGCGCTCACCAAGGCGCTGATCCGCGCCGCCAAATGGCTCGACGACAACAACGACGCCAATCGCAAGGAAGCGGTCGAAATTCTGTCGCGGCCGAATTATGTCGGCGCCGACGCCAAGGTCATCGCCAATTCCATGACAGGCACGTTCGAATACGAGAAGGGCGACAAGCGACCGGTTCCCGATTTCAACGTGTTCTTCCGTTATTATGCGACCTATCCCTATTATTCGGACGCCGTCTGGTACCTCACGCAGATGCGCCGCTGGGGCCAGATTGCGGAAGGCAAGCCCGACAGCTGGTATGCCGATACGGCGAAGTCCGTCTACCTGCCGGATATCTACATGCAGGCGGCCAAGCTGCTGATCGAGGATGGCGCGGCCAAGCCGGAGGAATTTCCTGTCGGCAGCGACGGCTACAAGGCGCCGACCAGCGAGTTCATCGACGGCGTGACCTACGACGGCAAGAAGCCCAACGCCTACATCGATTCGCTGAAGATCGGCCTCAAGGGCAAGCAGACGGTCGAAGGCTCCGACGTCGTCGGCAATTGATAGGCGCGCCGGACGGACCGTCCGGCCGCAAACGCAGTTTCAAAAGGATCGAGACGATGAGCAGCACGACCGAAACCATCACGCCGGTCGACGCGGACATAGCGCGGCGCGAGCGCCGCGCGCGCATCGACGGCTATCTTAACCGCGCCGACAAGGCGCTGGGCATTCTGGGCCTGAGTTGGCTCATTCCTATCGTGCGCCTTGCGATCGGCGACAATCCGCGCGCGCAACTCGCCTCGATCACGCGCGATCTCCTGATCCCGCTCGCCGGCATTGCGGTTTTTCTCGTCGCATGGGGCGTGCTGGCGCCGCAGGTGCGCACCTCGCTGGGCGCCATTCCCGGCCCGGCGCAGGTCTACGATCAGGCGAAGTCGCTGTGGGCCGATCACAAGGCGGAGCGCGCGAAGGCGGATGATTTCTACGCCCGCCAGAAAGAGCGCAACGCCAAGCTCGCCGCCGACGGTCAGGCCGATCGCGTCCACTGGCGCAATTACACGGGCAGGCCGACCTATGTCGACCAGATCGCGACCAGCTTGGTGACGGTTGCGCTCGGCTTCGTCATCGCCACGCTGCTCGCCGTGCCGCTCGGCATAGCCTCAGGGCTGTCGCGGACAATCAACGGCGCGATCAATCCGCTGATCCAGATATTCAAGCCGGTGTCGCCGCTCGCCTGGCTTCCAATTGTCACGATGATCGTCTCCGCGCTCTACATCAATCCCTCGGACGCGCTGCCGAAATCGCTGGTGATTTCCGCCGTCACGGTCACGCTCTGCTCGCTGTGGCCGACGCTCATCAACACGGCGCTCGGCGTCGCCTCGGTCGACAAGGATCTCGTCAACGTGTCGAAAGTGCTGCGCCTGCCGACCTCGACGACGATCCGCAAGGTCATTCTGCCGTCTGCGCTGCCGCTGATCTTCACGGGGCTGCGCCTGTCGCTGGGCGTGGGCTGGATGGTGCTGATCGCCGCCGAAATGCTGGCGCAGAATCCGGGGCTGGGCAAATTCGTGTGGGACGAATTCCAGAACGGTTCGTCGGATTCGCTGGCGCGCATCATCGTCGCGGTGCTGACGATCGGAATCATCGGCTTCCTGCTCGATCGGCTGATGCTCGCGCTGCAGACGGCCTTCACCTATACGCCGACGCGCTGAGGAGAAGACGATGGCCTTTCTCGAACTGAAGAACGTCAGCAAGGCGTATGGCGTCGGCCCGCAGCGGCGCGAGGTTCTCAGCAATGTGAATCTCGCGGTGGAAGAGGGCGATTTCGTCGCCATCGTCGGGTTTTCCGGCTCCGGCAAGACGACGCTGGTCTCGTTGATCGCAGGCCTCATCGAGCCGGACACGGGCGAAGTCTGCGTCAAAGGCGCGAAGATCGACGGACCTGGCCCCGATCGCGGGCTCGTGTTCCAGTCCTATTCGCTGATGCCGTGGCTGACGGTCTACGAGAACGTAGCGCTTGCGGTCGACGCCGTCTTTGCGAAGGAGAGCAGGGCGGAGCGCGACAAGCGGACGCGCCGCTACATCGAGATGGTGGGCCTGTCGCATGCGCTCGAGCGCCGGCCGGCTGAATTGTCCGGCGGCATGCGCCAGCGTGTGTCGGTTGCGCGGGCTCTGGCGATGAGCCCGCAGATATTGCTGCTCGACGAGCCCCTGTCGGCGCTCGATGCGCTGACGCGCGCCAAGCTGCAGGACGAGATTCAGGAGATATGGCGCAGCGAGAAGAAGACCGTTCTGCTCATCACCAACGATGTCGACGAGGCGCTGCTGCTCGCCGACCGGATCATTCCGCTCAATCCCGGCCCGCGCGCGACGCTCGGGCCGTCGTTCGCCGTTGACCTGCCGCGACCGCGCGATCGCTCGGCTGTCAATTCGGACGAGGCCTTCAAGGCGCTGCGCGCGAAAATCACCGATTACCTGATGGACGTCGCCGACCGTCACGTCGGCGAGGGCGACGGGTTGAAGGCGCCGACGCTGACGCCGATCACGCAATTGCCCGACGCCTATGTGAAAGCCGCGCATTCGCCGGTCAAAAAGAACTTCGTCGATTTCTCCGACATCACGAAAGTGTTCGCCACGCCCAAGGGGCCGCTCAAGGTCGTGGACGGCTTCAACTTCAAGATGCAGAAGGGCGAGTTCGTCTCGCTGATCGGCCATTCAGGCTGCGGCAAGTCGACGGTGCTGTCGATGGTGGCCGGCCTGCAGGACGTGTCGAGCGGCGCCATCATTCTCGACGGACGCGAAATCGGCGCAGCGGGACCTGATCGCGCCGTCGTCTTCCAGGCGCCCTCGCTGATGCCGTGGCTGACGGCGCGCGAGAATGTCGCGCTCGGCGTCGACCGGGTCTATCCGAGAGCGAGCGCGAAGGAGCGCAACGACGTCGTCGAATATTATCTTTCGCGCGTCGGGCTTGCCGATTCCATGGACCGCAGCGCGTCGGAAATGTCAAACGGCATGCGCCAGCGCGTCGGCATAGCGCGCGCCTTCGCGCTGTCGCCGAAACTGCTGCTGCTGGACGAGCCCTTCGGTATGCTCGACAGCCTGACGCGCTGGGACCTGCAGGACGTGCTGATGGATGTGTGGAAGCGGACGCAGGTGACGGCGATCTGCGTGACGCACGATGTCGACGAGGCGATCCTGCTCGCCGACAAGGTGGTGATGATGACCAACGGGCCGAACGCGCGCATCGGCCATGTGATGAGTGTCGATCTGCCGCGTCCGCGCAGCCGCAAGGAGCTGCTCGAACATCCCGACTATTATCGCTATCGCCAGACGCTGCTCGACTTTCTGGAAGCCTACGAAGGCGGCGCCAATCCGGCGCCCGAGCGGCTGGCGGCGCTTGCAGGCGGGGTGAAAAGCGAGGCGGCGTGAAGCCTGCGGCGGCGCTATCGTCCGCCGGCGCGGAACTGGACGGGAATCTCGAACGTCAGCGTCTCGTCGGCGATGAGCGGCGGTGGCGGTGGAACGGGGTCCGAGCGCTTCATCATGTCGAGCGCCGCAGCGTCGAAAGCCGCATCGCCCGACGTTTTCGAAATGCGGGCCGCGATGACATGGCCCATCCGGTCCAGTGTGAATGTCACGCGGTTCTCGGCCTTGTGTGCGGCCACGCCCGCCGGATATCTCTTGTGCCGGCTGAGATGCGAGAACAGGCGGCGCTGCCAATCCGCGCGGATTTTCAGCACCTGCCGTCCATCGCCGATTACGGGCGCGCGCGCCGTCTGTGTCTCGCGGACAGCGTCCTGCTGCGGGGCCGCGGTCGCTTCCGAGGCGTCCGCCGCAGTCGAGGCTTCCGATCGCCGCTCCTGCCGCTCGGGCTCGCGCTCCGGCTTCTTCGTCTCCTCCTGCGCGACGATGCGGTCCGGATTGTCGGATTCGACAGGTTCTTCCTTCGGCCGGTCGGATTGTTCCGTCCTGGCGGCGGATTGCGCGCTCTCCGGCGCGGCGGCCGAAGCGTCGGCCTCGGGGCCTGGCGGCAGATCGGTCTGCTCCGTCTTCGGCGCGGCCATGTCCATGGCGATCTCGATCGCCGGCGCGCCGTCGTCGTCGTCGGCTTCTTCCGCGTGCAGCGACCATGCGGCCAGGCCAGCGATTCCGAGATGCAGCGATCCCGCAACCAGCGCCGCGACGACCCAGAGACGCGGCGAAGCGCCGCCTGGAGCGACCGCGCGCAGGGCGGCGGCGCTCATGGCTGCGGTTTCCCTTCCGGCGGCTTGTCGACCGATTCCATCGCCACGAGAGCGACCTTGAGATAGCCGCCTTTGCGAAGGCGCTCGAGCACGTCCATCATTTCGCCGTAGGGCACGTTCTTGTCCGCGCGCAGGAAGATGCGGCGGTCCTTGCCCTGTTCGGAGGGCTGCGCGTCGAGCGCCGAGACGAGGTCGACGCGCTTGACCGGACTTTCGCCGAGCGACACGGCGAGATCGCCCGATATCGTGACATAGGTCGGCTTGTCCGGCCGCTTCTGCGGCGTCGCGCTCGATGTCGGCAGGTCCACGGGCAGATCGACCGTCGAGAGCGGCGCCGCCACCATGAAGATGATGAGCAGAACGAGGATCACGTCGATGAACGGCGTGACGTTGATCTCGTGGGCTTCCGCGAGATCGTCGCTGTCAGCGTCGCCGAGCGAGAACCCCATGGCGCTACTCCGCCGCGCGCGGCCAGCCGCGCCGGCCGCTGCTGTCGAGATCGCGCGAGAGCAGGCGGGTCGCCGCGCCCGCGGCCTGATTGACGATATCGAGATAGCCGGCGGTCTTGCGTGTGAAATGATTGTAGATGATGACGGCGGGAATGGCGGCCACGAGCCCGATCGCGGTCGCGAGCAGCGCCTCCGCAATGCCAGGCGCGACAACGGCGAGATTGGTCGTCTGCGATTTCGAAATGCCGATGAAGGAATTCATGATGCCCCAGACCGTGCCGAACAGGCCGACGAAGGGGGCGGTCGATCCGATCGTGGCGAGAACGCCCATGCCGGTACGAACAGACCGCTGCTCGCCGCGCACGATTTCCTGGAAACGAGAGGCTGCGCGCTCGAGCGTGCGCCCCTGCGCCCCGGCGGAAGCCGACAGGCGCTCCTCCTGTTCGGCAGCCTCGAGAAGGGCGGTCAGAACGGGCGCAGCGTTTCCGGCCAGCGTCCGGGCGTCCGTCAGGCTCGGCGCATCGGCGATGCGCGCAAGCGCGCCCGACAGCCTGCGACGCGCACGCGAGATTTCGAACGTCTTGGCGAAGAAGATCGTCCAGGTGACGAGCGAGGCGAAGGCGAGACCGATCATCACCGCCTTCACCACGACATCGGCCGACAGGAACATGCTCCAGGGCGACAATTCGTGAGGGATCGCGCCGGCAGGCTTGATCGCCGCAACGACTGCATCCTGCGCGCGGGCGGCGCCAGCGCCCGCAAGCGCGATGGTCATGCCGACGATCCAGCGTGGCGCCATGTGAAGTCTCATGTCTCGGCCCAGTATCTGATGAGATTGTGGTAGAGGCCGGTAAGCCGCACGGCTTCCGGGTCGTCTCGACCAAGCCGGCCGCAGAGCGCCTGGATGGAATTGTCGAGATCGAAGATCATGCTGCGCGCGTGATCGTCGCGGATCATGCTCTGCATCCACATGAACGAGGCCACACGCGCCCCACGCGTCACCTCCGTCACCATATGGAGGCTCTTGGATGGATATAGCACGAGATCGCCGGCCGGCAATTTTAATTCGTGCGATCCGTAGTAATCCTCGACCACCAGTTCGCCGCCGTCATATTCCTCCGGTTCGGCGAGAAAGAGCGTCGCTGAAAGATCCGTGCGAATGCGCAGGCCGGTCAGCAGATCGCCACGCACCGCGTTGTCGACGTGAACGCCGAATTTCTGCCCGACGCCATAGCGATTGAACAGCGGGGGAAAAATCTGCAGCGGAATAGCGGCGGACACGAAAGTCGGATTGCGCGTGAGCGCCGAGACGACGTGTTCGCCAAGCCGCCGCGAGAGTTCGCCGTCGGGCGGCAATTGCATGTTCTTCTTCACCATCGCCGATTGCGCGCCGGCGGTGGAGCGTCCGTCCTCCCATTCCACCGAATCCATGAGCCGGCGGAAGTCGGCGACCTCCGCCTTGCTGAGGACTTCGGGAATGCAGATCAGCATCAGAACGTCGCTTTGACGCTGAACTGCACGCTGCGGCCCGGCGCGACCTGCGCGAAGGGCGCCGCCGACTGGTAGAAGGCGTCGTAGTAGGTGCGGTTGAAGATGTTGATCGCCTGCACCTTGGCGGTCAGGTTTTCCGTGAGCTTGTATTCGGTGAAAGCGTCGAACCGCCAGTAGGAGGGCAGCACGGTTGGCACGTTGAGGAGCGGATTGCCCGCCGTCGGCGCGGGGAGGAAGGTGATCGGGCTGATCGCCGCGCCGCCGTTGGCCGCGAGCAACGAGCCACCGTAGCGCCTCGAATTGTAGACGGCCTGGCCGCCGACCTCCCAGGCGTCCGTCACCTGATACTTGGACAGCAGGCTGAAGGAGGCATGCGCGAGATTGGCGAGCGGCAGGCCGATGTTGGTCACGGCCTTGGAACTCGTCACCCGCGACTGCATCAGCACGATGCCGCCCAGCACGCTCCACTTGTCGGTGATCTTGCCGGAGACGCCGAGATCGATGCCCTGGATACGGTAGGCGCCGCTGTTGAAGACGTTCGCGCCGAACACTTCGCGCGCGTTGGTCTTGGTCGTCTCGAACAGGGCGGCGGTGAGCAGGAGGCGCTTGTCGAACAATTCGAGCTTGGAGCCGACTTCGACCGACTTGTTCTTCTCCGGCGAAAGGATCTGGGACGTCGCATTCAGGGCGCCATAGGCGGCGGCCGATCCGTCGAGCTCCGCGCCGACGGGATTGGCCGAGGTGGCGTAGGCCGCGTAGAGGCTCCAGCCCGGCAGCGGCTTCACGACGAGACCGGCGTTGTAGTTGATCAGCGACGAATGCGCGTTGGCGTAGGCGTTGAAGAAGGTCGCCGGCGCCGTCAGGCCCTGCACGGCCGCCGCGGCGACGGTCGGCGAGTAGGAGGAGATGGTGTAGTCGTCCAGGCGGATGCCGCCGTTGGCGATGATGAAGTCGTTGTAGTTCGCCGTGTGGATGAGATAGGTGGACTTGCTGTCGACGACGATGTTGGTCGGGTTGCCCGCCAGATAGGGGTTGTTGCCGAACGGCAGCGTGTTCGGCGGGAAGAAAATGCCGCCGGGCAGCGAGCCGCCGCCGTTGAAGGCGCCGGGGCCGACCGACTCGGACGCAAGACCCGCATAGGTGTCGCGCGTGATCTGCTCGCGCGAAATCTCCGTGCCGACAACGGACGTGTGCAGAACGGGGCCGGTGTCGAATTTGATGGTCGCATCGTTCTGGCTGGCGATGACCGCCGTCTGCTGATAGCGGCTCTGCGGATTGAGATTGATCTGGCCGCCGGGAATTCCCGTGAGGAAGGTTGGCTGCTCGGCCAGCGTGCCGACATAAGAGAGAAGCGACTGGCCGCGGCGGAAGCGCGACGACAGCGTGACATGATCGTTGAGCTGGTATTCGACGCCGACCGTGCCGATGTCCTGGCGGACCCGCTGGAAGTCGCGGTTGGCGAAGCCGTACCACAGGTTGCGGTTTGTAAAGCCTTCGGTGAACGGGCGGTTGGTCCCGAGCCTGTTGTAGGGCACGCCGAAGTCGGGCAGGCCCCACAGGTCGGTGTGCAGGTAGTCGAGCGAAATCTTCAGCGGCTCGATCGGCTTGTAGACCACGGAGACCGCCGCGCCGTCGCGCTTGTCGGTGATGAAGTCGCGACCCGGAACCTTCTGGTTCTGGTAGAGGCCGTTCACGCGCACGGCGAGATCGGAATTGATGACCTGGTTGACGTCGAGCGTGAAACGGCCGCCCCGGTCGGTGGGCGAACCCGTGGCTTCCATCGTACGGAAACTGCCGTCCGTGGTCGCTTTCTTGGTCACGATGTTGATCGCGCCGCCGGCGGTGCCGCGGCCCGCGAAGGACGAGGCCGGACCGCGCAGGATCTCGACCTGCTCGGTGAAGAAGTTTTCGCGCACGCTCATGGCGGGATCGCGGATGCCGTCGAGGAAGACGTCGTTGCGCGCGTCGAAACCGCGGATGAAGAAGCGGTCGCCGAAGGCGTTGCCGCCTTCGCCCGTGCCGAGCGTGACGCCGGCCGTGCTGCGGCCGAGCTCGCGCAGGCTGGTCGCGCCCTTGTCGTCGAGCGCTTCCTTCGACAGCACCGTTATGGAGCGCGGCGTATTGGCGAGCGGTTCGGTGAATTTCTTCGACTGAACGCGGTTGACCTTGTAGGGACTGCCGGCCTGCGCATAGGGATTGTCGCTCGGCAGGCGCGCGAGCGTGGGAAGCGGCGCGGGGCTCGGCGTGGCAGGCGCGGGCGCGGCGACTGCGGCCCGGGTGCGCACGCGCTTGCGGATGGCCGTGCGGGCGCGCACATGCGATGCGGATGGCTTCGGTGCGGCGACCGGACGCCGCTTGACAACCGGCGCGTCGACCACGACCGGCGGCAGCGGCGCAGGCTGGGTCTGTGCTTCTGCAACGCCGCTGGCGGCGGCGGCGCACACGAAGGCCAGCGAAGAACCGATGACCGATTCCGACGGATGGCGCGCGGCGCGCGACGCCTGTTCGGAACGAAGCGAACGCGGCGACTTCGCAGAACTCATGGTCCAGCCCCTCTATATTGACAAAATTCGGACGCCATTGCGGCATGTTTCAGTGAGCAGTGCATGATGACGTTCTGCACAGTCAAACGAATATGCGCGCGCGCGACCACATTGGAACGCCTCAAAAAACAAAGGTCCTGCTGCGCCATTTCATTGCTGCGGCAGGACAGCGCGGCGCGATGAATTGCGAATTATACGTGGTCTAATCTTGTGGTCGGCTACGATTATTCGTTGCCGGCGCACCGGTGCGCGCTTATCGATTCCCCAACAGACGCAGTCCGCCGGGAGAAAGCGACATGTTCGACGCGCACAGCGAAACTGCAGCCGCGCCGGCCCATTCCTGCGGCGCGGCCGCCGGGCTTTCCTACGCGGCGCGACCGCGGTTCGCGGAGCGGCCGCACGCAATCGCAACGACACGGCTTCTGGTTTGCGACGCCGCGCGCTCGGACAGGGAGCGGCTTGCCGTATCCTGCCTCAGGCTCGTGCTCGGGGCCTACGAGGATGCCGATATTTCAGCCTATGCGTTGGCCTACGAGTGCGCCGAGCGCCATTTCGGACGCCGCTGGGCGGTGGACTATGTCCGCGCGATCTCGGCGATCGTCCGCACGCTGCGCCGCGACCGCGACACGGGCTTTCGGTTTCTGCGCAACGCGGAGGGATTGTTGACGGCGGACGAGGACAATTTTCTCTCGGCGCTGCAGGCGGCGATCGACGGAAATTCCGTCGGGGTCGAGGCAGGTTCGATCATGCTCGCGCAGAGCCTGGACGGCCGGAACCTGGTCGATGATTTCTGGCGGCTGGCCAAGCTGACGATGGCGGCCGGCTGGCTTCGCGGCGCGCCTGCGTAACGCAGAAGGTCAGCTGCCGGCGTCCTCGGACGGCGGCTTCATCAGGGCGAACAATTCGTCGAGCGTACGCCGGGCGGAGGCGCGTACGGCGGTTTCCTCCTCGCGGTTGGCGATACGGACGCCAGAGACGACAGCGTGCATCTCGTCGCGAAAATCCGTGATGAAGCGCAATGGATCGGGCGAGGCATTGGCGACGCGCGCGACGAGCCCCGCGATCAGAAGCTGACAGGCGACGAGCCGGCCGTTCAGTTCATCCATGGCGCGACAAATCCCGGCGCGAAAGTCGAAGGCGCGTCGAAACGCCCGTCATGCGGCTTCTTGCGCGTCCGCCTGATGCGCAGCCGCTTCGAGGCATTCGCAAAGGCCGGGGATGCAGCCGCGGTCGCACACGTCGGCGCGCGCATCCTTGAGGATCTGGTTGATCGTGCTGGCGCAACGGCCGCATTTCGGCTTGCAGCCGAGCGCGCGATAGGCGGATGCAGCCGTCGGCGATTGCGCGCAGCATCCGGCGATTTCGCGGTCGGACAGGCGGTTGCACGAGCAGACGATCATCGACGCGTTTCCCTGGTTCCGCATCGCCGTAACACAGCCGCGCGCCGCGCCCAATGAGGGCAGGGCGCCTTTTGAATTGGTCTAAGTTTGAAAGGCAGGCGCCTGGCGGGCCCCCGCGGCCGTCACGCATCGCCCACGCCGCCGAGCTGCGAGGCCCGGGCATGGATTTTCGCCAGAAGGCGGATGGCGGCGCGGCGCTCCTCCTCGGTGAGCTCGGCCAGCAGGAATTTTTCGCGCTCGCGCGCCACATCCACGATCCGGTCGTGCAAATCGAGACCCGCCTTTGTGAGCGCGATGAACTGCCGCCGGAAATTATTGTCCTGGAACCGCGTCTCGACGAGGCCGCGCTCCTGCATGAAGGCGAGGCTGCGGCTGATGACGGCCCGGTCGAAGCCGATGACTTCCGAGATGCGTCCGGCCGGAATCCACGGCTCAACCGCAAGCAGCGCCATGATCCGCCAGTCCGTCACGCCGACGCCGAAGCGTTTGCGGTAGATGGCCGACGCGCTGCTCGAAATCTTGTTGGCGATCCAGGTGAGATAGGCGACGGCGTAATTGTCGAGATCGAGCGCCTTCGGCGACTTGCGACGCGCCGGCGAGTCGTTCTTCACACGTCCGACCCCCTGCCGCACGCCCATTCCAGTCTCCGCTATTGCCGCGTCACGCGCACCGGCAAGGAAGCGAAGGCGCGCAGCACATTATTGTAGTGCCGTTCGGGCTCGCCGACGAGTTCGATCGTCGCCGCCTTGCGCGCCAAGGCGTAGAAGACCGCCTCGCCCTCGAGCCGCGCGATCGGCTGGCCGACGCAGCCGTGGATGCCCGTGCCGAAGCCCATGTGCCCGACGACCCGGCGCTCGATATCGAATTCGTCGGCGCGCTCCCAGCGTCGGGGATCGCGATTGGCCGATTGCATGAAGGCGCAGATCTTTTCGTTGGCGCCGATCGGCACGCCGTCGATTTCCGTGTCCTTCGTCGTGGTGCGGAAGAAGGCCTGCGCGGGGCCTTCGTAGCGCAGGCTCTCCTCGAAAGCGTTGCGCGCCAGCTCAGGTTTTTCGCGGAGCTTCGCCCATTGATCCTGATGGGTCGCCAGACACCACAGCAGATTGCCGAAGGCGTTGCAGGTCGTGTCGACGCCCGCCGACAGGAAGGAGCGCACCAGCATGCCGGCTTCGTCTTCCGTCAATTCGCCGGTGTCGACAGCCGCATAGATCATGGCGCCGAGGCCGTCCGGCGTCAGGGCTGCGCGCGCGCAATTGGCCATGATCCAGCCGCGAACGGCGTCGGCGTTGGCCATCGCGGCGTCCGTGAATTCGTTCTGCGGCCCGAAGGAATTGAACACCATCGAGCCGTAGGGCAGCAGGTTCTCGCGCCCGTTTTCCGGCAGGCCGAGAGCGTCGGGAAAGACCTTGATCGGATAATATTCGGCAAAGTCCGCGATGCCGTCGAACTCGCCCCTGTCGAGCATGCGATCGACGAGAATTTCCGCCTCGCGCTCGAACTGCTCGCGCAATTTTTTCACGATGCCGGGCGTCATGGTGCGGGCGAGCACCGTGCGCGTGCGGGTGTGCAGCGGCGGATCGGCCTCCAGCACGATGCTCGGCGGACGCCACGGCTTGGCCTTGTTGAAATTCGCAAGGCCCACGCCGGCGGCCGACGAGAATGTCTGCCATTCGCTGAGCACGCGCTGAACCTCGGCGTGACGCGCCACGATGTAGCATTCGTATTGCGGCGACCAGACGACGGGGCCGGCCTCGCGCATCGCCTCGAAATGCGGATAGGGATTGTCCATGAATCCCTTCGTGAAGGGATCGATCGTCACGATCGGCGCGGAAACGCGCGCTTGAGCCGTCGCATTCATTGTCGCCTCCCTATTTCGTCATTGCGCAGCCGCCCTCGGCCATCGGCCGGAACGCCTGCTCGCCGGGAATGGTCTTGATCAGCTTGTAATAGTCGTAAGGATATTTGCTCTCGTCCGGCGCCTTCACCTGAAAGAGATGCATGGCGTGGACGGCGCGGCCGTCGGCGCGCACGCTCATGTCGCCGAACAGCGGATCGTGGAAGGGCGCCTTCTTCATTTGCGGCACGACGTCCTTCGCATTGTCGCTGCCGGCGGCAGCCACCGCCTTGAGATAGGCGAGCGTCGACGAATAGACGCCGGCCTGGTTGGCGCTCGGCATCTTGCCGCCCATACGCGCCGCGAATTTCTTCGCGAAAGCGCGCGTCTCGTCGTTCATGTCCCAATAGAACGCTTCGGTCAGTTGCAGACCCTGCGCCGTCTTCAGGCCCATGGCGTGAACGTCGTTGATGAACATCAGGAAGGCGACGAGCGACTGGCCTTGCGCGCGCATGTTGAATTCGGCTGCCTGCTTCATCGCGTTGGCCGTGTCGGGACCGGCGTTGGCGAGCGCGACGACCTTGGCCTTCGAGGCCTGCGCCTGCAGCAGGAACGACGAGAAATCCGAAGCGCCGAGCGGATGCTTGCTGGAGCCAAGAACCTTGCCGCCCTTCGACTGGATGTAGGCGGTCGCATCCGCTTCGATCGAATTGCCGAGCGCGTAGTTGACCGTAACGAAATACCAGCTGTCGCCGCCCCGATCGAGCATGGCGCCCGATGTCGAATGCGAGATAGCCCAGGCGTCCGTCACCCATTGCACGACATTGGGCGAGCAGGCCTTGCCGGTGAGATCGGAGGTCGCCGTGGCCGAAGCCAGCATGGTCATCGGCGTGTCGCGCACGATGGTGTTGACGGCGAGCGCGACGCCGGAATTCGGCAGGTCGACGATGGCGTCCACCTTTTCGACATCGAGCCAGCGGCGCACTATGGCGGCGCCGATGTCGGGCTTGTTCTGATGATCGCCGGAAACGATCTCGACCTTGATGTTCTTTCCGCCGCCGGCGAAATCCTCCGCCGCCATCTTGGCGGCCTCGATCGAGCCCGGTCCGTTATAGTCCTGGAACACGCCGGACGTGTCGTTGAGAACGCCGACGCGCACGATTCCGTCCGAAATTTCGGCGTGGGCGAGCCCTGCCGAACCTGTGAGCGCGATGGCCGAAATTCCTGCCGCGAGCAAGCGTTGCATTGGTTTCCCTCCCGTTCGACATTCTTGTTTGTGATTGCCGCCTGCGCCGGAACACGGCGTTTCCATCGGCGGTCGCCAATAATATTGCTATAGCAATATTGTGTTGTCAACTTTGTGGCCGGCGGACGCGAATCCGTTCGCGCTACGAGCGCGGGCATGAATGCGGACGCCTCGGCGCGCGGAATTTCTTTTTGCAAGCAGCGTCGCCGGTCGGCCCGACAGATCAGCCGATCCGCACCGCTCGCGCTGCGGCGACCAGCAGCGGGTCGGCGGCGCCGGATCTTATGTCGGGCAGGTCGACGAATTCCGTCCGCATCTTGCGCGTCCAGAATTTGTTGATGTGCTCGGCGATCGCGCGAACCGCCTCGTCCTGCGGGTAAGAGCGGAAGAAATCGGCAATTTGTCCGGCCATCGCGCCGAGCTTTTCCGACTGCGCGCTCATTTGGCGGCGACCGGTTCCGCAGCGGCCATGCGGCGCAGGCTAACGTCTTCCTCCGCGTTGCGCTCCTGCCACGCCGAATGCTGGTTGGTGCGGCGCACTTGCACGGCTGTCACCTTGTATTCCGGGCAATTGGTCGCCCAATCCGAGTTCTCCGTCGTGACGACGTTGGCGCCGGTTTCGGCATGATGGAACGTCGTGTAGACGACGCCAGGCTGGACGCGATCGGTAATTTCCGCCCGTAGTGCGATTTCGCCGGTGCGGCTTGCGAGCGCGACGAGGTCGCCGGTGCGCACGCCGCGCTCCTCTGCGTCGAAGGGATGAATTTCGAGAATGTCCTCGTCGTGCCAAGCGTTGTTGGCGGTGCGCCGCGTCTGAGCGCCGACATTATATTGCGAAAGAATGCGCCCCGTCGTCAGCAGCAGCGGGAAGCGCGGGCCGGCGCGTTCGCTCGTCGGCACATAGTCGGTCAGCATGAAGCGACCCTTGCCGCGCACGAAATGGTCGATGTGCATCAACGGCGTGCCATTGGGCGCTGCCTCGTTGCAGGGCCATTGCACCGAACCCATCTCATCGAGCTTCGCATAGCTGACGCCGCGGAAGCCGGGCGTCAGCCGCGCGATCTCGTCCATGATCTCGCCCGGATGGGCGTAAGTCATGGGATAGCCGAGCGCGGCGCTGAGATCGCAGGTCGTCTGCCATTCCGATTTTCCGCCGAGCGGCTGCAACACCTGCCGCACGCGATTGATGCGGCGCTCCGCATTGGTGAACGTGCCGTCCTTTTCCAGAAACGAGGCGCCGGGCAGGAAGACATGCGCGTATTTCGCGGTCTCGTTGAGGAAGAGATCCTGCACGACCACGCATTCCATCGCGGCGAGGCCCGCCGTCACATGCTGCGTGTCTGGATCGGATTGTGCGATGTCCTCGCCCTGCACATAGAGGCCCCTGAACGCACCCTCGACGGCCTCGTCGAGCATATTGGGAATGCGCAGGCCGGGCTCGCTGTCGAGCGTCACGCCCCACAGGCTTTCGAACACGTCGCGCGTCGCATCGTCCGATACATGACGATACCCTGAGAATTCGTGCGGGAACGAGCCCATGTCGCAGGAGCCCTGCACGTTGTTCTGGCCGCGCAAGGGATTCACGCCAACGCCCTCGCGCCCGACATTGCCGGTCGCCATGGCGAGATTGGCGATGGCCATTACGGTCGTCGAACCCTGGCTGTGCTCGGTCACGCCGAGCCCGTAATAGATCGCGCCATTGCCGCCTGTCGCATAGAGGCGCGCGGCGGCGCGAACCTCGGCGGCGGGAACGCCTGTGTGCGCCTCCATCGCCTCGGGCGAATTATCGTCGCGCGCGACGAAGCGCGCCCACGACTCGAACTCGCGCAAGTCGCAACGTTCGCGGACGAAGGCTTCGGCGACGAGGCCTTCGGTGACGATGACATGCGCCAGCGCATTCAGGAGCGCGACATTCGCGCCCGGCCGCAATTGCAGATGGTGCGCCGCGCTGATGTGCGGCGAGCGGACGAGATCGATCCGGCGCGGATCGGCGACTATGAGCTGTGCGCCGGCGCGCAGGCGCTTCTTCAAGCGCGAGGCGAATACCGGATGCGCGTCCGTCGGATTGGCGCCGATGACGAGAATGACGTCGGATTTCTCGACCGACTTGAAATCCTGCGTGCCGGCGGATGTGCCGAAAGTCTGCGACAGGCCGTAGCCGGTCGGCGAGTGGCAGACGCGCGCGCAGGTGTCGACATTGTTGTTGCCGAAGGCGGCGCGCACCAGCTTCTGCACGACAAAGACTTCCTCGTTGGTGCAGCGGGAGGAGGTGATGGCGCCGACGGATTCGCGGCCGTATTTCGCCTGGATGCGCTTGAAGCCGCGAGCCGCATGGGCGATGGCCTCGTCCCACGAGACTTCGCGCCAGGGATCGGTGATTTTCGCGCGCACCATCGGTTTCGTGATGCGGTCGCGGTGGGTCGCATAGCCCCAGGCGAATCGCCCCTTCACGCAGGAATGGCCCTCGTTGGCCGCGCCCTGTCTGGCGGGAACCATGCGCACGATGCGGTCGCCCTGCATCTGCGCCTCGAATGAGCAGCCGACGCCGCAATAGGCGCAGGTCGTCAAGACCGCGCGATCCGGCTGGCCATGCGCGATCACGCTCGTTTCCGTCAGCGTGGCGGTCGGGCAGGCCTGCACGCAGGCGCCGCAGGACACGCATTCAGACGAGAGGAATTCCGTCGGTCCCGGCGCCACCCGCGACGAGAAGCCGCGTCCGGCGATGGTTAGCGCGAAAGTTCCCTGCACCTCCTCGCAGGCGCGCACGCAGCGGTTGCAGACGATGCATTTAGCGGGATCGTAGGAAAAGTAGGGGTTCGTCTCGTCCTTCGCGCAATCGAAATGATTGTCGCCGGCATAGCCGTAGCGCACGTCGCGCAGGCCGACCGCGCCGGCCATGTCCTGCAATTCGCAATCGCCGTTGGCCGCGCAGGTCAGGCAGTCCAGCGGGTGATCGGAAATGTAGAGCTCCATCACGCCGCGCCGCAGTTTGGCGAGGCGGTCGGTCTGCGTGCGCACGACCATGCCGTTTTCCGCTGGCGTCGTGCAGGAGGCGGGCGTGCCCTTGCGGCCCTCGATCTCGATCAGGCAGAGACGGCATGAGCCGAATGGCTCGAGCGAATCCGTGGCGCAGAGTTTCGGGATTTTCGTTCCCATCGTCATGGCTGCGGCCATGACGGATGTTCCCTTCGCCACGCTGACGGCGACGCCGTCGATCGTCAGCGTGACCCTCTCCGCGCTGACGCGGATCGGCGTGCCGAAATCGACGTTCGTGGGGAGGCCTGCGGCCTTGGTCGGGCTCATCGGTCTTCCTATCCTGCGGCGGCGCGCGGCGCGACGCGGCGGAAATCTTCCGGGAAATGGCGGAGCGCGCTCATCACGGGCATGGGCGTGAGGCCGCCCATGGCGCAGAGCGATCCGTCGGTCATCAGTTGGTTGAGATCGTCGAGCAGCGCGAGGTTCTTTTCGCGCTCGATCCCGGCGACGATACGGTTGATCGTCTCGACGCCGCGCACTGCGCCGATGCGGCAGGGCGTGCACTTGCCGCAGCTCTCCTTGGCGCAGAACTCAAAAGCGAAGCGCGCCTGCTTCGCCATGTCCACGCTGTCGTCGAACACGACCACGCCGCCGTGGCCGAGCATGGCGCCGATGGCGTGAAAGGCCTCGTAGTCGAGCGGCGTGTCGAGTTGGCGCGCGGAGAGGTAGGCGCCGAGCGGGCCGCCGACCTGCACGGCGCGGATCGGCCGGCCGGAGCGCGTGCCGCCGCCGAAATCCTCGACCAGTTCGCGCAAGGTGGCGCCGAAGGCGAGTTCGACGAGGCCGCCGCGCTTCACATTGCCGGCGAGTTGAAAGGGCAGGGTGCCGCGCGAGCGGCCGACGCCATATTCGGCATAGGCGTGCGGGCCGTCGGCGAGGATCGAAGGAACAGCGGCGAGCGAGAGAAGGTTGTTGACGATTGTCGGCTTGCCGAACAGCCCTTGCAGCGCCGGCAGCGGCGGCTTGGCGCGCACGATGCCGCGCCTGCCTTCGAGGCTTTCCAGCAGCGCCGTTTCCTCGCCGCAGATGTAAGCGCCGGCGCCGAGGCGGGCTTCCATGTCGAAGGCGCGGCCGGAGCCGAGCACCGAAGCGCCGAGCACGCCGGCCCTGCGCGCGATCCCGATAGCTGCATTCATCGCGCGGAAGGCATGGGGATATTCGCTGCGGATGTAGATGAAGCCCTTCGTCGCGCCGACAGCCAGGCCGGCGATGGCCATACCCTCGATGGTGAGAAAAGGGTCGCCCTCCAACAGCATGCGGTCGGCGAACGTGCCGCTGTCGCCTTCGTCGGCGTTGCAGACGATGTATTTCTGCGCGGCCTGCGCGTCCAGCACCGTCTTCCATTTCACGCCGGTCGGAAAGCCCGCGCCGCCGCGCCCGCGCAATCCGGACAGCGTCACCGCCTCTACGATGCCGACGCCGCTCATGTCGAGCGCGCGCGCGAGCCCCTGCAAGCCGCCATGCGCCCGGTAGTCGCCGAGCGATAGTGGATCGGTCACGCCGCAGCGCGAAAATGTGATGCGCGTCTGGCGGCGCATCCAGTCCATTTTATCGACCGGGCCATGCGCGAGCGTGTGCGCGCCGCCGTCGAGAAAGCCGGCGTCGAACAGCGCGGGAATGTCGCGCGGCGAGACCGGGCCATAGGCGATGCGCCCTTTCGTCGTTTCCACCTCGACCAGAGGTTCGAGCCAGAACATGCCGCGCGAGCCCGTGCGCACGATGTCGATTTGCGCGCCGCGCCGCATGGCCTCGGCGCCGATGGCCCGCGCGACGGCGTCCGCGCCCACGGAGAGCGCCGTCGCGTCGGCGGAAATGAACGCTCGGGCGCTCATGCGCGCGCTCCCCGCGCGATCTGCGCATCCTCCGCCGGCGCGCCGTCGCAGAGCGCGGCGAGGCCGTCGGCCCTCAGCCGGCCCACCAGCGCGCCGTCGACCAGCGCCGAAGGGC
Source organism: Rhodoblastus sp. (assembly GCA_047605445.1). GTDB lineage: Bacteria > Pseudomonadota > Alphaproteobacteria > Rhizobiales > Beijerinckiaceae > JAJXWB01. The sequence continues at coordinate 41,073 of JASGFP010000008.1, forward strand.
CGAGCGCGCAATTGCCGAGGCAATAGACGGTTTCGATGGTGAGCCGCTCGTCGTCCTGATTGTCGGCGTCGAGCCCGTGCCGCGCGCGCAATTCCGCGACGAGCTCCTCGCAGCCGTTCGCCTGGCAGGCTTCCGCGCGGCAGAGTTTTATCACGCGACGGCCGGCCGGCCGGTCGCGGAAGTCGTGATAGAAGGTGATCGCACCATGCACCTCGGCGCGCGACAGGTTGAGCGCATCGGCGATCAGCGCGGTCGCGGCGGGGGCGACATAACCGAAAGCGTCCTGCAGGGCGTGCAGGATCGGCAGCGTCGCGCCGTCGAGCGTAGCGAAACGCTCCACGATCTCGCGCGCCTTGTCGTCGTCCCAAGCTGACGCGGCCGGCATGAACCCTCCCTTCGGCTCCGGGCGGCGCCTGCGCGCGCTGCACAAATCAACGCGCGAGGCCCGGGGCCCGGGCAGGAGAAATATATCAGAAATCCGTCGTTTCAGACTAGGCGGGCGCCGTGCGTCTCGGCTGCGCCTGCGCTGCGCGCACATTTGAGCGCCGTTTGCGCCCGGCGTTGTCTCGCCGCAACGAATGGCCCCGGAAGGGTCCAAGGCCGCGCGAGGGCGCCGTCCCTCGTGGCCGATCGAGCTGGGCGTTCGCACATGGGTCGAGTCGCGGAGCGCGGAATCATCGCGGTAGGCGGAGAACCGGCAAGCGCGAAATACGTTCGTTCGGGCGTCGATCAGCTCCGCTTGTCGTCGATGATGCTCACATGCGCCGCGACGATGCGCCAGCCCTCCGGGAAGCGAATCCAGGTTTGCATCTGCCGCCCGATCTTGCCGGGCGCGTTGTCGCGCGTGAACAGCGTCGAGGCCGTCGCCATATCGCGGCCGAAAGTCGTGACGACCGTGCGCTCCAGATTGCGCGCGAGGCCGGCGGGCGAACGGCCGGCGCGAAATGCGGCGATCTCGTCGAAACCATAGAGATTTTCGGCCCCGCCGTAGCGGATGGCGCGCGGGTCGCGCCAGAAGAAATTGTCGAGCGCCTCCACGTCGTTGGCAGTCAGCGCTATTTCGTAGCGGGCGAATTCCGCTTCCATTTCGGCCAGCGCCTGCGGGTCGTTGACGATCATATTGTCTCCCTCAGCCGGCGACCGGCGCCGCGCACACGCCCGCCATCTGCAAGGCGTGAGCCGCGCGCAGGGCCAGATCCTCACGCCAGGGCGGCGCGATGAGTTGCACTCCGATCGGCAGGCGTTCGCCCGCCGTCCAGACGGGAACGGCGGCCACCGGCAAGCCGATGAAGGAAATCGGCTGCGTGTAGACGCCGATGTTCGGGCGCACCGGCATTTCGACGCCATCGAGAATGAAAGTCGCCTGTCCGCCCCTCGGCGCGCGGCAGGGCGTGGCCGGCGCGACGATGAGATCGATCTCCTCGAACAAGCGCAGCACAAGCTCGCGATAGCGCCGCCGGAATTTTTGCGCGCGAAGAATCCAGTTGGCCGGCAGCATGGCGCCGGCGACGAGCCTGTCGCGCACGGCGGGGTCGAAATCCTGCGCGCGTGTGCGCAAACGATCGAGATGCAATTCGGCGCCTTCGGCCATGGTGATCAGAAAGGCGGCGGCGCGAGCGCGCTGCGCCTCCGGGATCTCGACCTCGCGCGCGACGCCAAGCGCCTTGCAGACCACATCCACGGCTGCGTAAGCTGACGGCTCGCCGCCCCGCGCGAAATAGCCGCCGGCCCGCGCGATGCGCAGGCCCTGCAAGCCTGCGCCGAGCGCTTCGGCGACGGGCTCGACCGGGCGCTGCGCCTGCGCCGGATCGCTGGCGTCGTGGCCCTGCATCGCGTCATAGGCGAGCGCGAGATCATCGACGGAACGCGCGATCGGCCCGAGGTGATCGAGCGAGCCGACGAACGGAAACGAACCCGCGCGCGACAGACGCCCGTAGGTCGGCTTCAGACCGAACAGGCCGCAGAACGACGAGGGCACTCGGATCGAGCCGTTCGTGTCGGAGCCCAGCGAAATCGCCGCCATGCCGGCCGCCACGGCTGTCCCACTGCCGCCCGACGAGCCTCCCGACATATGCGCGGGATCGTGCGGATTGCGCGAGGCGCCGGCGTGCACGTTCTCGCCGGTGAAATCGTAGGCGTATTCGCCCATGTTGACCGCGCCGAGCAGGATCGCGTCGGCTTCGTCCATCCTGCGCACCAGCGCGCCGTCGCGCGCGGACGGCGCATTTTCAGCGTTGATCTTCGAGCCCGCCAGCGTGACGACGCCTTCGACATCGAACAGATTTTTGACGCAATAGGTCGCGCCCGCGAGCGGCCCGACCTTTTCGCCGCGCGCGATGCGCGCATCGATATTGGCCGCCTTTTCGCGCGCCCGCGCTGCGAGCACGCTCGTATAGGCGTTGAGACGGGGGTTCGCTTCCGAGATGCGCGCGAGCGTGGAACTGACCACGTCTGTCGCAGACAGATGTTTGCCGGATACCGCCGCGGCGGCCTGCGCAGCGCCGAGACGGAACGGCTCCGTCATGCGCAATAGACCGGTGCGAGTTCGGCATGATCGTCGAGCGGATAGTCCGCGACGAGCTTCGCCATGCGTTCCGCCGTTTCGAGGTTGGCGCGCGTCGCCGCGCGCATCTCGTCCGTCAGCGCGAGGCCGAGCAGTTTGGCGGCTTCGGCTATATAGGCGTCCCAGTTCTCCTGCGTCATGCTGTCGTCCTCACGCCGCCTTGGCCGCCATGAAGGCGCGCCAGCCGCCATAGGCCGAAATGTCCTCCGCGCCGCGCACGGCTTCGGCCTCGACCAGAAAGCCCTTCGGCGTCGCGCCATCGGAGAGCAGCAATGTGCCTATGCCGAGCGGCGCCGGAATGCCGGATACGAAGGCGCCGAAGCCCGCCGCATCCAGAGTCCACACTTCGGCGGCGATGGCGACGCCTGTTCCCGCAGCCACGCGCAGGAGACCCGGCCGGAACGGCGGACCGCCTGGAAGCGCATAGAAGCGATAGTCCGGCTTTGTTTCCACGACGCGCGAAAAGCGTCCGCCGAGCGCGGTCAGTTCGCGGTTGAGCGGCAGGCCCGACATATGCGCGCCGACGACGACGATCTCGATTTGGTCGCTCATGGAATTCTCTGAAAATGGGGTGGCGGGATTGGGCGCGCCGGTCGCGCCGAGCGCGACGCCGGCGGCTGTGTGGAAGCGCGCGCCGAGCCCCGCGAGCACGTGATCCTTGCCGGCCGGCGCGATGAAGGTGACGCTGGCCGGAAAGCCGTCGCTGCGGAAGCGTCCGGGAACGGCGAGCGCGCAGAGGTCGAGCAGGTTGACGAAATTCGTGTAGGTTCCGAGTTCGGCGTTGGGTCCGAGCGGATCGGCCAGCACGTCGGCGACGGTGCGCGGACGGGGGAAGGTCGGGACGACGAGCGCGTCGATGTCGTTCCATACGCCCGATGTCGCGCGGCGCAGATCGGCCAGGCGATAGAGGCCGTCGAAGGCGTCGGCGGCGGAAAATTTCGTCGCGCCTTCGACGATGCCGCGTGTGACCGGCAGAACCGAGTCGGGTGTACGCGCGAGAAATTCGCGCATCGCCGCGTAACGCTCGGCGACCCACGGACCTTCGTAGAGCAGACGCGCTGTCTCGAAGAAGGGCGCCAGCGAGACCTCCACAATCGTCGCGCCGAGCGCGCGCAGCGCGTCGAGATGCGCGTCGAAGGCGGCTTCGGCGAGGCCGTCGCCGCCGAACTTGCGGCTCGCGGCGTCGGGCGCGCCGATCCGGAGACCCGAGGCTTCGCCGGGTATCGCAAGCCCGATCCCGCGGGAAACGGAATCCTGCGGATCGAAGGCGGCCATCGCGGCGTAGACGTCCCAGGCGTCCTGCGTCGTCAGCGCGAAGACGGAGACGCAATCCAGCGTGCGGCAGGCCGGAACCATGCCGCGCGCGGAAACGGCGCCGACCGTCGGCTTGAGGCCGACGATGTTGTTGAGCCCCGCCGGCACGCGGCCGGACCCCGCCGTATCCGTGCCCAACGCGAACGACACGAGACCGCGCGCAACCGCGACAGCCGAACCGGAACTCGATCCGCCGGGAACGATCGCTGGATCGAAGGCGTTCAGCGGCGCGGGATAGGGGGTGCGAAGGCCGACGAGGCCGGTGGCGAATTGATCGAGATTGGTCTTGCCGATCGCGAGCGCGCCCGCCGCGCGCAGCCGCGCTACGGAGGCGGCGTCGGCGACCGGCGTGTAGACGAAATCGGGACAGGCGGCCGTCGTCGGCACGCCCGCGACATCGATATTGTCCTTCACCGCGAAGGGAACGCCCCACAGCGCGCCGCCGCGCGGACCGAGTTTGCCGATCTCCGCATGCAGATCGTCGCGCGGCCTGAGCGCAATGAAAATGCCCGGATCGTTCGCGGCTGCGATGCGGTCATAGACAAGATCGATGAGCGCATGCGGATCGAGGCCGGACTCGTAGGCCGCGCGCAGAGACGTCAAATCGAACGACAGGTCCTTCATGCAGCGTGATCCTGCGCGGGGGGGTGCGGAATGGCTTCGAGCAGCGCGCGCGTGTAATCGCTCGCCGGCGCCGTCAGCACCTGTTCGGTGGAACCCTGTTCGACGATCTGGCCGGCGCGCATGACGATCACGCGGTCGCAGAGCAGGCGCACGACGTTGAGATCGTGGCTGACAAAGAGGTAGCTCATGCCCAGGCGCTGCTTGAGATCGTTAAGCAGGTTGAGAACGACAGCCTGCACCGACACGTCGAGCGCCGCGGTCGGCTCGTCCAGCACGACGAGATCCGGATCGAGCGCGATGGCGCGGGCGATGCCGACACGCGCCTTCTGGCCGCCGGAGAGCTGGTGCGGCAGGCGGTCGAGCAATTCGACCGGCAGGCCGACGAGCCGCGCCAGTTCCTCGCAGCGCGCGCGCAGCGCCGCTGCCTTCATCTTCGGCCCCAGCCGCAGGATAGGATCGGCGATGGCGCGCGCCGCTGTATAGCGCGGATTGAGGCTTTCGGTCGCATCCTGAAACACCATCTGCAATTTGGCGCGCTTCTCATGCCGGGCGAAGTCGCGCGCGGGCACGGCGCCTATATCCTCGCCCCCAAACACGATGCGGCCCGCTGTCGGGTCGATCAACCGCATCAGCATCATCGAGGTCGTCGACTTGCCGCAGCCGGATTCGCCGACAAGACCGACGCTTTCGCCGCGCCGGATCTGGAAGTCGACGCCGCCGACCGCCTTGAAGGGTTCAGGCGCCGGCGCCGCCTTGCCGACGAGTTTCAGAAGGGGATTGGCGGTGTCGGGACGCGGATATTCCTTCGTCAAGCCTTCGATCGAGAGCAGAACGTCGCCCGGCGCAGGCGTGTCGGCCGCTTCGAGCGCAGGCCCGTCCTCGCCGTCTGGCAGCAGCGCGCGCAGAGTCGAGTCGAGCCGCGGCGTCGCGCGCATCAGGCGGCGCGTATAGGGATGCTGCGGGCGCGCGAAAATGTCGGCGGCGAGCGCCGTTTCAACGAGCCTGCCCTTCTCCATCACGGCCACGCGGTCGCAATAGGCGGCCGCGAGACCGAGATCGTGCGTGATGAGAATGGTGGACATCTCGCGCTGCTTCGTCAGCTCCACCACCAGGTCCATCACCGCTTTCTGCGTCGTCACGTCGAGACCGGTCGTCGGCTCATCGGCGATCAGCAATTGCGGCTGGCAGGCGAGCGCGAGCGCGATGACGACGCGCTGGCACATGCCGCCGGACAGTTCGAACGGATAAGCGTGATAGCGGTCGGCGGCGCGGGCGATCCGCACCTCCTCCAGCGCGGCGATCGCCTTCTCCTTTGCATCCTGCGACGTCGCGCGCGCATGGCGGCGCAACACGTCGGCGATCTGCACGCCGATCGGCCGGATCGGATTGAGCGCGGCGCGCGGGTTCTGGAAGATCATCGACATTTCGCGACCGCGCAGGTCGCGCATTTCGGCTTCGCTCAATTCCGCGAGCCGCATGCCGGAATAGACGATCGAGCCTTCCGCGATTCGACCGGCGCGGTCGAGAATGCGCATCGTGGCGTAGGACGTGACCGATTTGCCCGAACCGGATTCGCCGACCAGCGCCAGCGTCTCGCCCTTGGCGACGAAGAAGGACACTTTCTCCACGGCGCGCACAACGCCGCGGCGTGTGGAAAACTCGATGGTGACGTCGTCGATGTCGAGAAGAGGCGGATTTGACATGGTTTGCCTCACGTGCGCCGCTGCGGATCGACGATGTCGCGCAGACCGTCGCCGAGCAGATTGAAACAGAAGACCGCGAGCATCAGCGAAAGACCGGGAAAGACCGCGATCCACCATTCGCCCGAGGTGATGAAAGACGCGCCTTCGGCGACCATGATGCCCCATTCCGGGGTCGGCGGCCGCACGCCGAGGCCGATGAAGGAGAGGCCTGCGGCGTTGAGGATGGCGTACCCCATGGTCAACGACATCTGCACCATCATGATCGGCAATATGTTCGGCAGGATTTGCCCGAACAGGATGCGCCAGTCCGAATTGCCGGTCAGCCGCGCCGCCTGCACGAAGCCGGCTTCGCGGCGGATGTTGGCCTCCGCGCGCGCAAGACGCGCGTAGAGAGGGAAATTGATGATGGCCGTGGCGATCACGATATTCGTCACGGTATTGCCGAGCGCTGCGACAATGCCCATGGCGAGCACGAACAGCGGAAAGGCCATGATCGTGTCCGATACGCGCCCGACGATGCGGTCCGTCCATCCGCCGAAATAGCCAGCCGCAATGCCCGCCACACCGCCGAGCGCGAAGACGAGCGCGACCGACGCGATGGCGATGGTCATGTCGAGGCGCGTCGCCACGAGCACGCGGCTGAAAATGTCGCGGCCGAGCTGATCCGTGCCGAAGAGATGATGGAGGCTCGGCTTCTGCAAGGCGGCCGCCGTATCGCTGGCGAAGGCGTCGTGCGGCGCGATCCAGGGGCCGAAGATCGCGATCAGCAACAGCATGACGAACAGCGCGAAAGACAGGCCCGTGACCGGATTGTCCGAGATCACGAAGGCGCCGTGGCGCAGCAGCGCCTTCAGGCCGGTGGCGTTGCGCGGCGCGGGAGCGTCGGCGGTCATGGCGGCGGCTTCGCTCATGCTTCGACCCTCACGCGCGGATCGATCACGCCGTAGAGCAGATCGATGCAGAGGTTGAGAACGACATAGAGGATCGCCATGGCGAGCACGAAGCCCTGCACCGGAGCGTAGTCCGAGGCGATCAGCGCCTCTACCGCGTAGGAGCCGATGCCCGGCCAGGCGAAGACCTTTTCGACCAGCACGTTGGCGCCGAGCAGGAACGAGAAGACCATGCCGAGCGTGGTCACGATCGGCAGCAGCGCATTGCGCAGCGCGTAGCGGATCACCACGGTCGAGGGTTCGAGGCCCGCCGCCCGCGCGGTGCGGATGAATTCGGAGCCGAGCACGCTTAGCATGGAGGCGCGCGTGATGCGCGCGATCGGCGCGAGCGAGAAGACGGCCAGCGTGATCGCCGGCAGCGCCAGTTGCGCGAGCGCAGCGCGGAATGTCTCGAAATCGCGCGCGATCAGGCTGTCGATCAGATAGAAGCCCGTCACCGTCGGCGGCGCGGAGGAGAAGACGTCGAGCCGGCCGAGCGGCGCTGGCGCCCAGCCGAGCAGGAAATAGAAGACGTAGACGAACAGCAGCCCGGTGAAGAAGACGGGCAGCGACACGCCGGCGGTGGCGACCACGCGGCACAGATGATCGACCCACGAGCCCTGCCGCAGCGCTGCGACGATTCCGAGCGGCAGCGCGATGGCGAGCGCGAGGATGAGGCCGGCGAGCGTGAGTTCGGCGGAGGCCGGCAGCCGCGTGGCGATCTCATGGACGACGGGTTGGCCCGTCGTCAGAGACAGGCCGAGATTGCCGTGCACGAGATCGCCGATGTAGTTCCAGAATTGCACGGGCAGCGATTGATCGAGGCCGAGCTTGTGGCGGATTTCCGCGATCGCCGCTGGCGTCGCCGCGGGCCCCGCGAAATAGGACGCCGTGTCGCCCGGCAGAACGCGGGTCAGCAGGAAGGTGACGATCACGACGCCGATCAGGCTCGGCACGGCCGCGACGATGCGCTTGAGCGTGGTCTGCAGCATGGGTCAACCCTTGCTCATCGAACGGTAGTCGAGGCGGCGGTGGAACCAGTAGGCGTAGCCGTCGACGTTCTTCTGCATGGCGACGTTGGCGTAAGGCTGGAACAGCGGAATCCGCGGCACGTCCTCGAAGGCGAGATCGACGAAGCCTTTCACGCTGGCGTCGTAGGTCGCCTTGTCGCCGATCGCTGCGGAATTGCGTGCGGCTGCGATCAGCTTGTCCATCGCCGGGCTCTGGTAGCTCATTGTGTTGAAGATCGAGTTCTGTCCGTCGTAGCACCAGAAGAAGAAATATTCGGGATAGTCGAGCCAGCCGGAGAAGACGTTGGTGTAGAGCGGCAGCGTCTTCTTTGTCAGCTCCGTGCGCCAGTTGGCGCCGGGAATCTTGTTGATGGTCGTGCGAATGCCGATCTGCGCGAGGCTTTCCTGCACGAGCACGCAGAGCGGCTCGTTGACGACAGCGAAGCCGAGATCGAAGGACAGCGTCGTGTCGAAGCCATTGGCGTGGCCGGCTTCCGCCATGAGCTGCCTGGCCTTGGCGATGTCGGTGTCATAGGGATGCGGCTGCGGCCAGGCGACTTCCGTCGGCGTTCCCGGCTTGCGGCCGAACATGGGCTTGCCGAGCCCGAACAGCACAGCGTCCATGATCTTCTGATAGGGCAGCGCATAGGCGACGGCCTTGCGCACGCGCACGTCGTTGAACGGCGGCTGCGTGACGTTCATGCCGATGTATTGAATGCCGTTGGAATAGGGCGTCGAGACGATCTTGAGCGAGGGCACGCTCCTCATCTCCGCGAAATCCTTGCTCGGCAGATCGTAGGAGACGTCCGCGTCGCCGCGCTCGAGCAGCGCGCGGCGATTGCTGGGCGAAGGCACCATGCGCCAGATCACGCGCTTCAGTTTCGGCATGGGGCCGCCGACCCATTTGTCGTTGCGCTCCATCACCACTTCGGTGCCCGGCGTCCATTTCGTCACCTTATAGGCGCCGGAGCCCGCTGTGTTCAGCTTGGTGTAGTCGAGGCCCCAAGGGTCCTTCTCCGTGGCGTTCTTCTTCACGAGTTCGGAATTGACGATGCACGGCACGATGACGGCGAGATCGGGGATCGTCAGCCGGTCCTTGCGCAGGAAGTCGACGCGCACCGTGTGATCGTCGACGACGACAAACTGCTCGGGCTTTTCGAGCGAGCCCGCCTTCATCTGGAAGGTCGGGAAACCGCCGACGGATACGGCGCGGTCGAGCGACCATTTCACGTCCTTGGCCGTCACCGGCGTACCGTCCTGAAAGACCGCGTCCTTGCGCAGCTTGAAGGTCGCCGACATGTCGCCGACCTTCATGTCTTCGGCCAGTTCCGGCTTGATGTTGTCGCGGTCGTAGTAAGGCAGCCCGTTCGGTCCGGTCTTCATGCCATGCGTGATGAGCCGATCGTAGCAGTTCCAGGAGACTTCGTAGCCCGGCACATTGGTGCCGACGCCGTGAATGTCGAGATTGTTCGGCCCGCTTTCGGAGACGACGAGCAGCGTTTCGGACCGCGCGTCGGCGCGCGAGGGGGACCAGACGGCGGGCGCTGTCACGCCGGCGCCTGCGACGGCGGAAGTTGCTGCGGTCTTCTTCAGGAAATCGCGGCGGTCCATGGCTTTTGTCCCTCTTGACGCATTTGGCGCGTGAATGCTGGACGTCACGATTGCATACAATATTGCGTAACCGTATGCCTGTTGTTTGGCGTCGATGCACAAATTTGGCGGGCCGAGCCGCCTGAAAATCAGGCGCCCGCGCCTTCCGCGCGGCTGCAAAGGGTGCGAGCATTGGGCATGACATCTTCCGACGCGGGTACGCGTGCAGACCGTCTGGCGAGCGAAATCGGCGACGCCATTCTGGCCGGCCAGTTCAAGCCGGGCGAAAGGCTCGACGAGCAGCGGCTTGCCGAAACCTACGACGTCTCGCGCACGCCGGTGCGTGAGGCCTTGCGGCGGCTTGCGTCGTCCGGCCTCATCGAATTGCGCCCGCGCCGCGGCGCGGTGGTTACGGAAATCACGCCCGAAAGCCTCAACGGACTGTTTGTGGCGATGGCGGAGATCGAGGCGACCTGCGCGCGGCTCGCCGCCATTTCGATGAGCCCGATCGAGCGCCGGCGGCTTGGCGCGCTGCACGAGGAGATGGGCGCGCATGCCGCCAAGGGCGCGCGCGCCGCCTATACCGAGGCCAACCATCGCTTCCACACCATGCTCTATGCAGGCGCGCATAATTCCACGCTCGAGGAATTCGCGACGCAATTGCGGCGACGCCTCGAACATTTCCGCCGTGCGCAATTCCGCGCGCCGCGTCGTCTCGTACAGTCGCACGCCGAACACGAGGAGGTCGTGCGCGCCATTCTCGCCGGCGATGCGCCGCGCGCGCATGCGGCCATGCTGCATCACGTTACACTCGTCGAGATCGCGCTCGACAAGGTGACGGGCGCGCTCCCCGACAGAAAGCGCGCGCGCCGCTGATCATTCGGCTGCGACGGGCTCTGGCGGCGCGCTGGTTGCCACGCTCGATTTTTCCGCCTGCGCGCAGCCTGCCAGAAACAGCGCGACAACTGCGTAGGCAAGAGCGATCTGCGGGGTCACGCCGAGGCCGTTGGCGCCGAAGCCGACGGCAGGCCCGTGCATGAAGCCGAAATAGGTGAGAACGGTGCCGGCGCCCGCGAAGGCGGCCGCGCGCATGAATTGCCGCTCGATGATGAAGACCGCAATGGCGCCGAGCACGAGACCGGTCAGGATCGCGCCGTCGCCGAGATAGGTCAGTCCCTGATAGAGCACGCCGACATTGGCGAGCTTGTCGAGGCCGACCTTGGCCGCGTCCGTGCCGGCCGCGCCGAGCGCGCCGTCGATCAGCGTTTTTGCCCATGAGGCGAGATGCGGCGTGAAGGCGAGCACGATGGCCGGCGCGTGCTTGTGCGGCGTCTCCTGGAACGCCTGCGCGCCGATCAGCATGCCGATGTAGAGCAGGATCGGCGAAATGGCGACGACCGGCACGAGCGCGACCAGCAGCGAGACGATGCCGAGCCACGAGAGCACGATCACCATCAGCCCGGTTGCAGCGGAATAGCCGATGCGCCCGCCCATCGACTTCCAGCCGGGATGGCCGATGTAGACGGCGTTGATGAAGGGATTGCCCATGATGCAGCCGATGAGGCTGACGACGCCATCGGCGGAAAGCACCCGCGTCGTCGGGAAGGAATCGCCCGCCGCCGCCGCGCTCTCCACATTGTCCATCGCTTCCACGAGATCGTAGATGCCGAAGGGAATGGCGGTGACGAGGATGAGGCCGAGAAACTCGAAGCCGCCGAACACGCGGCCGAGCGCGGGAATCGGCACGGAGAAGCCGATGGTCGAGAAGGATTGCGCGAGCTTGTCGAGGCTCATGCCGCCATAGCCGAGGCCGAAGATGTTGGAGCCCCATGCGATCAGCATGCCTGCGGCAATGGCGACGAGGCCGGCGGGAACGCCCTTCGGGTAACGCAGATTGCCGAACCAGCTGACCAGAATGATGCCGAAGCAGACGAGGCCGATGACCGGCGTCATGAACATTTCCAGCGCCGGCCGCATCGAAATGAAGGCGACGGACACGCCCGCCAGCGTGCCGAGCAACGCGGCGCGCGGCGTGATCTTGCGGATGACAGGCGCGACGAAGCCGCCGATCATGAGGATGAAGCTCTGGATGAACACCCAGGCGAGGCCCGCTTCCCACGCCTTCACGGGATCGTTCGTCTTGAGCATCACCGGCAGCATGATGACGAAAGTGACGATGAACATGTGCGGCACGCTGACGCCCGACGGCAGCGCGCAGACGTCGGTGCGGCCGGTCTCCTTGGCCAGCTTGTAAGCGAGATAGGCGTAATAGAAGGTGCTCAGGCACATCATCAGCCCGAGCGCCGGCAGGATGCGGCCGAACACGATTTCGTCGGGCATTTTCAGCACGAAGCGCAAGAGGCCTGTCAGCACCAGCATATTGACGAGAATGTTGGTGCCGAAGCCGAAGAATGCGTTCCAGTCGCCGGGGACCCATAGCGAGGGCTTGAAATCTCGCGTCGTTTCCATGGTTTCCTCCTTCTCAGGCGATGGCGCGTTGCGCGGCCTTTTCTGAAAGCGCGGCGGCGAGATCGCCCGACGAGGCGACCCAGCCGAAAATGCCGCCCTGCGCCGCGACCATGCGCAGCGCGACAGCATGAAACTCCGGAAAATAGGAGGCGCAGGCGTCGGCCACGACGATGCAGCGATAGCCGCGATCGTTGGCCTCGCGCACGGTCGTGTGCACGCAGACTTCCGTCGTCACACCGCAGACGAGCAGGGTTGCGACGCCGCGATTGCGCAGGATGAGATCGAGATCGGTCGCGAAGAACGCGCCCTTGCCGGGCTTGTCGATCACCGGCTCGCCGGGGATCGGCGCGAGTTCGGGAATGATGTCGTGGCCGGGTTCGCCGCGCACCAGAATGCGACCCATCGGTCCGCTTGCGCCGATGCGCCTGGCCGGGTCGCCGCGCTCGACCTTGTGGCGCGGCGCGTCCGACAGATCGGCGCGATGGCCCTCGCGTGTGTGGATGACGAGAAGGCCCGCCGCCCGCGCTGCGGCGATGATCGCGGCGGCCGGCGCGATGGCGCCGCGCAGCAGCGACACGTCGTTGCCGAGCGCCGCGCCGAAGCCGCCAGGCTCGAGAAAATCCCTTTGCATGTCGATGACGACAAGCGCGGTTGTCGCGCCGTCGAACGAAACGGCAAAAGGGTCCGCCCTGACCGTCTTGTTCGTCATCGGCGCCTCGCTGTTAGCCGAGGGCTACATGCAATGCGCGTGCCGCCGGGCGGCGAAGCTGAAGGCGTCGATAATGCCGGGACTTACCGCGAGACCAGTCCGAGCAGCCCGGAAAAACGCCGTTCTTCCGGGCGATCTGGCGCTTTGTGAGGCGGTCGAACGGCGCCTACTGGCCCAGCGCGTAGCCGTATTTCTCGATGATCGCGCGCGCTTCCGGCGTCTTGAGAAAGGCCAGGAAAGCTTTGGATGGCGCGCTGTCGGCGCCCTTGTTCAGCAGGACCGCGTCCTGGAGGATCGGCTTGTAGAGGGATTGCGGGACCATCCACCGCGAGCCCGTCGTGACCTTGGCGAGTTGCGAAAGAGCGACAAAGCCAAGTTCGGCATTGCCGGTGTCGACGAACTGGAAGGCTTGCGCGATCGAATTGCCCTGCACGATCTTTGGCTGCAACGCGTCGTAGAGATTGAGCGCCTTCAGGGTCTCGATCGCCGCTGCGCCATAGGGCGCGCCGGCGGGATTGGCGATGGAGAGTTTGGAGAAGGCGCTGGCCTTCAGAACGTCCTCGCCCTTCGTGAGATCGAGCGACTTGCTCCATAGAACCAGCTTGCCGACAGCATAGGTGAAGCGGCTGTCGGCGGCGGCGAGGCCGGCGGCGACGGCGTCCTTCGGACGCTTGTCGTCGGCCGATAGAAAGACCTGGAAAGGCGCGTCCTGCGTGATCTGCGTGTAGAACTGGCCCGAGGCGCCGAAGCTCAGAACCGCCTCGTAACCGGTTTTCTGCTTGAACAGCGCGGCGATCTCCTTGGCCGGTTCGGTGAAATTGGCGGCGACCGCGACATTGGTCGCGGCTGCGACATTGGTCGCGGCGGCGGCAGCGGGCGCATTTGCGGTTGCGGCGCCGCCGGCCTGTTCGGCGCGGGCGCCGGCGACGGCGATGGCGAGAACCGCGGCCGATGCCAGCGCGGAAGCGAATTTCAGCAGTTTCATTGTCCCTCTCCAGCCGACGGGCGGCTTTGCTTTCCTATATCCGGAGCGATATAGAAAAGAAATGCAAAGCACATGCCGCAGCGCCCGCGCAAGCGCAGGCGCAGCCTTGGCCCTCGCGTTCGCCGCGAGCCTTTTGGCCACTTTACCCGCGCCGGCGCAGGAGGCGGCCTGTTCGTCGTTCGAGTGGCCGCTCACACGCGAATTGCAGCTTCTTTCGGCGCATGATCTCGCCACGATCGAAACGGGGGCAGCCATAAAGGCCGGCGGCCCGGCGGCGGTCGTCAAACTGCGCCCCATGGTCGAGGCCGCCTTCCTTCAGCCGCCCGAGCGCCAACCCAAGCGCGCCGACAGTTTCGGCGGCGTCGTCTCCGTCGGTTCGTTTCCCGCCGCCGGGCTCTATCAAATCACGCTGTCCGGCGAAGCGTGGATCGACGTGATTCAGGATGGGCAGCGGCTGAAATCCGTAGCCTTCAGCGGCAGGCAGGGGTGCGCGGGAATGCGCAAGAGCGTGCGGTTCCAGTTGAACGCGGCGCCGGCGACGATCCAGATCAGCGGCGCTGCGGACGCTCGGATCGCCCTCGTTGTCACGCCTGCGCAATAGGCGCGCTGGTCGGGTGAAGGACAATTTTGTCGCGGTGCGGCCAAATGCAGCTTCGAAAACCGGCCCCGGCGTTCGCGCTCTGGCTGTGGCGGTTCCTCGGCGTTAATCTGCGCGTCAGCGCATAATCGGGACGGGCGATGACGCCGAAAGCCACGAAAATCGACATCGTCGTGCATTTCGCCAATGGCGGGCGGCTGACGCCGGAGGATTTCCTGCTGATCGAGGCGATCCGGCAGCACCGCTCGATCATCGGCGCGGGGCGGGCGACCGGCATTTCATACCGCAAGTGCTGGCTGATGGTGGATGCGCTCAACCGCACGTTCGAATCGCCGGTTTTCGCCACCTATCCCGGTCGCAAGGATACGGGTTCGGAGATCACGCCGTTCGGCGAGCGGCTGGTGGCGCTCTATCGCTCGATGGAGCGGCGCTCGCGCAGCGGCGCGGCCGCCGCGATGAAGGAGCTCGAGAGCGCGCTCAATCCCCGCTATCGTCCGCGGGCCAGCGGCGCGGCGTCGGAACAGACCCCTGAACCGCGACGTCGGCGATCGCGACCGTCTTGATCATCGCCCAGGCGCGCAGGCCGGGCTCGAGCGCAAGGCGCTCGACGGATTCCGACGTCACCAGCGCATCGAGCCGCGTCGAACCGAGATCGAAGGCCACACGCACGTAGGGCAGGGCGAGCGGCTCGATCTCGACGATGGCGCCCGGCAGCCGGTTGGTGATCGACACGTCCATCGGACGCGACAGCGCGATAGCCACGTCGCGCGCGTCGATGACCACGACGACGCCGGAATCGACGGGCGCGGCGACGAGCGGCACGCGCAATTCGCCATCGCCGAAGAAAAGGGTCGACAAGCCATGGCCGGGATCGTGGCGCAGGACGCGCGCATTGATGCGCGTCGCGATCTGCGCTGGACGCGCGTTCTGCGGAAATTGGTCCTGCTTCATCTCGGCGAGAATAAGTGCGGGATCGTTCCGCGACAATCGACGCCTTGCCGGCGGAAACGCCGCAGGTTTCCGCCGGCGCCGCAATCGACTATCAAGCGGACGCTATGCGTGGGGCGCCGGTCCCGCGCTGACAGGCTGCGCGAGGGTTCGGGATGGGGCGGATAGGTGGAGCGCGAGGGATCGCCTGCGCTGCGGCGTTCGCCGCCGCCTGCGCGCTCGCGCCGGCCGCCGCGCAATCCGCGCGCCCGCAAAGGATCGTCTCGATCAACCAGTGCGCGGACGAATTGCTGCTGCGGCTCGCCGACCGCGACAATATCGCGTCGGTCACCTGGTTGTCGCGCGACGCCGCCAATTCCAACGTGGCCGCGCTGGCGGCCGGCACGCCGGTCAATCACGCGCTTGCTGAAGAAGTCATGGCGTTTCGGCCCGACATCGTGCTGGCCGGCGCCTTCAGCTCGCAGACGACCATCGGCATCCTGAAGCGGCTCGGCGTAAGGGTCGTCGAATTCGAGCCGCCGCGCAGCATGGACGACGTGCGCGCCCAGATACGCACGCTGGCGGACGCGATCGGCGAAAACGTGCGCGGGCAGGCGATGGTGCGCGAGATCGACGCTGGGCTCGCCGCGCTGGCGCCGCGCGCGCAAGGCCCGCGATTGCGCGCCGCAGTCATGCAGCCGAATGGCTTCACTGTCGAAAAGGGCTCGCTGGTCGAGGAGATCATGAACCGCGCCGGGCTCGACAATCTCGGGTCGCGGGTCGCCGCCGGCAGCTATCTCGCCATTCCGCTCGAGGCGGTCGCCCTGCAGCAGGCCGATGTCATGATCGTCAACGGCGAGGCCTACGACGCGCCGGCCCTGGCCACCGAAGCGCTCAACCATCCGCTCATCGCCGCGCTCGGCCGACGGCTGAAGGTCGTTTCGATGCCGCCGAAATTGTGGACCTGTGGCGGACCCAATCTCGTTGACGCCGTGCGCCTGCTGGTCGACCAGACCCGGGGCGCCGGAACCGCCGCTCGATGAGCGCGGCGGTCTCGCAGAGCGGGGCGCGCGACCGGCGCGCCCATGGCCGGCTGATCGGCGCGCTCGCGGCAGCCGTCGTCGCTGCGTTTCTCGGATCGCTGTTCGTCGGCTACGCTGGGCTCGACGTGCCCCAGGCGATCGCCGATGTCGCGCATGGCGCGCATACGTTGCCGGCGATCGTGCTGGTCGAACTGCGCCTGCCGCGCGCGCTGCTCGGCTGCTTCGTCGGATTCAGTCTCGGGCTCGCGGGGGCGGCCATGCAGGGCTTCCTGCGCAATCCGCTGGCCGAGCCCGGCGTCGTCGGGGTTTCCGGCGCAGCCGCGCTCGGCGCCGTGGCGGCTTTCTATTCCGGTCTGTCGAGCGTCGTCGCGCTCGCCCTGCCGATCGGCGGCATCGCCGGCGCGGCGCTCGGCGTGCTGCTGCTCTATGCGCTCGCCGGCCGCGGCGCGGGCACGATGACGCTCATTCTCGCCGGCGTCGCGGTCAACAGTTTCGCCGCCGCGCTCACCAGCCTCGCGCTCAACCTGTCGCCCAACGGCTTCGCCGCGCTGGAAATCGTCTATTGGCTGATGGGCTCGCTGATCGACCGCAGCCTGCCGCAGGTCTGGCTGGCGACGCCGTTCATGGCGACAGGCTGGCTGCTGCTGCTCTCGGCGGCGCCGGCGCTGGACGCGCTCAGCCTCGGCGAGCCGACGGCGCGCAGCCTCGGCTTTGACATGCGCAGGTTGCGCCTGCAACTCGTCGGCGGCGCGGCGCTGGCCGTCGGCGCCGCGGTCGCGGTCAGCGGCGCGATCGGCTTCATTGGCCTTGTCGCGCCGCATGTCCTGCGGCCCTTCGTCGGCCATCGTCCGGGCAGGCTGCTTTTCGTCAGCGGCCTCGGCGGCGCGGCGCTGCTGCTCGTCGCCGATACGGCCGCGCGCCTGCTGCCGATACGGCCGGAATTGAAGCTCGGCGTCATCACGGCGCTGATCGGCGCGCCGTTCCTGTTCCATCTCGTCTACCGGCTGCGGCGCGAGGCCTGATGAAGATCGACGTCCAAGCCGCGCGCCTCCGCATCGAAGACGCGACCATTCTCGACTCGGTCGATCTGGCGCTCGCGCCCGGCGAGATCGTCGGATTGATCGGGCCGAACGGCGCTGGCAAGTCGACGCTGCTGAAGGCGATCGCCGGCCTGCTGCAGCTGTCGGGCGGCGCGATCCGCTACGATGGCATGAACGCGCAAGCGCTCGGGCCGCATCTCGCGCGCCGGCTCGCCTATCTCGCGCAGGACGGCGAGATCCATTGGCCGTTGCGCGTGGACGAGGTCGTGCGGCTCGGCCGGCTGCCGCATCGCACGCCTTTCGCCGGCGAAAGCGCGGAGGATCGCGCGGCGATCGAACGCGCGATGGCGCTCGCGGAGGTCGCGCAGTTTCGGGCGCGCACGGTGCAGACGTTGTCGGGGGGCGAGCGCATGCGCGTGCTGCTCGCGCGCGCGCTCGCGGTGGAGGCGGACGTGCTGCTGGCCGACGAGCCCGTGGCCGCCGTCGATCCGCTGCATCAATTGCGGATCATGACGCTGCTTCGCCAGGTCGCCGATGCAGGCAAATGCGTCGTCGTCGTTCTGCACGATCTCGCGCTCGCGACGCGGTTCTGCGGGCGCCTCATCGTGCTGGCGGACGGACGAAAGCTGCTCGACGGCGCGCCGTCCGACCTGACCGACGACATCATCCGGCGCGCCTACGGCGTCTCGACGCTACGCGGCGAACATGAGGGACAGACATTCGTCCTTCCCTGGGCGCCGCTCGGCTAGCGCGGGGTCAGCGGCACGAGACGGCGACCGGAACGCTGACGGCGGAACGGCCCGTGGGCGGCGGGAACGGCCCGGCGCGCCGCACGGCGGCGGCCGAAGCCGCATCGAACGCGCTGTTGCCGCTCGAACTTGCGACTCCGGCGCTCGAGATTGCGCCGCTGCCGCCGATCGTCAACGCGATCACCACGCGCGCGCCGGCGGCCTGCGCGCATCGGCTGCCGACCGCCGCGCGCACGGCGCGCGCGACCAACGCGCGATAGGAAGCCGCGTCGAAGCGACCGTCGTCGCCCGCGCGCGACCGGGCCGCGG